>NZ_SJXI01000155.1:0-19684 GCF_004337455.1 Parafrankia sp. BMG5.11 | reverse complement strand
CAACCAAATCCCACAACCCCTCCGCGGAACACACACCCCCCGGAAAGCGACACCCCATACCAACCACCGCAACCGGCTCCAGCACGCTCGACTCGACCTCATGTAGACGTCGGCGCGTCTTGTGCAGGTCCGCAGTCACACGCCGAAGGTATTCAACGGTCTTCTGCTCGTCCGCCATGGAGATCAGTCCAGCCTTTCGAAGATCCTGAGAATCGGTGCCCGGTCGATGGCGCGCCGCGTACAGAGCGGTAGAGGGAGGCGTCTAAACCGCCAGCACCCGCTTCGCGAGGGTGCCGAGGATCCGCACGCCATCCTGGGTTAGCACCGACTCGGCGTGGAACTGGATCGAGCCGAAGCGTGGCCCCCGCAGCGCATGTACCTCGCCGGTATAGGCGTCCCGACCGATCTCGACAATGCCGACGCCAGGGCAGTCGGCCTTGTCTTCCCGGCTGAGGGCGGTGAAGCTGTTGTAGAAGCCGACACGTTCGGTCCGCCCGAACAGGTCGATCTCCTTCTGGATGCCTTGGTTGAGCACGGCGCACGGGGCTAGCGACAGACCGAGTTCGCGGCTGAGTACTTGGTGGCTCAGGCAGACTGCGAGGAAGGGCCGCTGTTCGGCGAGCAGGGTGCGGACGACCGAGCGCAGGCGGGAAATCTTGGGATTCTCGTCGTCCCGGGGGTCTCCTGGGCCGGGGCCCATGATGACGAGGTCGAAGCCGTCGAAGCCGTACGGTTCGTCGAAGCGGCGCACGGTGACGGACAGTCCGATCGACCTGAGCTGCTGTTTAATCATCTCGGTAAAGGCGTCCTCCGCGTCGATGACGAGGACGCGCCGGCCGCCGAGCTCGGGGTCCGGGCGGTCGTAGTCTCGGTTATCGGCCTGCCAGAAGGCCGCGATGGTCCCGCTGCGGTCGGCCAGGGCGCCCGAGACCTCGGGGTGGTCCGCGAAGCGGCGGGATGTGTCCGTCATCAGGGCCGACAGCAGTCCAGACGCCTTGGCCCAGGTCTCAGCGACCTCGGCGGCCGGATCGGAGTGGCGCACCAGAGTCGCGCCGGCGCCGATGCTGAGCCGGCCGGCCGGGTCGATATCCGCGGTACGGATGAGGATGGCCGAATCGAGAGAGGGCTTGCCGCGGTGGTCGTGGCCGAGGAGAGCGGCCACCCCGCTGTAGTAGCCGCGGCCCTCTGGTTCGTGCCGACGGATCACCCGGCAGGCGCTCTCCAGAGGGCTGCCGGTGACGGTCGGGGCGAACATGGTCTCGCGCAGGATCTCCCGCGCGTCCCGGCTGCTGCGGCCCTCGATGAAGTACTCGGTGTGCGCCAGCCGTGCCATCTCGCGCAGGTGGGGGCCCGAGACTCGGCCGCCGGTGTCGCAGACGCGGGCCATCATCTTCAGTTCCTCGTCGAGCACCATGTGGAGCTCGTCGGTCTCCTTGCGATCGACGATGAACCTCTTGATCCCGTCGAGGGTGGGGCCGGCCGGAGGGTAGCGGTAGGTGCCGCTGATGGGATTCATCACCGCGACGCCGTCGTCGAGGGTGATGTGGCGTTCGGGTGTGACGCCGACGAAGGTCCGCTCGCCAGTGTGCACGACGAAGGTCCAATAGGTGCCCGACTCACGCTGGAGCAGCCGGCGGAAGAGGACGAGTGCGGTGCGGGGTTCGAAGTCGGTGATGTCGGCGACGAAGGAGCGCCGGATGACGAAGTTGGCGCCCTCGCCTTCCCCGATCTCGGTGGTGATGATCCGGCGGACAATCTCCGCGTAGGCGTCGTCGTCGGTGTCGAAGCCGCCGCCAGTGACCTGGATCGGCATGTCCGCGACGTGGTCGAGGAAGGTGGCGACGGGAAGTACGGCCTGGCCGGTGACGTTCATCGCGACGAGCGGTGAACCGTCATCGACGCACTCGAAGCCGCGTTCGGCGATCTGCCGGTAGGGGATCAGCACGAACAGGTCAGCCGTGGCCGTGCCGGGGGCGGACGGCGTGATGGGAAGGGGGAGTTCGGCGAGGGTGGCGTGTGTGGAGACCTCGCCGACCAGTAGGTCGATCCCGTCGTGCCCGGAGGCGTCGGGGCGGTAAAGCAGCGCGAAAGCCCGCTGCTCGTTCGCGAGCACCCGGCCGAGCAACTCCTTGGCGGTGCCGGCTTCCGTGTGCGTGCCCTCAGTCGAATTCGTCACCGAATGCTCTCCCTGCCGTCGGACTGGCCGGCGTGGCCGACGAGTTCAGCCAGGAGGTCGTCGGTGGTACGGACCATGGCGCAGCGCCCGGCCGCGTATTGCAGGGCCTGGTGGTGGTACTCGGCGGAGAAGTCGGCCACGGCGTCGGCGGCCAGGAAGGGCTGGATGTCATACGAGTAAGCCTCGATAGCCGTAACCAGCACGCCGACGTGGGCGTAGACGCCGCACAGGATGAGCTGATCGCGGCCCTCGGCGCGCAGGCGCTCGAGCAGCTCGGAGCGGAAGAAGGCGCTGTAGCGCCACTTGACGAGGGTCCAGTCGCCGCCGGTCGGAGCGAGGCGTTCGTCGACCAGGCGGTCGTCGGGGCGCACGGACATGCCGGCGCCCCAGAAGTCCTTGAGGAGGCCGCGCTGTTCCTCGGACATGCCGCCGGGCTGGGCTGTGTATGCGACCTGCACGTCCAGCTCGGCGCAACGACGGCGCAGGCGTACCGCATTGGCGACCAGCGTGTCGCGACAGCCCCCATCGGGGAAGGCCCGCAGGAAGTAGCGCTGCATGTCGTGGATGAGCAGAACGGCGCGGGCGGGATCCACCGTCCAGTCCGCGGTGTTGGCGGGCAACTGGTCCCGGGTCGGCATGAAGTAGGGGGTAATCGGGGGTATCCCTGGCATCGTCTTCCTCGGCTGGTGGGTCGGGTGCGTGACGGGTTCTACGCGATCCAGGAGGCGGCGACGGACACGGCCTGCTCGGGGGGCGTGGTCGCAGAAGGTCGAGTCCTTCTCCGCGAGCTGATCCTGGTAGCTACTGCCGGCGACGCACTCGGTGACCGCGTCGGGGGTGACCTCCAGGTGCGGCCCGCCGGGCGTGGTCATGGTGTTGCCGTGTATGGGATCGGTGAGCCAGATCACGGGATATGCGGCGGCGTACACCGCCTCGACCAGCAGGGGTGGGTGTTCATCCGGGTCCCTGGCGGTGACGAGGCCCCGGCGGGCCGCTGACCTGCCCTATTCCCCGTGGACCGCTTCCCCGCGAAAGAGAGTAGGAGTCGGTCAACGGATGCATGCTGATTCTCCCCTTCTGCGGTGGACGGATCGGACCTGGCGAAAAACTCGGCGATCGTTGGATTCAGCCGTTGAGATATCGAGATGCTAGACGGCCCGAACGCGACCCTATGATGGGACTGCTCCGGTCGACCGGGAAACCCCTAACATGCAGGAACAGGCGGATCGGCCGGCGACCAGCTCGATCCGAACACCCCTTACTGGGTGCGCGGTTTGGCGGCGACGCAGGTCGCTCGGCAGGGATAGGGGCCCGAAGGGGGTGACACCCGGAAAGTCCCTGTCTAATCTGACCAGGCGTGACGACGCTCATTCGGAAGAGCGGCCGCCAAATTCCTGACTATCCGCCTGGTTCTCTCCGGCCGCCCGTCCGGGCTCCGGTGAATGAGACTCTTCACGATGAGGTTCCAATCGCCCATGGATTTTGGACTCTCTCCCGAGCAGCGCGATCGCTGCGACAGCATCTTCGACGAAGTGCGTGCACGCTGGGGCCAGAGGCTTGAGTGCGCGGACGATCCCGACACCACGCGTGCGGCGTTCAGGGAGGCTGGCCAGCTAGGGCTGACCGGCCTCTGTCTGCCGCGCGACGTGGGCGGCGGCGGTCTGGGCGCGCTGGACACCTCGCTATGTCTTCAGGCACTCGGCCGCGGCTGCGCGGATACCGGTCTGGCGTTCGCGGTGGCGGCGCATCTGCTGGCCTGCGCCGTGCCGGTGCGGGACTTCGTGTCGGAGAAGGCACGCGGCGAGCTGCTGGCACGGCTGGCCTCCGGTGAGTTCATCGCCGCCAACGCGATGACGGAGGACGGCGCCGGCTCGGATGTCAGCGCGATGCGGACGGTCGCCCGGCGTTCCGGTTCTGGTTTCGTCCTCGACGGCGAGAAGTCGTGGGCCAGCAACGCGCCGGTCGCTGACGTGGTGGTCACCTACGCGGTGAGCGACCCGGACGCCGGGTATCTGGGAGTGTCGGCCTTCGCGCTGCCGAGCGACCTGCCGGGGGTCTCCCTAGGGCCGCCGCTACTCAAGATGGGTCTGACGGGCTGTCTGGCCGGCCGGGTGCACTTCGAGGCGTGTCCGGTTCCCGAGGAGTACCTGCTCGGCGAGGAGGGACAGGGCTCGGCCATCTTCCAGCACTCCATGGTCTGGGAGCGCGCCTGCCTGTTCGCGATCTACCTCGGCATGATGGAGCGCCAGCTTCAGCAGGTCGTCGAACACGCCTCGCGGCGGCGGCAGTTCGGGCGCCGTATCGGCGAGTTCCAGGGCGTCTCCCACAAGATCGCCGGTATGCGTCAGCGGCTGGAGAGCGCCCAGTTGCTGCTGTACCGCGCCTGCTGGTTGATGGACGAGGGCCGTGATCACGTGGCCGCGGTCGCCCTGTCGAAGATCGCGGTCTCCGAGGCGGCCGTGGCGAACTCCACCGACGCCGTACAGATCTTCGGCGGCCGCGGTTATCTGGTCGGCGGCGCCGAGGATCAACTGCGCGACTCGGTGCCCAGCACGCTGTTCTCCGGCACCACAGAGATCCAGCGTGAGCTCATCGCGAAGGACCTGGGACTGTGACACTCCATCGACTCGTTATCGACGCGGCGAAGACACACGGTGACCGGACGGCCGTCGTGGCGGCGGACTGCGAGCTGACCTACCGGGAGCTCGACTCTGGGGCCGACCAGCTCGCCCGCCGGCTGCGGGCACTCGGCGTGGTCCGCGGCGATCGTGTGGTGATCTGGGCGGACAAGTCGGCCGCGATGATCACGGCGATGCAGGCCGTGCTGCGACTTGGCGCCGCCTATGTGCCCGCCGACGGCTCGGCACCGGAGCACCGGGTCGCGGTGTTGGCCCGCGACTGCGCGGCCAGGGTGGTGTTGACCACCGAGGAACGCACCGGGTCGCTAGGCCCATTACTCAACGGCGCGGTCACCATCGCCGAGCTGGCCGCGGAGCAGGACGGCACGGACGAGCCGACGGACGCCCAGATCGACGAGCCGACCGATCCGGACGATCTGGCTTACATCCTCTACACCTCCGGGTCGACGGGCATGCCGAAGGGCGTGTGCATCAGCCACCGAAACGCGCTGGCCTTCATCGACTGGGCGGTCGAGGAACTCTCCCCAGGGCCCGAGGACCGGTTCTCCAACCATGCGCCGCTCAACTTCGACCTGTCGGTCCTCGACCTGTACGCGGCTTTCTCCGCAGGCGCGTCCGTTCACCTGGTCGCCGCGGAACTCGCCTATGCACCCGAGCAGTTGGTCGAGTTCCTGCACAGCCAGGAGATCACCGTCTGGTACTCCGTACCCTCCGCGCTCACGCTGATGATGCGTGAGGGAGGGCTTCTCGAACGGCGGCCGCCGGCAGGGCTGCGTGCGGTGCTCTTCGCCGGAGAGCCGTTCCCCATCGCCTCGGTGCGTGCCCTGGCAGCGTGGACGCGGGCCCGGCTGCTCAACCTTTACGGCCCCACCGAGACCAACGTCTGCACCTTCCACGAGGTCCGGCCGTGGGACCTGGACCGCGACCGGCCGGTGCCGATCGGCGCCGCCTGCTCCAGTGACCGGGTCTGGGCACAACGGCCCGACGGCGGAGTCTGCGGTCCCGGCGAGGAGGGCGAACTGGTCGCGGACGGCCCGACGGTGATGCTGGGCTACTGGGGCTGCACGCCTCACCGGGGGCCGTACCCCACCGGGGACGTGGTGCGGGTCCTGGATACCGGGCTCTTCGACTACGTGGGCCGGCACGATCACATGGTGAAGGTCCGCGGTCACCGGATCGAGCTGGGCGACGTCGAGGCAGCGCTGACCGCGCATCCCTCCGTGGCCGAGGCTGTCGCCGTCGTGGTGGGCAGCGGGATCGAGGTCCGTCTGGTGGCCTTCGTGGTGTTGGAGAGGGGCCGGGACGTCGGCGTGCTGGAGCTGCGCCGGCACTGCGCGCAGCGCCTGCCGCGATACATGGTTGCCGACGAGTTCCGTACCGCAGCAGAGCTGCCGCGTACCCGCAATGGCAAGGCCGACCGCGCCGCCCTTGCCGCCGGGCTTCAGTGACCTCGCACCGCATCGGAAGGAATGTCAGATGACCGACCGCATGACCGGGACCGACGACGTCACCCGGAGTATCACCGACTTCATCCGGGACCGGTTCCTGGACGGTGACCCGAAGGGCGAGCTGGAGGAGGACACCCCGTTGCTCGCCTGGGGGGTGCTCAACTCCCTTAACACCGTGCTGCTCCTCAACTACGTCCACGACGAGCTGGGCGTCAAGGTCCCGCCATCGCGCGTCAACGCGCGGGATCTGAAGAGCGTACGCACTATTGCCTCGGTGGTACGCGACCTCGCCGCCGGACCCGGAGCCTGAACGACCCGCCACCGCGCCCCGGTCTGCGGCACTTCCGCACCGCCGTACCACCCCTGGAACAAAGAGAAGAGGAGACAGCGATGACGGAGAAAATACAGACGGCCGACGACCAGAAGGTGGCCGACTACCTGGACAACCACCGCCCGACCGCCCGGCCCGTCAAAAAGGACACGGGTGTCTCGCCGCGCATGAAGGAGCTGGACTTCCTGCTCGGCAGGATGACCGTCTCCTTCGACACCGGCGTGAGGATGGTGGCGCTGACCCTGCCGATCATGGACGGGCACTATTACCAGATGGATCTCAAGGCGACCTACGCCGACGGCTCGCCGAAACTCGAGGGAAAGTGGATCATCGGTTGGAACGAGGTCGACCAGCGCTTCGAATCGTACTACGTGGACACCCTGGGAACGCTCGGTGTCTCAACATCGAGCGGTTGGCACGGCGGTCATCTGGAGTTCATCGGTGAGCACGTGCTGGGCGAGGTGGGCGTGCGCACCCGGTCCAAGGACTCCTACACCCCCATCGACGAGCGCCACTTCAAGTTGGAGGCCTTCGTCGGGGTCAACGGCGAGTGGAAGCTATACGACATCCAGGACTGCTATTTGACGCCCCTTTCGGAGCTGTGACCCGACCCCGTACCACGCACCCCCTACCGGCCCCGGCAGTCGACAGCCGGTGCGCGCCCCGAGTAGCGGCATCGGCCGGGGGCCATCTTGTTCTAAGGAGCCGACCGTCGGATGGCGGACGAAGAGAAACTTCAGAGGTATCTGAGGAAGGCCACAGCCGAGCTGCAGCAGACGCGCGGACGGCTGGCAGCCGAGGAGGCAAAGAACCGGGAGCCCGTGGCGATCATCGGGATCGGCTGCCGTTTCCCCGGCGGCGTGCGCTCGCCGGAGGACCTGTGGCGGCTGGTCGACGGAGCCGAGGACGTGATCTCCGGCCTGCCGGATAACCGTGGCTGGAACCTCGCTGGCGCCATGCCAGGTCTGCGCGGCGGATTCCTCCACGACGCAGACCGGTTCGACGCCGAGTTCTTCGGCATGGACCGGGCCGAGGCTCTCGCTACGGACCCGCAGCAACGGCTGCTTCTGGAGACCTCGTGGGAGGCGTTCGAGCGAGCCGGCATCGACCCGGTGTCCGCCAGGGAGACCCGCACGGCCGTGTACGCGGGACTGCAGTTCGCCGGCTACCCGTTGCTGCTACGCGAGCCCCCGGGCCCGGACGTCCAGGACTACATCGGCTTCGGCAATTCGGTGGGCGCCGGTTCAGGCCGGATCGCCTACCTGATGGGCCTGTTGGGCGCGGCCGTCACCGTGGACACCCAGTGCACGTCCTCACTGGTGGCGGTCCACCTGGCCTGCAAGGCGCTGCGCAACAACGAGTGCACCCTGGCCCTGGCCGGTGGGGCCGCGGTGATGTCGCTTCCCACTCTGCTGCTGGAGTTCCGCCGGACGGGCAGGCTGTCCTCGGATGGTCGTTCCCGGTCGTTCGCCGCTGCCGCGGACGGGGTAAGCCTGTCTGAGGGTGCCGGGATGCTGCTGCTGGAGCGGCTGTCGGACGCGCGCCGCAACGGCCATCCAGTGCTCGCCGTCATCCGCGGTTCGGCAATCAACCAGGACGGTGCCACCAACGGCATGTCCGCCCCTCGCGGCCAGGCCCAGCAGCGTGTCATCCGCCAGGCACTGGCCGACGCCCGGCTGTCCGCCGGGAGCGTCGACGTGGTCGAGGGCCACGGCGTCGGCGCGGTACTCGGCGACGGAGTCGAGGCCAGTTCCGTCATCACGATCTACGGCAGCGAGCATTCACCCGAGCGACCCGTGCTGCTCGGCTCGGTAAAGTCCAACATCGGGCACACCCAGACGGTCGGCGCGATCGCCGGCATCACCAAGCTGGTGATGGCGCTGCAGCACGAGCGCGTACCGGCGACCCTGCACGTGGATGCCCCCACCCCGCACGCCGACTGGTCAGCGGGCACGGTCACGCTGGCCACCGAGCCCTGCGCCTGGCCGGCGGGTGAACGGGTGCGCCGGGCCGCCGTGTCCTGCCTGACGCTCAGCGGGACGAACGCGCATCTGATCCTGGAGGAGCCGCCCGCCGAAGACGCCGAAGAGCGGCTCCCCTCCCCCTCCACCCCGGTGGCCTGGCCGCTGTCCGCGAGGACGCCGACGGCGCTGCGTGAGCTGGCAGCCCGGCTGCGCGAGATGGTCGCCGACGCGGACCTCCGGGACATCGCAGCCGCCCTGTCCCGCGACCGTCCCTCTTTCCGGCACCGCGCTGTCCTTGTCGGCGGCGATCGCGGGGAGCTGCTGGCGCATCTCGATGGGCTGGCGTCCGACCGAGGCGGGGACGGCGTGGCTCAGGGCAGCGCCGACCCGCGCGGACTCACGGCACTACTGTTCACTGGCGACGCACCACCGCGGCCCGGCGTCGCGCGGGGGTTGTACGAGGCGTTCCCGTTGTTCGCCCGTGAGCTGAACGAGGTCTGCGAACAACTGGACGGATCGGTGCACGCCGCGCTGCTCGACGCCGACCGGCCGTACGTCTCGCTGTCCTCGGCCCGGCTCGCCGGGTTCGCGCTGCAGCTCGCCCTGCACCGGCTTGTGGCGGCCTTCGGTGTGGAGCCGCGGTACATGACCGGGCTGGGCCTCGGCGAAGTCGCCGCCGCGCACGCCGCCGGGGCGCTCTCCCTTACCGACTCCTGCGCACTGGCAGTCATCCTGGAGCAGGAGACCGGCGAGGCGGCGACGGCGGATCTCGCGTCAGTGTGGATCCAGGCCCGGGAGGACGAGCTGCGCCATGAGCCGGAGTTGACCGGCGGCAACGCCATCGTAGCCGCCGTGGACGAGCCGGGCGCCACCGTCATCACCGGACGCCCGGACGCCGTCGCCGGGCTCGCCGAACGCTGGCGCGCCCAGGGCCGCAGCGTGCTTACGCTCAAGGCCGCCCGGGTCGTTCATCCGGCAGACACCGAGCCCCTCGCCTCCGCGGCGCTGCGGCGAACAGTCGCCGGGCTTTCCCCGACCGAGCCGCAAGTCCCACTGGTCTCAGGCAGTGACGGGCAGGCCATATCGCTGGAGTGCCTAGGTGACGCGGTGTTCTGGGCCGGGCGCATCCGGCTGCCTGGCCGCTTCCTCGACGCCGCCCGGCGGTTACTCGCCCAGGAGGTGACCCGGTTCGTCGACCTGGGCGCGGAAGCTGCGCTCGCTCCGCTGGCGGGCCGGGCTGCCACGGGCTTCGGCGACCCGGGACGCACCATTCTCCCCGTCAGCCTGCTCGCCGGGGTCGACGGCCCGGGCGGTGCAGCACGTGCGCTGCTGTCCGCTCTCGCGGCGCTGTATACCGACGGAGTCCCCGTAAACTGGAAACTTGCCCTTGAGGGACACTCTGCCCGGCGGGTGGATCTGCCCACATATCCCTTCCAGCGCCGGCGGCACTGGCTGCTCCCGCCCGACGGCGCTGTCCCGCAGCCCCCGCCCCAGACCTCCGCCCACCCGCTGCTCGGCACTCCGATCGACCTGGCCACCGGGGGCGACCGATGGTTCGGCGGGTCGATCGCCGACGGCGCCCCGGCCTCGGCGGCGCTGCCGAGGGTGCACGGCACCGCGCTGCTCTCCCCTGCGGCCCTCATCGACTGGGCGCTGGCGGCGGCCTATCACAGCCGCGCGTCGCAGGACGCTCCGCACACCCTGCGCGAGGTGCGGCTGCACGGTGTGCCGGAGCTCCTCGGCGATGGCGGGTCACTCGCCCTGCAGACCGTTAGGGAACAGCGGAACGACGGTGAGCGGATCAGGGGCTTCATCCGCGCCGGTGAAGCGTGGCGGCCATCGTTCACCGCCCTCGTTGGCGGTCCAGATGCCGAACCAGGTGGCATAGCTGGCCGTGCCCTGCAGGGCACGGCGGCGCGGCCCGAGGAGTACTCCGCCGAGCAGTGGCGGCGGCAGCTGTGGCAGCTGGGCGTGCAGGACGACACGGCCGCGGGCCGTGTGACCGCTCTGTACGCCACTGCCGGATACGCCGAAGCAGTAATGGAGCGTGCCGGCACCGGAGCGGCCGGTCCGTGGCAGCTGTCCCCCGTGCTGCTGGAGGCAGCCTTCCGGATCACCACGCTGGCCGCCGACGACGCAGCGCCGGGGCTGCGCACCGTCAGGTCGATCGACCGGCTCACCGTGCACGGCCCGCTACCCGGCACCGTCCGGGTGCGGGCGTACGGGTGCGAGGACGGTTCGGTGACGCTCAAGCTGACCTCGGAGCAGGACGAGCCGCTGCTGGTGGCCGAGGGGCTGCGACTGCGCCCGGCCCGCGAGGAGGAGCCACCGACCGCCGCCGTCGAGTTGCGTTCGCACGAGCTCCGCTGGCAGCCCGTGCCGGGCCCCCTGCGCACCGCCGTACCGGGTGCCCGGGACGGCAGCTGGCTGATCCACAGCGCCGACGCCACTCTCGCCGGACGCTGGCGCGAACAGCTCGCCCTGGCCGGTGTGCCCGCCTTCGCACTGGCACCCGCCGGGGAGCTTGCCGACGTCGAGGACGGTGTGCTGGCGTTGGACACTGGCGCGGAGGAACCGTTCGAGCAGGTCTGCAAAGAGCTGGCGAGGCGTGGCACCGCCGTGGCCGGGCTGCTGCTCCACGACGACGGCACGGCTGGGCAGGGGTTCTCCGTGGTGCGCGGCTTCCTGCGTTCCTGCGCGACGGAGCGGCGAGCCCTCGTGGTCTGTTCCACCGCTGAGTCCGGCACTCCGGACCCCTACGGAGGGCTCATCGCCGCACTGGCGAGGACCGCCGCTTGGGAGCACTCCGAGCTGAGCTGCGTGTCGGTCACGATGGACGCCGCCGATGCATTGCCGGATGCCGGCGAGGTCCTGGGGCGGGCCGCGCAACTCGCCGGCTCCGGCCGGCTGTCGTTGCGCGGCGGCCGCTGGTACGAAGGGCGGCTGCGGGAGCAGACGCTTGCCGACGGCGGGTGCTCCAAGCGGACCGCCGGATCGGCCATCCGCCAGGACGCCGCCTACCTCGTCGTTGGGGAGGGCCCGGAGGCAGTCGCGGCGGCCAGCTGGCTGGCCGCGCGCGGAGCCGGCTCGGTGTCGCGGACAGCCGACGACCCGGCCGAGGTCGCGGCGATGCTAGCGGGGGACGGGCCCACTGTGCGGGGCATCGTGCACCTACCGGCGCCGGCGCCGGAACTGCCCCTTGCCGGCTGGGACCCGGCGAGGTTCGAACGGGCGCTGGAGCAAGCCGTGGTCGTTCCTCGGCTACTCCAACAGCAGGCCGGTGAGCTGGACTTCCTCATCTTGTGTTCGCCGCTCGCCACCCTGCCCGGCCGGGCGGGCACAGCGGTTGCCACGGCGGCCGCCGAGTACGCCGACGCACTGGCGCGCCACCGGCGGGCGGCCGGACTGGCGACGGTGAGCGTAGCCCACGGGCCGTGGTCGGAGGCGGACAGGGACGGCGTTGCTGAACTCGCGACGTGGGGTCTGCATCCGGCACCCGTCGCGGCGGTGCTCGACGCCGTGTCGGGCGTCCTGACCGGCTCCGGCGCGCATGCCGCACCGGCCCGGGCGGACTGGAGACGGTACCGTGCCGCCGCACCGCGGGCCGTCCCCTACATCCCCCTGGAAACATCAGTGGCAGACTCGGGGAAGCACACAGTTGGCTTCGGCCAGGGCAACAAAAACTCCGACTGAACGGTCCGGGTGACAAATGAAAATGGCCGCCCCGTGAGTGCGGGGCGGCCATTTTCGTGTTCGGACAGAGCGTTAGATTCCGAGGGTTGCGCCTCCGTCGACGGTGAGGTTCTGCAGGGTGACGTGCCCGGCCGCATCCGAGAGCAGGAAGAGCACAACGTCCGCGATGTCCTCAGGCCGGGCGATCTTCTGGAGCGGAATGCCGACCTTGTACGCCGACGGGCTCCCGCCGATGGCGTCCTGAACGCCATCGGCGCCGGCCCAGAGGGTGCGCAGCATCGCGGTGTCGGTCGAGCCGGGGCTCACCACGTTGCAGCGCACGCCGTACCGGCCGACCTCGAGGCCAAGGCACTTGGTGAACGCCAACGCCGCCGCCTTGGACGCCGCGTAGGCCGCCATCCCGGTGCGGGCGGTGCCGGCGGCGTTGGAGGCGACAGTGACGATGGAGCCCGAGGCACGGGCGACCATGCCTGCCACGACCGCCTGGGACATCAGGAAAACACCGGTCGCGTTCACCGCGAAGGTATCGCTCCAGTCGCCGACCGTGGTCGCGCCGACAGCAGCCGAACGCAACACACCGGCCGCGTTGACCAGATAGTCCACCCCCCCGAGCCGCCGCTCCACCTCCCGGACGACCTCGCGTACCTGCTCGGGGTCGGAGACGTCGGCCGGGAATGCATGGGCGGTCAGCCCATCGGCGTCCAGCGCCTTCACCCGCACCTCCAGTCCCCCAGCCGTGAGGTCGACGGCGGCGACCACTGCGCCTTCCCTGGCGAGCGCACGCATCACCGCTGCCCCAATGCCACCGGCGGCCCCGGTCACGACTGCGACTCTCCCCTGCATCTGCGGACTCCTCGCTGTGTAGGGATTTCGGTGTGAATACTGAGTGCCGGCGCGACCATTCGGCCGTTTAGCACGCAAACCGATCATCCCATCTTCGCCAGGAAAGGTTCTTAGCCAGCGCCCATGACCCACCCCTAAAAAATTTCGAAACGGCCGCGGCCCAGGTTTCCACCGCGGACCCTTCTTTAGGGGTCGATAGGGGATGACATCTCGTGACGGCCGTTCATAGCATCGCGGGACGGTTGATTCTGCGCCGAGGACACCCCTGCGCCGACGCATTCTCCTACTTCCGGCCCTTGTCTAATCGGAGGGAACTGATGAGCACCGATTCCGACAACGGAAAGCGGTCCGGCGACGTGATGGAGCCCATCGCCATCGTGGGCCTGGGCTGCCGCTTCCCCGGTCGGGTCAGAAGTCTCGACACGTTCGGCCAGCTGCTCACCTCAGCGACGGATGCGTTCTCGGACGTGCCCGAAGACCGGTGGGGACGCGAGCACGCCGACCGGGCCGGCAAACCCGGGGGGATCTCCACCGGGCGGGGCGCCTTCCTCGACGACATCGACCGCTTCGACGCTCTCTACTTCGGGATCAGCCCACGCGAGGCAGGCCTGCTCGACCCTCAGCAGCGTCTCATCCTGGAGGTCGCCTGGGAGGCGATGGCGGACTCAGGTCGCGCGCGCGAAGAGTGGCACGGTACCCGGACCGCCGTCGTCCTCGGCCTGCTCGCCCGAGACTACGAGCTGCTGCACGCGCGCACCCTCGGCGTGGACGAGATCGGCCGGCACCACGTCAGCGGCCTGGAGGCCAGCTTCGCGGCCGGCCGCCTTGCCTACTCCTTCGACCTCAACGGCCCGGTCAGCACGGTCAACTCGGCCTGTTCCTCCTCGCTGCTCGCCGTGCACCAGGCGTGTCAGAATCTACGGTCAGGCGAGTGCGACATGGCTGTGGCAGGCGGTGTCAGCCTGCTCATCACTCCGGACATCAGCGTCTTCCTCAGCCGGGTCGGCGCTATCTCCCCGAGTGGCCGTTGCCGCCCGTTCGACGCGGACGCCGATGGCATAGTCCGAGGCGAGGGCGCCGGCGCCATCGTGCTCAAGCGTCTGTCCGACGCGCTCGCCGACCGGGACCGGATCCACGCGATCATCCGGGGCTCGGCCACCAACAACGACGGCATGAGCCTCGGCCTGACCGTCCCCAACTACCTTGCGCAGACCGACCTACTGAGCACCGCGCTGCGCCGGTCCGGCCTCACTGCCACCGACATCGACTACGTCGAGGCACACGGCACCGGCACGGCGATCGGCGACGTCATCGAGGTCGACGCGATCGGCCAGGTGTACGGCGAGGGACGCGACGAGCACAACCCTCTACTGATCGGTTCGCACAAGGCGCTGCTGGGACACATGGACGCCGCCGCCGGCATCGGCGGTCTGCTGAAGTCCGTGTGGGTGGTCCAGTCGGGAACGGTCTCCCACCAGCCGTATGTCGAGCGGCTCAACCCGCGCGTCAACTGGCGCGACGGTGCGGTCACCGTGCCGATGGAGAACACACTCATCGCCCGAGCGGAGCGACCGGTCCGGGCCGGGGTCAGTGCCTTCGGGCTCAGCGGCACGAATGTGCACGTCGTGCTGGAGGCGCCTCCCGCGCCCGCGCCGGCCCCTGCCGAGCGGCCCGCTGGCCCCTACACCCTGATGGCTTCGGCCTCCACAGCCGCCGGCCTGACCGAACAGGTCGCGTTGCTGCGCGAGTCCACGGCGGATATCGACGACGCGGGCCTCGCCGATCTGGCGGCCTCGACCGCCACCCGCAGCACCCACGAGTCACACCGCTACGTCGTGGTCGCCGAGGACCGTGAGCACCTTCTGCGGGCGCTCGACTCCCCGGACGAGCCAGGCGAGGGGGCCTTCTCCGGCTATGTCCCGGATCCCGAAAGCGCGCCCGGTCCGGTGTTCGTCTTTCCCGGTCACCACGCCCGATGGCCGGGCACGGTCATGGACCTCTACGACGAGGATGAGAAGGTCCGTGAGGTTCTGGACGACGTCGCGGAGCTGATCCGCGCCGAGGCCGGCTGGTCGCTGCTCGCCGAACTCCGCGCGGACGGGCAGCCGGACACCCCCCGCGCCACCGAGTTTCTCCAGCCCGCGGTCTTCGCCGCCCAGGTGGCGACGGCCCGCTGGCTCAAGGCTCGCGGCGTCACGCCGGCGGCTGTCCTCGGACAGGGTCTTGGTGAGGTCGCCGCCGCGCACGTGGCCGGCGCGTTGTCTCTGCCGGACGCCACCGCGCTGCTCCTCCGCCTCGCTGTCCGGATGCCGTCCGCAGTCGATCCCGGCGCAGACCCCACGACGCTCCTCGACGCGGCTTCCCAGGTCCGCGGTCTCACCGGCCCCGTACAGCTGTGGCCCGCTTTGGACCGGCTGCTCGCCGAGCAGGACCACCCGCTGGTCGAGATCGGCGCTCACCCTGTGCTATTGCCCACGCTCAGCGAGGCGCAACGGCGGCGTGACCGGCGGGCGCCCGCGATCGCGGTACTCGACGAGAAAACACCGTCGGCACTCGCCGCACACCGGACGCTGGCCCGGCTGCACACCGCGGGGGTCCCGGTGACCTGGTCGGCGGTGACCGGGCGCCCGACGCGCTACCGCACGCTGCCCGTCCCGTCGTGGGGCGGCGGACGCTACTGGCTGCCCGGCGTGGAACGCGGCGCCCAAGGTGCCATCGACCCGGCCCGCGCGCCATCCGCCGGCGCCGGCGCGGCGCCTGCCCGGATCCGGCTCAGTCTGCTCGACGAGCACGGGCAGGTGACCTCCGAGATGTACGCCGAGCCCACCGGGGCGACCGTCCTGGCCCCGGGCGCCGCCTCCGTAACGCCGCCCACCGCCCCGGTCCGTGCGGCAGCGTCCGCCGATGCCGGCCGACTCGCCGAGCTGGTCACCGGGATCGTCCGGGATCTGCTGGGCCTGACGGCCGACCAGCCGGTGGCCCGTCGGCGCGGCCTCTTCGAGCAGGGGCTCGACTCGGCGACGGCCATCAGCCTTCGCACCCGGCTGGAGTCACGGCTCGGTATCTCCCTGCCGACGACGCTCGTATTCGAGCATCCGACAGTCAACAGGCTGGCCGACCACTTGGCCCGACTGGTCCCGCGGCCGACGGCGGAAGAGCGTCCGGCCGCCCAGAAACCCGCCCGGGCCCCGACCAGCGCCACGACCCCCACCCTCCCCGTCTCCGCCGCAGCCGCGCCCCAGGAGGGCCTCGCGGAGGATGGCATCGCTGTGATCGGCATGAGCTGCCGGCTGCCCGGCGCGTCGACTCCGCAGGAGTTCTGGCAGCTACTGTGCGGTCGCACGGTCACCGTCGGCGAGTTCCCCGCCGAGCGGCGCAGGGACCCGATCTGGGCCGGCCTCGATGGCCTGGCCGCCCTTCCCGGCTCCTACCTCGACGACATCGCCTCGTTCGACGCGCCGTTCTTCCGGATCTCCCCCCGCGAGGCCAAGCTGCTCGACCCCCAGCAGCGTCTCTTCCTCGAAGCCGCATGGGAGGCACTGGAGCACGCCGGCTGCCCCGCAGACACCCTGGAGGCCCAGCCGGTCGGCGTCTACGCCGGTCTCTCCATGGCGGACTACCAATACCTGGTCGCCAATGACATGAACAACGAGACCCTGAACCTCTACCACGGCACCGGCACGTCCTTCGCCGCCCTGGCCGGCCGCCTGTCGTACATCCTCGGACTGCGCGGCCCCAGCATGACCGTCGACACCGCGTGCTCCTCCGCGCTGACCGCCGTGCACCTGGCCTGCCAGGCACTGCGTACCGGCGACTGCGAAATCGCCGTCGTGGGCGGCGCCAGCGCCATCGTCGCGCCGAGCCCGCTGCTGGCCTCGATGGCGGCGAGCAACGCTCTTGCGGCGGACGGGCGGTGCAAGGCCTTCGACGAGAGCGCCGACGGATTCGCCTGCGGTGAGGGCGCCGTGGTACTCGTACTCAAGCCGCTGTCTGCGGCCGCGCGCGACGGCGACGAGGTCCATGCCGTACTGCGCGCCAGCGCCGTCAACCAGGACGGCGCGACCGGCGGCCTCACCGTGCCCAACCCGGCCGCCCAGGCGGAGGTGGTCCGCAAGGCCATGAACCGGGCCGGCTGGGCGCCCCACGAAGTGGACTACGTGGAGACTCACGGCACCGGCACCCCGCTGGGTGACCCGATCGAGGTCAACTCCCTGGCCGAGTCGCTCGGCTCGAACCGCGCTCCTGAGCACCCACTGCTGATCGGCTCCGCGAAGGCCAACGTCGGCCACCTCGGCGCGGCGGCAGGCGCGGTGGGCCTGCTCAAGGTCGTCCTCGCCCTTCGACACGGCACCATCCCCCCGCATCTGGTCGAGAAACCGTCCACCCGCATCGACTGGGACCGGCTACCCGTCGCACTGGTGCACGAGCCGCAGTCCTGGCCGGAGCACGGCCGGCCCGCGCGCGCCGGGGTGAGCGCCTTCGGCTTCAGCGGCAGCAACGCCCATGTCCTGGTCGAGCAATATCCGGCCGCCGCGCGGTCGTCCGCGCCGCAGAACACCGAGCGGCACGAGCGCGTCCTGCTCGTCAGTGCCGCCACGCCGTCCGCGCTGTCGGCCGTGGCCCTCCGCATGGCCGAGCGGCTGGACACCGTCCCCGAGCGCCTGGACGACCTGGTCTTCACGGCCACCCATCGCCGGGCCTGGCTGGAGCACCGCCTCGCGGTGGTGGGCTCCGACGCCCAGTCGCTCGCCGCCGCCCTGGAGGAGGCGTCCTTCGGCGCGGCCGTTCCCACCACTCGGTCCGGCCAGGCCGAGCGGGGCGCGCAGGCCACCGTGGCGCTACGGTTCGGCGCCGAACTACCCGCCCGCGCGATGCTGGAACGCTGGGCCGCCGCCTCCCCGGCGTACAGCCGGGCCCTGGACGAGTACGTCCTGCTCCTCGGTCCGCTCGGCGGGATGCCGGTCGACCCGTACGACGACACGCGCGGACCCCTCCATGCGGCACTGACCTTCTGTCACCAGGCCGCCGCCACCGAGGCACTGCGGTCGTACGGAGTGGCGGTGTTCGAAGCGAACGGCGAGGGCACGGGTGCCGTCACCGCAGCCTGGGCCTCCGGTCGACTGACATCTACCGAGGCCCTTCGACGGTGCCTCGGCGACACCCCGGCCGCCGGGCTGCCGGAGCAGTCCGACTCCTGGTGCGACCTCACCGTGGACATCCTGAGGGAGGACCTCACGCCGGCGCTGCTGGCCGCCGAGGTATTCGTCGCCGGTTACCGCCCGACAGCCCCGACCACGCCGGCTGGCACGCCCGTCGAGCTGCCCGGTTACCCGTGGGAGCACCAGGACTACTGGTACCGAGACTTCCCCGCCCCGCATGTCACCACATGGACGCTGTCCGCCGATTCCGACATGGAACTGCGCGCCCAGGCGGGGGCGTTGGCGGTGTTTGTGCGGGAGTCGGGGGCGGATCCGGTCGCGGTGGGGAGGGCGTTGCTGGGACGTTCCGCGTTGCGGCATCGGGTGGCGGTGATCGGTCAGGAGTGTGAGGGTCTGCTGGCTGGGGTGGATGAGGTTGTGGCCGTGGGTTCGGGTGCCGCGGGTGTGGTGTCGGGCACGGTGACGCCTGGCCGGGTGGTGTTGGTGTTCCCGGGGCAGGGCTGGCAGTGGCTGGGTATGGGCCGGGAACTGATCGCTGTCTCACCGGTGTTCGCGGACGTCGTCGGCCGGGTCTCGATGGCCGTCGAGGAACAGGCTGGCTGGTCGTTGCTGGACGTGCTGACCGGTGCGCCGGGTGCGATGGACGTGGCCCGGGTCGACGTGCTCCAGCCGGTGATGTTCAGCGTCATGGTCGGGCTGGCTCGCTTGTGGGAATCGGTGGGCTTGGTGCCGGACGCGGTGGTGGGGCATTCACAGGGGGAGATCGCGGCGGCGTGTGTGGCCGGGGTCCTCTCGTTGGAGGACGCGGTGCGGATCGTGGTGACCCGGTCGGCGGCGATCGTGGAGATCGCCGGCGGCG
Source organism: Parafrankia sp. BMG5.11 (assembly GCF_004337455.1). Lineage (NCBI taxonomy): Bacteria > Bacillati > Actinomycetota > Actinomycetes > Frankiales > Frankiaceae > Parafrankia > Parafrankia sp. BMG5.11. The sequence continues at coordinate 572 of NZ_SJXI01000155.1, read as the reverse complement.
GCGCGATGCTGTCTGCCGCAGCCCCGGCCACGGTGACCGAGGAAGCGCTGGAGCCGTGGCGGGACCGGCTGTGGGTGGCCGCAGTCAATGGCCCGTCGTCCACCGTTGTCGCCGGTGAGGTGGAGGCAGCGCTTGAGTTCATGGCGGCCTGTGAGGAGCACGGGGTGCGCATACGGCGGATCCCGGTGGACTACGCCTCACATTCCCCGTATGTGGAAGCCGTGCGGGAGAAGATCCTGGCCGGGCTTGCCGCGGTGTCACCGTCAGCGGGCCGAGTGCCGGTGTATTCGACGGTGACCGGCCAGGTCGTAGACGGCACAACGATGGATGCGGGGTACTGGTACCAGAACCTGCGGGAGCGGGTGCGGTTCCAGGAGGCCACACGTGCGCTGCTCGACGACGGAGTCAGCGTATTCGTGGAGGCCAGTGCGCATCCGGTACTGACGATGGGGATCGAGGAGACCGCGCAGGACCACGGCGGACGTGAGGTGACGGTCACCGGCACGCTGCGCCGCGACGACGGCGGGCTGGCACGTTTCCAAACCAGCGCGGCCCGGCTGTGGACTGTGGGT
>NZ_SJXI01000154.1:0-2058 GCF_004337455.1 Parafrankia sp. BMG5.11 | reverse complement strand
GGCGGGGCGGGATAGGCAGCCGGGGCGTGTGGAGCAAAGAGTCAGGCCCAAGAAGCTACACTTCTCGCACTTTTCTCAACAATGCATTAACTCCTGGCAAGTTGAAGGAATCTCCGATGACCCCTCTTCCCGCCAGAACGCTTTCAACATTATCTAGAAAGCCGGCAGCAAAGTACCTTTCCCAGGAGCGAAGTGCTGGCCATGTCAACATTCCAATTCCTCCGCTGATGGCGCCAACGGCACTACCGGCTACAAGTAGACCGGTATTTATCGATTCGAACTGAAGTGCGACAGTCGACCATCCGGATTCGGCGTCTACAACCTTCACTGAAACTCGAAGCCAATGCACGCGAAAAGTAACTTCTGCGCTCTCCAAATTGGTCTGCAAATCTGGGTAGTCAAGAAGCTTCACAGCCCCCTCAACTGCTCCTAGGCAGTGCCGCCGAGACGCTTGTATCTTGCGTTGGTGACTCTGTACCTTAACTGCTCGGCGCTTGAGGGATATTTCGCTAACTTCGTCATTTTTTGCCGGCATAATTCCGTGTTTTTCAAGCGTCTCAATGATTCTGCCAAAATCGTAACTCCAGTCCGCATCGGCTAGTCGCTGCATCTGGATCCGCGAAATAGCCGCGAGTGCTGGCGGCAATTTGTTAGACTCGGGTGCATTGGCGTTGCCGACAAGAACCGGCAAAACAAGCGGTCCCTCGTGGAGGGCGTACTCCAGCTCGCGACGAACCCAGTCGCTCTGGTCGTGTAGACGTGATCTGCTGTAACCATTTGGAATCTCGGACCAGCGAGGGCCAATAACGGCGACAACAACGCGCGATGTCCGCAAAGAATTCTCTATCCGCGTAACATAATCTTGACCCGAGCGGTTCGATTCTGTATCAAAATAGACCATCTCGTGCCCGAAATAGCGCCTAAGGTCCCCGGCGAGGCGTCCGGCCCAGGACGTAGAGTCGGAGCGGCGGTACGAGATAAAGATAATTCTACGATCTCTGTCGCGTGAAATAGTTGGAATTCTAGGCATTTCCCCCCCAGGTGATGTATACGAACTTTCATCAAGTGTGCGAACGGATACTCCCGCTCTGGCTGTCGAGGCAGGTGTTGCTATGAATTGCGACGGAGAGAGGCTTGACGAATGGCCTCGGCATAGGGTTCGTCGGTCGCGCGAGCCTCGGGCGGAAGATTCTTGTACGGCACAAGGGCCGAGTGTTGCGGATCGCGTGCACGCATCCACGCAGACCAGGCATCGTGCACGTCCTCTGCAGTCACCTTCTCTGCCTTTACTCGCATTAGAAGCGCGTAGAGTACAAAGAGGTCGTTTGCCTCGTCTGGCGGCGTAGCGCCAGCGGGCAAGAGGCTCCTAATCAATTGGGCGTCAGTATCCAAGTACGTCATATCGTCAACCTTCCTGCAAAAGTTGCAATGTGTAGCAAAGCAAAAACCAAAGGTACCGTTCGTTCGCTGGTGCCAAGGTCGGCGTATCGCCGCCACCACGAATCTTCGCGAGTTTCTGACAACACCTTCCACTCGTCACTGAATGGCCGTACTGGAAATCTGGTCTCAATCTCATTTATCACGGCGAACTTGGCGCGATTAAGGTCGCGATAGCTGCGGAGCTGGAGCCGCCAGACGATCGAGATAGCTACCCCGGCGAAGGCTAGAACGAGTGAAATCAGCCAAGGGGTCCGCAGATTGGAAAATGATAATGCGCCGATGGAGACTAGTGCGGTCTGTATGGACAGAAAGAACGCATTTGCCACCCCGCGTCGCGCCGAGACCCGGTCTGCCATCTCTACGGCAGTCTTATAGAGTTCGATCACCGTGACGCGAGAAGGATCATCATCGGCCATGGGAAAATTGTCGAACATGCTCAACCTTTGCGCAAAAGACCATTGCGGCGGCGCCACATCACCGGTGCGGCGAAGGTTAAACTCTCTGCGAAGCTACATACAGTAGACATCCCCGACATGAAAACTAGGCTAGCCGAAAATCTCAATTCCGGAAAAAAATTCATTTTTCGGTTTGGTTCCGGATGGCAGATGCCCCGGGTGC
>NZ_SJXI01000153.1:0-15548 GCF_004337455.1 Parafrankia sp. BMG5.11 | reverse complement strand
GCCGCCGGGCATGCCCGGCGGCTGGCCCGCCGCCGCCCGCTAGCGCGCCCAGACGACCGGAACCGTGTCGGGGCCGGAGCTGCGGCCGAGCTCGGTGATGACGGCATCGTCCGCGAGGCGGTAGTCGGGGATCCGCTTGTGCCACTCCTCCAGCGCGATCGCCAGCTCGTGGCGCGCGAGGTGCGAGCCCAGGCAGCGGTGCGGGCCGGCGCCGAAGGCGATGTGGTTGTTCGGCTTGCGGTCGATGAGCACCTCCGCGGGGCTGGCGAAGGCGGAACCGTCGCGCGTCGCCGCCTTGATCGGCAGCTGCACCATCGATCCGGCCGCGATCGGGCAGCCGGCGACCTCGATGTCCCTGGTGACCTTGCGCGCCGGGATGGTGAACGCGTAGGCCCGCAGGATCTCCTCGATGGCCGACGGGATCAGCGCCGGGTCCGCCACGATCCGCGCCCGGTCCTCGGGGTGGGTCGCCAGGTGGTAGAGCGAATAGCCGAGCGCGGCCGCGACGGTGTCCAGACCCGCCATGAACATGAAGAAGCAGTAGGAGAGGACCTCGTCGTCGGTCACCGGCCGGCCGTCGACCTTGAAGGCGATCGCGTGGCTCACCAGGTCGTCCCCGGGCCTGCGCCGGCGATCGGCGATGACCGAGCCGAAGTACTCGTACACCGCCGCCATCGCCGTCGTCCGGTTGTGGGCGATCTCCTCCGGCGTCGAGCCGTTCGAGTGCAGGATGTTGGCTTCCCAGGCCATGAACCGGTCGAGGTCGCCGACCGGGAGCCCCATCAGCTCGAGGAAGATCGTCGTCGGGTAGTGGAACGAGAAGTCGGTGATCACGTCGCAGGACCCGCGGTCGGCGAACGACTCGATGAGCCCGACCGCCCGCGCCCGGATCCGGTCGTCGAGCCCGTCGATCGCCCGCGGCGAGAAGTACGGGCCGAGCTGCCGCCGCCACTGCCGGTGCTCGTTGCCGCCGAGCATGTGCGGGATCCAGCGGTAGCTGGGATCCGGCTCCATGACCGTGACCGCCTGGGTCGAGAAGGTGTCGGTGTCCTGGTAGGCGCTGAGGATGTCCTCGTACCGGGTGAGCACGTAGTAGCCGTTGGCGAAGGTGTTGCGCACCACCGGCGCCTCGTCGCGCAGCTGGTCGAAGAAGGCGGTCCACTCTCCGACCGGACGCTGTTCGTGGGGTGAGTAGGTCACGGCCGGGCACCGGCTCGGCGCCGGGTCGGTAACAGACATGCGGACTCCCTCCGTCGCTGGGTGATGGCGATCCGGTTGGTGGGCGGCCGGGCTGCGGCCGCCGAAGGACGCGGTCATCGCCGGGTCATTGCGCCGTGATGGCCCGCTCGGGGCAGGAGGCCGCGGCCTCGCGCGCCGTGTCCTCGCCCCCCGCCGGCACCTCGAACTCGGGGCGCAACGCGTAGCCGCTGTCGTCGATCTGGAACAGGTCCGGATCGGTCCCGTAGCAACGCGCATGGCCGGAGCACTTGTCCATATCGATAGTCACCCGCACCGAACCTCTCCTCTCCGCCTCACTGTGCACATTCGCGCAGGTCACCCGCTCGCGCGCGGCGCGCGTCGGCGCCCGTCATCAGGTGATCGCGCCGGCCAGCTTGAGCTCGATCAGCCGTTCGTCGCTGAGCCCGAAATCGCGCAGGACGTCGTCGGTGTGCTCGGCGAACAGCGGCCCGCGGCGCAACGCGACCGCCTGCTCGTCGAACTGCACGGGGCTGGTCACCAGCTCCCTGGGCACGCCCTCGGCGTCCTCGACCGTCGCGATCATGCCGTTGGCCCGCAGCGAAACGTCGTTGGCCACGCCCCAGGCGTCCTGGACGACAGCCCACTGGCCCTCGATGTGCGCGAGCCTGGCCAGCCAGTCCTCGAGGGTCCGCCCGCCGATGATCTCCGCGACGATCTCGGCCGCCACGGGCGCCCGGTCCATCAGCTTCTCGACCGTGTCGAACCGCTCGTCGGAGACGAGCTCCGGCCGCCCCGCGACCTCGCAGAACTCCGCCCAGTAGCGACCGGGCTGCAGCATCGAGAACAGCAGCCACCGGTCGTCGGCGGTGCGGTAGGGGCCGACCAGCGGGTTGCGCGCCGAGCCGTGCCGCGGGGCGGGCGGCCGCGGCGGCGGACCGCCGGCCATCAGCGCCAGGTTGACGGTGAACTGCGTCGCCCAGGCCCCGACACCCAGCAGGGACACGTCAACGACCGAGGTCTCCCCCGTGGTGGCGCGGGCGAACAGGGCCGCCGCCACGCCGCCGGCGATGGTCATGCCGCCGATGTTGTCGCCGAACCCGCCCGCGGGCATCGGGGCCAGCCGGTCGGCGCCGGGCGGGGTGGCTCCCGCGCCGCCGCCCGCGCGGGCCCAGAAGGCGGTCATGTCGTAGCCACCCTTGCCCGCCTCGGGGCCGCGGGTGCCGAAGCCGGAGCCACGCACGTAGATGATCTCCGGGTTGACCTTGCGGACGTCGTCGAGCTCGATCCGCAGCTTGGCGCGCGCGTCGGGCAGGAAGTTGGTCAGGAAGACGTCGCTCTGCCTGACCAGCTCGTCGAGGAGCTCGCGGGCCTGCGGGTTCTCCAGCGCCAGCCCGACGCTGCGCTTGCCCCGGTTCGGGCCTTCGACGATCGGCGAGAAGCTGCTGCCCTTCGCGATCGCGTCGACGCCCAGGACGTTCGTGAGCCCGCGCTGGCCGTCGCCGCGCACGGCGTGCTCGACCTTGATGACGTCGGCGCCCCAGTCCGCCAGGATCGCACCCGCCGCCGGGACGAAGGTGAACTGGGCCACCTCGAGCACTCGGATGCCCTGCATCGGTAACTGCATGGTTCTCTGGATCTCCTCGGTTCCGGCTGTGCTCCCGCGAAGCGGGCGGTCGATCGGTCCGGTCTGTCGGTCGCTCGGCGATGGAGCTCGACGGCGGGTCAGGCCCGTCTCAGCAGCAGCGCACTGCCCGGCGCGCCACCGCCCGTGCTGACCAGGGCCACTTCGGCGTCCGCGACCTGCCGCCCGCGCGCCTCGCCGCGCAGCTGGAGCATCGCCTCGCGGACGAAGCCGAAGCCGTGCAGCCGCCCGGCGGAGAGCTGGCCGCCGTGCGGGTTCAGCGGCAGCCGGCCGTCCAGGGCGATCCCCCGGCCCTCGTCGATGAACGCGCGCGCACCGCCGGGCTCGCAGAAGCCGAGCCCCTCGATCCAGGACAGCGCGTTGAACGTGAAGCCGTCGTAGAGCAGCGCGACGTCGACGTCGTCGGGACGCAGTGACGACCGGGTCCACAGGTGGCGCGCGGGTCCCCGGGTCTGCGGCTCGTGGGTGAGGGTGTCCTGGTCCCAGCTGATCCGCTCGAGGATCTGGGTGCCGACCGCGTCGACCAGCACCGCGGGCCGCGGGCGGTCGGGGGCGGTCTCGACGGCCGAGACGACGACGGCCACGGCACCGTCCACCGGGACGTCGCAGTCGTAGAGGCCGAACGGAGTCGAGACCAGCCGCGCGGCGAGGTAGTCCTCGATCGTGAACGGGTCGCGGTACACGGCTTCGGGGTTGCGGCTCGCATTGTCGCGCGCGGTGACCGCGATCCAGCCGAGCGTCGACCGGTCGCCGCCGTAGCGGTGGAAGTAGTGCGAGGCCTGGAGCGCTATCCAGTTCGCGGCCGACATGGCACCGTACGGCGCCCGCTCCTCGAACATGCCGGTGGCCCGGCCGGCCGGCGCGTCCCACCTGCCGGCGCGGACGAGCGCGGCGTGGGAGGACTCCCACACCGTCCGGAAGCACAGCACGTGGCGACACAGCCCCGCGGCCACCGCCAGCATCCCCGCGATGATCGCCCCGGCCTGACCCGGGGTGTCCCCCGCGCCGTTGATCCAGGTCGGGTGCAGCTGCAACGCCTCGGCGAGCGGTGCTATCCCGCCCTCGGACATGCCCGGCCCACCGACCCGGCCCGGGTAGGTGGACAGCCCGTCGATCTCGTCGAGCGTGAGCCCCGCGTCCTCGACCGCCGCCAGGCACGCCTGGACGGTGAGCTCGAGCGGATCGACCATCAGCCGGCGGCCCACCCGCGACTGGCCGACGCCGGTGAGGGCCACCTTCTCCTCGAACCTCGCCGGCGACACCGGCCTCGCGGGCGCCGTCAGCTCGCGCGGCTCGGGCACCGCGAGCATCTCGCCCGCACGGTCGGGATCCGGTTCGAACAGCGGGAGGTAGACGTCGTCGGCCTGCTCGAACAGCACCCGCACCGCCAGGCCGACGCGCACGTCGCCGGGCTCGCAGTTGACGATGTTGGTGGTCAGCCGGACGCCGTCGTCCTCCGCGAGCGCCACCACCGCCACCACGTACGGCGGCGGGAAATCGGGTAACCACTGCTGGTGGTTGACGGTGAACCCGGCGACCACCCCACGACCGGAGACCGCCGCCATCGTCACCGCGCCGCCGCGGCAGACGCGGCAGCGCGGCAGCGGCGGATGGGTGTAGGCCCCGCAGTCCCCGCACCGGAGGATGCGCAGCACACCGTCCGCACCTGACGTCCAGAACTCGCCGCTGGCGAGCGTCGGCTGTGGCCGCGGCCGCGTGACGGGAGCCGCGCCGGTGGAAGCCGCGCCGGTAGGAGATGCGCCGGTGGGAGGCGCACCCACGGAAGCCGGGCCCGCGGCAGGGGCTCCGGCCCGCTCAGGAACGCGGGAAGTCGAAGACGTCACGGGCGTTGAGCTCAACGATCTTGTGGGCCTCGTCGTCGGGCACGTCGAGGAGTGACTCGGCGATCACCTTGCGGCTGTTCGGCCACATGGAGTCCGAGTGGGGGTAGTCGATCTCGACGCAGATCCGGTCGACACCGATCGCGTGCCGGTTGGTCAGCCCGAACCGATCGTCGATGTAGCAGCCCCAGAAGTGCTTCCGGAGCAGCTCGCTGGGGCGGGTGTCGAAGTCGATGGGCTGGTAGTAGCGGTGGCGGCCCCAGACCCAGTCGGTCCGCTCGGCGATGTAGGGGAGCCAGCCGATACCGCCCTCGGACAGCATGAACTTCAGGCCCGGGTGCTTCTGCAGCTGCCCGGAGAACAGCAGGTCCACGGTCGACCACATCAGGTTGGTCGCGTAGAGGGCGAACGACGTCGCAGGGGGTGCCTGGCCGGGCGCGGGCGGGTTGGGCGAGAGCGCGGCGGCCGAGAAGTTGAAGCCGGGCACGAAGCTGCCCGAGCCGAAATGCAGGCTCACCGGGATCCCGGTCTCCTCGAGGACGTCCCACAGCGGACCCCAGTGGTCGTCGTGGAACGACGGCAGCCCGAGCGGGACCGGGCTGTCGGGAAACGAGACGGTACGGGCACCCTTGGCCGCGACCCGGCGCAGTTCGGCCACCGCCTGGTCGAGGTCCCACAGCGGGAGCAGGGCGAGCGGCACGAACCGGTCGGGCGCCGACGCCGCCCACTCGTCGATGCTGAAGTCGTTCCAGGCCCGCACGCAGGCCAGCCCCAGTTCGGGATCCTTGGCCCGCATGAACACCCGGCCACCGAAGCCGGGGAACGACGGGAAGCAGCAGGCGGCCTGGATCCCGTCGAGGTCCATGTCCTTGACCCGCTCGACCGGGTCGTAGCAGCCCGGGATCATGTCGTCGAAGCGCAGCGGCTCCATCCCGAACTCCTCGGGCGTCTTGCCGGCGACCGCGTTCAGCCCGATGTACGGGAAGACCTGGTCCTCCATGTGCCACACGTGCCGGCGCTGCTCGTCCTCGACGATGCGCGGGCCCGCGTCCAGGAACTTCCGCGGGAGCCGATCGGCGAAGACCCGCGGGTGTTCGATGAGGTGATCGTCGACCGAAATGATCTGCATGTAGTCCTGGAGTGGCATCCAGCGTCCCTTCAGGTCCCCTCGATTGTGCTGTCGATCATATAACCTATTGTACTACATCGCACGATAGCGCCACTGGTACAGCCCGCGTTCCACCCGAGGAGCGATGCATGGAGAAAGAGCCGACCAGACCCTGGACGACGACCACGACCTGCTGAACTTCGGCGAGACGGGCGGCCGGCTGCGGGCGGAGATCGCAGCCGTCGAGGCCGCGCTGGCCGCGGCAGAGGATGCGGATGCGGGTGAGCGGCGTGCCGCCGCCGAGGCCCGCCTGACGGCCCTGCGCGCCGCGCTGGCGCGCAACAACCGGAACGCGGCGGCGAGGCCCGGCGAGACCGACTTCCTCGCCTACGTCCCCCCCGGCCGGGCCGACCCGCCTTCCGACGGGACGGCCGCACCTCCCGAGGAGTGACGCGTCGGGCGGGCCGTCAGAAGGCGGGCACCTGCGGCCGCAGCTTGACGTAGCCTCCCGCGTCGACGCGGAGCTGGGTGCCGGTGATGAAGCGGGACTCGTCGGAGAGCAGGAAGAGGACCGCGTCGGCGATGTCCTCGGGCTCGACGTACGGGTCGCCTGTCGCGGTCATGGCCGGGAACGACGGCAGCACGTCCTCGAGGGTGGGCTCGGCCAGGTCCGGGCGGAACGCTCGGTACATGACGTCGTTGTTCAGCATGTCGGTGTTGACGTTGGTCGGGTGGACGGCGTTCACCCGGATGCTCTGACCAGCCAGGACGACGGCGAGGTCGTGGACCAGCGACGCCACCGCCCGCTTGGCCCAGGCGTAGCCCAGGCCGCCGGACCCCTTGGCCGCGTTGTCCAATGTGCCGGGGATCAACGCGGCCAGGCTTCCCGTCGCGACGATCGAGGCCCCGGGCTGCAGGTGGGGCAGGGCGACGTCGACGGCGTTGAAGACGCCTCCGAAGTCGACGCTGACCGCGTCGACGAAGGCCTGCGGCGCCGTCGTACCGAGCGGGCAGATGCCGGCCTGGGCCACCACGCCGTCCAACCGGCCGAACTGGGCGATGCCCTCGGCGACGGCGGCGGCCAGCGCGGCCCGGTCGCGGACGTCGGCGATCTGCGCGACGACGCGGCCGCCGCGCTCCTTGACCAGGCGGGCCGTCTCGTCCAGGTCGTTTTGGGTCGCCATCGGGTAGGGCGTGGAGGCGATGTCGGCGCACAGGTCGACAGCCACGACGTCGCCTCCCTCCGCCGCGACCCGGACGGCGTGCGCCCGACCCTGGCCACGCGCCGCACCGGTGATGAAGACGACCTTGCCGTCCATGCGTCCCACGGATGTGCTCCTGTCCCTTGTGCCCGAGGACGCCGCGCCCCTCGCTGACCTCGGCCCGACCCCACGCGAGCTGCTTGCCTTCGCCTGTGACTGCCGCCATACTAAAATAGTTCAATCAATTATTCTAGTGTTCTAAGAGGGTGGTATCCGATGTCGGCGCTGACCTACCAGCTGTACATCGACGGCGCATGGCGGGACAGCGACGGCGACGGCGTCCTCGAGGTCCTCAATCCGGCGACCGAAGAGGTCATCGGCGCCGTCCCCGACGGAACCGTCAGCGACGTCGACCGGGCCGTCGCCGCCGCCCGGCGGGCCTTCGACGAGGGCCCGTGGCCGACGCTCAGCGCCAACGAGCGCGCCACCGTGCTGCTGCGCATGGCCGACGTGATGGAGCGGCGCGTCGACGAGCTCAAGGAACTCAGCGTCCGAGAGGCCGGCTCGACGCGTGCCCTGGCCGACACGCTGCAGGTCAGCGTCCCACTTCACCACTTCAGAGATATGGCCGAGCGGGTGCTGCGGCAGTTCCCGTTCGAGCGGGCGATGCTGCCGACGGTCGGGCCGACGCTCGCCCAGGGGGTCGTGCGCCGCGAGCCCTACGGCGTCGCCGCACTCATCTCGGCCTACAACTTCCCGCTCTTCCTCAACATCCTCAAGCTGGCCCCGGCACTGGCCGCGGGGTGCACGGTCGTCCTCAAGCCGGCGCCGACCACCCCGCTCGAGGCGTTCGTCCTGGGCGAGATGGCCGACGAGGCCGGCCTGCCGCCCGGCGTGCTCAACATCGTGAGCGGCGGCATAGCGGCCGGCGAGGCGCTGACCACCCATCCCGGGGTCGACATCGTCAGCTTCACCGGCTCCGACACCGTGGGCCGGCTGGTCTACGCCCAGGCGGCGCCGTCACTGAAGAAGGTCGTACTCGAGCTCGGCGGCAAGTCCGCCAACATCATCACCGCCGACGTCGACCTCGACCTCGTCGTCCCGACGATCGTCAACGGCATGACCACCCACGCCGGCCAGGGCTGCAGCCTGCTGACCCGGACGCTGGTGCACCGCTCACGTCTCGACGAGCTCGTCGGCCTGGTCAAGCAGAGCCTTGATCACATCACGGTCGGCGACCCGGCCGACCCCGCCACGACCATGGGACCGCTGATCAGCGCGGCCCAGCGGGCGAAGGTCGAGAGCCTCATCTCCGCCGGCCGCGCCGAGGGCGCCCAGGTCGCCTACGGCGGGGGCCGGCCCGCCCATCTCGACAAGGGGTTCTTCGTCGAGCCGACGCTGTTCGTCGATGTCGACAACTCGATGACGGTCGCCCGCAAGGAGTTCTTCGGCCCGGTCGGCGTCGTCATCGCCTTCGACGACGACGACGAGGCGGTCCGGCTCGCCAACGACAGCGAGTTCGGGCTCGGCGGCGGGGTCTGGGCGCAGTCCCCGGTACGCGCCTACGAGATCGCCAAGCGGCTGCGCACCGGAATGATCTACATCAACGGCGGCGGTGCGGGCTCCAGCCCGCACACCGCGTTCGGCGGCTACAAGCAGAGCGGGCTCGGCCTCGAGCGCGGCGAGTTCGGCCTCGAGGAGTTCCTGCTGTCCAAGAGCATCATCTGGAGCGCCCGCTGAGCGGGCCGGAGACGCGGGCGAAATCATGAACCTGATCGGCACCAGTCGAAAATCATTAGCGGTGATCACCGGCACCTACGGCGGAACGGGCCGCGCCGTGGCTCGGCGGCTCGGCGTGCGCTACCGGCTCGTCCTCTCCGGCCGCAACGAGGTCGCGCTGGCCGCGCTGCACGACAGCCTCACCGAAGAGGGCTACGACATCGCCCTCTCCGTCGCCACCGACGTGGCGAGCCCGGAGAGCGTCCAGCGGCTCGCCACAGCGGTGGGCGAGGCCGGCGCCCTGGGCACGCTGGTCCACACGGCTGGCCTCTCCCCCGCCCTCGCCGGCCCGCGGACGATCGTCGAGGTCAATCTCCGGGGGACGGCACACCTGCTCGACGCGTTCCTGCCGCTGGCCGTCCCCGGCAGCTCGGCGGTCTGCATCGGGTCGGTGGCGGCCCACACCTTCAGCTCATCGGCCGAGGTCGACGCCGTGCTCGACGACCCGCACGCCGGTGGCCTCGCCGTCGAGCTGGAGCGGCTCCTGCTCGCCGCCGACCCGAACCCGACCCCCTACTTCTTCGCCGTGCGCGCCTACGGAGCGTCGAAGCGCGGGGTCCTACGGCTGGTCGAACGGTCCGCCGGTGCCTGGGCCGAGCGCGGTGCCCGCATCCTGTCGGTCTCGCCAGGCACCGTGCTGACCCCGATGGGTCGCCAGGAGATGGCGGCGAACCCGCTGGCCGCCGCGGCCGCGGAGGTGACCCCGCTGCGGCGGCTGGGCATGCCCGCCGACATCGCGGCCGCGATCGACTTCCTCGTCTCCGACAGCGCCAGCTACATCACCGGGTGCGACCTGCGCGTCGACGGCGGCATCGTCGCCGCCAGGCGTCATCCGGCCGCCGCCCCCCGTCCCGCCAGCCAGCCGACTCCTGTGAGCGAGCCTCATGTCACCCTCGATCCAGCCTGAGAACTTCTTCCAGCTCGGCTACGTCACCCGCGACCTGGAGGGCGCGATCGCGCGGTTCCGGGACGACCACCAGGTAGCCGAGTTCCGCCGTATCGACACCACGGAGCCGGGTGGACCGCCCGGCTCGCAGATCGCCCTCGCCTACAGCCGCGGGGTGATGGTGGAGATCATCGAACCGGTACCCGGCCGTGAGGGCATCTACCTCGACGCGCTGCGGCCCGACGGCGGCGTCAGCCTGCACCACCTGGGCTATCTCGTCGACGACGTGGCCTCGCTCGACGAGCTGGCCGAGCGGTTCCAGGCGGCGGGCATCGAGATCCCGATGCGTTTCTCGCAGCGGCTGGGACTGTCGGCGATCTACGCCGACACCCGCCCGGGGATCGGGCACTTCAGCGAGTTCGTGTTCCGCCACGATGAAGGCAGGGAACTGTTCGCACAGCTCCCCCGCCACTGAGGGTAGCTGTGCGTCTCGCCGCGACATCGACCCTCCGCCCTAGACCACCCACGAATCGTCGACGACCTGCGGACCGGCCACCGACGTCAGTCGCTACGGAATCGACGTCGAGACCGCCCGCGGGCTCATCCAGGATCTGACGAAGATCGTCGATTCGCTCCAGCGCGGCGCCTGACCGCCACCGTTCACCGCCGTGCCGGCGACCGGGCCGAGCGAGCTCGGAACGGTTGCCCAGGCCACCGCCAGGGGCGAACACCTCACCCGAGCGTGCCGGCTCGGCGTATGTCCCGGGCCGCCGCGTCGGACTCTGCGCCAAAAACTGCACTCAGTACCACTCTGGACATCGCCAAGCAGTTATGGTGCGGGGTACAGTGCAAAAGTGATGGCTGAGGCGTCTGGAGAGCTGGGGCTCCGCGAACGCACCCGGCGGGCCGTACGGGCCGAGCTGGTGTCCGTCGCGATGGACCTGTTCGCCCGCAAGGGTTACGACGCGACGACGATCGATGAGATCGCGGCCGCCGCCGGAATGTCCCGCAGCACCTTCTTCCGCTACTTCACTTCGAAGGAAGACGTCGTACTCGGCCACCTGAGCACCCTCGGCCGACTACTCGTCGACGCCCTGGCGAAACGGCCCGCGGATGAGGATGCCTGGACGGCGCTGCGCCGGGCCTTCGACATTCTCCTCGCCTACCACGCAGGCGATCCACAGGGCACCCTCGGCCTGCGACTCATGATCGATAGTAGTCCCGAGCTGCGGGCCCGCAACCTGGAAAAGCAGTGCCGGTGGCACGACCCTCTCATCCCCCACATCGCCGACCGTCTTGGCCCCACTTCCACCGAGGCCGGTATCGACGCACGCCCCGAGGCGATCATCGGTGCCGCGCTGGCATGCCTGGAGGCAGCGAACAGGGCCTGGAGGGCAACCGACGGCCAGGCGCCCCTCGACAAGGTCCTCGACGACGTCATGCGCACCGTCCGCCCCGGAGCCTTCTGACTCAGCGCAGGTCGTCACGTACCGGTGGGAACGGCATATCCGGCCTCGATCATACGAAGGCGGTCATCGTGGAACCATCCGTGCTGCTGGAGCAGCGGGGCGCGGTGTCGATCGTGACGCTGAACCGGCCCGGCCGCCGCAACGGCGTGACCGTTCAGATGTGCGAAGAGCTCTATGAAGCGCTATCCCCCGTGCCCGCCAGTGATGCACGCGTCGTTGTGCTGCGTGGCGCGGGCAACGACTTCTCGGTCGGCGCTGATCTCACCGGCGGTCACTCGTCGGAACCGGCGACGCTGGAACGGCTCGGCGCCGTGTACCACGCGTCGACGTTGCTGCACACGATGCCGCAGCTGACGATCGCCGCGATCGACGGTGGCTGCGCGGGCGCGGCGATGGGATGGGCGTGCGCGTGCGACTTCCGGTTCGCGTCCGAACGCGCCAGGTTCGCGACCGGTTTCCTGAAAGTCGGCGTGTCCGGGGACATGGGTCTCGTCTGGTCGCTTGCGCGGCTCGTCGGCGCGGCCCGTGCTCGCGAGCTGCTGTTCTTTCCGGAGAAGGTGACGGCGCAGGACGCGCTCGCCTTCGGCCTCGTCACCCGGCTGTTCCCGGCCGACACGCTGCACGACGAGGTGCTCGCGCTGGCCGACGAGCTCGCGGGCCACCATCCGTTCCCGCTGCGGATGATGAAGGCCAACGTGCTGTCTGCCGAGCGGATGGACATGGCGGAGTACATCGAGGTCGAGTCGGCGCGCCACCTGCACGTCACGGCGAGCCCGTCGTTGCTGCCGGCACGATCATCTCAGTCGGGAACCGGAACCCGACGAACTCCGACTCAGGCGACGGCGGACGGGCCGCGACGCGACTCGTGATCCGATCCTGACTGGCCCGGCCCCAGATGACGACACCTCGCTCACCGGGAGCGCGGACGTGGCCATTGAGTCGAACCCGGCACCCCGCACCGCCACGGTACCCAGAACCACAACTGGTTCTTGATGTCCAGGGTGGTACTGAGTGCCGTTCTAGGCGTAGGGTCCTGGTGCCAACGCGAGGTCACGGCGGAGGCAGCCCGGGTGTCCCACGCCTCGTGCCGCCGAGAACACCGGCAGGTTTCGGCTCCGGAGCAAGGGAGCACAGGCATGGGTCGTGCGATTGTTTTCAACGGTGACCGGACCTGGGAGGAGCGCGACCTGCCGGTGCCCGATCCTCAGCCGGGCGGCGCGGTGCTGCGGGTGGAGGCGACGGGCTTGTGCCACGGCGACGTCGACCAGTTCCACGGCATCGGTCGCACCCCGAGAGGCGGGGCGTTCCCCGTGGTTCCAGGCCATGAGGTCGTCGGACGGATCGAGAAGATCGACGCGCGGGCAGCCGAGGAATGGGGCGTCACGGAAGGAGACCGGGTCGCCGTCCGCACGATCGTCATCACCCCCGAAGGCGGCACCCGCGCCTACGGGATCGACTTCTCGGTGAAGGAGGGCTCCGGTCTCTACGGCGGTTACGCCGACTACATGGAGATCCTGCCGGGATCCGCGGTCTACCGCCTCCGGGAGGACCTCCCCGCGGCGGAGCTCACGATCTTCGAGGCGTTGTCCTGCGCGGTCACGTGGGTCCGCCCGGTCAAGGACGGTCACACCGTCGTCATCGAGGGACCCGGCCACATGGGCCTGGCCACCGTCGTCGCGGCCCGCGCCGCGGGCGCTGGCACGATCGTGGTCACCGGCCTCTCGCAGGACCGGTCCCGGCTCGACTGCGCCCTGCAGGTGGGCGCTGACCACGTGATCGACGTCCAGACGGAGAACGCCGCGCAACGCCTCGCCGACATCACCGACGGTCGCATGGCTGACGTCGTGATCGACGCGGCGTCCGGGAGCTCGGTGACGGTCAACACCGCGATGGAGCTTGTCGACAGGGGCGGCCACATCGTCATCGCCGGGCTGAAGGACGAGCCGGTGAACGGCCTGGACAGCAACTCGATCCTGTTCCGGGGGATCACCATCGGTCCCGGGGCCGGACTCGACGCGGCCCGCGCGGTCGCGCTCATCAACGACGGCCAGGTGCCGACCGCTGCGCTGGCCGGCGAGACCTTCCCGCTCGATCGCTTCGAGGACGCCTTCGCGCTGCTGGACCGCCGTGTCCCCGGCCGTGACGCGGTGCGGGTGTCGCTGCACGTCTCGTGAACAGTTCGCCAGTGAAAGCCGGCAGTGAGAGGAAGTCCCTGATGGACCTGCAGACGTTATCCGACAAGATCGAGATCAACGAGGTTCTTACCCGGTATGCCCGAAGCTGCGACTCGAGGGACTGGGATCTTTTCCGGACGCTGTTCACCCCTGACGCGTTCCTCGACTACAGCTCGGTGACGTCGGCGGTCGGCTCGCGTGACGAGGTCGCCGCCTGGCTCGAGGAGGGGCTGGGCAGGACGCCGTGGACGCAGCACTTCATCAGCAACGTGGAGATCGACCTCGACGGCGACAGGGCGAAGGTTCGGGCGATGTTTTACAACCCGATGCTGCTGCCGGGGATGACCGAGCTGAGCTACTGCGGCGGCTACTACCACCACGACATGGTGCGGACGCCGCAGGGATGGAAAAGCGAGCGGCTCGTCGAGGAGAACCTGTGGTTCGTGAACCATCCAGGGGCACCCACACCCTGACGCCAGCCTCCGTCTAGCACACAAAAACACCCTCCTTCGCCGAAGTGGACCATCGCTGCCTCCCCTCCCGGGCTCTCGACAACACCAGCCGCCGTCCTTCGGCCGCCGGGCAACGGTCGTCGATCGGCGTGCTCGCGGCCGTAGCCATGCTCGCGGCCGCCGGCACGGTGCTCATGGTCGTCCTGCGCGGGAAGCGGGGGTGAGCAGAGGCAAAAAGATCGTCTACAAGCCGGTCGGCATGGTCGGCGGTCTGCTGGCCGGAGCCGCCTCGGGATTCCTCGTGCGGAAGAGCTGGGCGGCGATCTCCGGTGAGGAGGAGACTCCGACGCGCTGCGCCTCGATCACGGCTTCGCAGAGGTGGTCCTCGCCGCGGCCCTGCAGGGCGCGGTCTTTGCCGCCACGAGTGCCGCGATCAACCGGCTCGGCGCGCTCGGATTCCGGCGCGCGACCGGCGTATGGCCCAGCGACTGAACCTCAAAGATCTGAGCCCCCAGCCGCCGTCGACGCCAGCCCAACATTCATGATCGCTCGGAGCGGCCACCGGACTACCCGGCAGATCATCGTGCCCGCGCCGACGGGCAGCCTGGTCCGGGCGCAATGGTGAGCATTTGGTCGCCAGTGCGGCCACAGGCGACAGAGCCCTCATGAGCGGAGGCAGGATATCGCCGCGGCCGACACAGCCGGATCGGACAGGGCCGGCAGGTTCACGCCCAGACGGTAGAGCGCGGTGCGTACGGCGACGTCCGGGTCCGGATACAGCGCGCCACGCAGGGCCTGCGCCAGCCAGCCGAACAGGTTGCCCCGATGGCGTTCGGCCTCGGTCATACCGGGCGCCGACGAGTCATTGAGCGACCAGCTCACCGTCGACGACCGTCGTAGCCAGGCGCGTACCTCCCTGCCCAGCGGCGAGGTCACCGGAATCTGGCGGAAACGGCCGGCCTCGGCATCAGCCAATGCCCTGGCGAGACCCGGCGTGCCCGCGACGCCAAGGTGATCGGCGATGCGCCGTACCTCCGCGACCGCCGCGGCACGTTTGGCGGCAGGGGAGGCGCCGGCGACGGCTTCGACAAGGGCGACCTCGTGGGGCTGGCAGGACGTCGGATCCGTCGGCAGGGCGCTGCCCTCCGGCGCGGCGCTGGTGAACCAGGGCTCGAACTGGGCAGACAGCATCGGGCCCGTCACGGCGTCCAACGTCGGCAGGACGCCCGTGACGATGCCGGCCAGCACCACAGCTCGCGCGACCGGGTCCATCGCGGCGTCGACATTGATGTCCGGAGCCTCCGGATCGACCGGGGCAAGACCGGCTTCGGCAAGGTGGGCGCGGAACCGTCCGGGCTCGGCCCCCGACACACAGTCCATCCGCCCGGGGTCGAACGCGATCAGTTCCGTCCCGTCGACGGCGTACGCGAAGCGCGGGTAAGCGTAGTCGTGACGGAGTACTGCCACCGCTTCAGTACCTCGGGAGATGGCGGCCAGCAGCGTCCCAGCGGCCGCGAACCCGTTCGGTTCGAGGACCACCGTCCACCCCTGCAGCTCGACAGCGCCAGCCAGCTGCGGATAGCCGGCCAGGTACGAGGTCTGTCGCTCGAACATCTCGCTGGGACGAAGCTCGGTGAACGTGTCCGGATAGCCGCCCATCCGCCGCAGCGCGCCGGCGGCATCGACCCCGCGGACGAACGTGAGACAGAAGATCTCGCCGAGGGCGTCGCAGAGCCACTCGGCGTGTAGCCGTCTCCTGACCATCCTCGAACACTAGTCGCGGTAGGGACCGTCC
>NZ_SJXI01000152.1:0-3855 GCF_004337455.1 Parafrankia sp. BMG5.11 | reverse complement strand
ACCGAAACCCTCGAACAACTCGAACACGACAGGGCGCAGGAGCCACAGGCGGGGCGAGGCGCCTCCCGGACGCCGGTCGTCGTTCCCGTGCTGCGGCGCGACCGTCCCGGAACGGTCACCTTCGCGACCGCGCTGGCCACCCTGCACGCCCACGGTCACCCGGTCGGCTGGAACCCCGCCGGCCCGGCCACGGCACAGGAGCCGGACCCGGCCACGGACACCGTGCCCTCGACGGACCCGGTGACATCGACGAACGCCGGGGCGCCCGCACCGGACCCCGCGCCCGCAGCACCCGCGCCGCCGGCGGCCCTGCCCACCTACCCCTTCCAACGCCAGCGGTACTGGCTGGAGCGCGGGCCCGTCGCCGGCGGCGAGCGGGCGGACGCCACCGCGGGCGATCCGGCCGCCGCCGATTTCTGGGCCGCCGTGGAGCAGGAGGACCTCGCCGGGCTGACCACCGAGCTGGACATCTCCGAACCTGAGCGGACCACGGCCCTGCGGACCGTCCTGCCCGGGCTGGCCAGCTGGCGCCGCGCCAACCTCGAGCGTGCCGCGACCCACCGGTGGCGCTACCAGGTGGAGTGGAAGGCGCTGGCGGTCCCCGCCCCGGCCGGGGCGGCCCGTGCGCGGCGAACGGTCGACGGGGAGCCGGGAATCTGGTTCGTCGTGACGCCCGAGGGCGTGACCGGATCGGACGATGTCGTCTCCGCCCTCGCGGACCACCGCACGCGGGTGCGGGTGATCGAGGTGGGAACCGCGGAGTCCGATCGCGCCGGCCTGACCGCCCGCCTGCGCTCCGCCCTGGCGGACGAGGGGGGACAGTCCGCCGCCGGAACAGCGGCGACCCCGGCCGGCGTGGTCTCGCTGCTGGCGTGGCGGGACGCGCCGTGTCCCGACGCGCCCACCGTCGGCATCGGCCTGCTCGCCACCGTCGCACTCACACAGGCGCTCGGCGACCTCGAGGTGTCCGCGCCGCTGTGGCTGCTGACCCGCGGCGGTGTGGCGACGGACGCCACCGAACAGCCGCGGCTCTCCCAGGCAGAGGTCTGGGGACTGGGGCGGGTCGTGGGTCTGGAGCATCCGGACCGCTGGGGCGGCCTGATCGACCTGCCCGAGGACGGGTTCGACGCGGCGAGCGCACGCGGGCTGGCCGCCGTGCTGGCCGGCCTGGCGGAGGACCAGGTGGCCCTGCGGCCGCGTGGCCTGCTGGCCCGCCGGGTGGCACGGGTACCGAACCGGCGCGCAGCGGCGGGTCGGGCCTGGAACCCCCGGGGGACGGTTCTGGTCACCGGCGGCACGGGCGGGCTCGGCGGGCAGGTCGCCCGCTGGCTGGCGGGCGCCGGCGCGGAGCACATCGTGCTGGCGAGCCGACGAGGTCCACTCGCTCCGGGAGCCACCCGACTGGCGGACGAACTTCGTGGGCCGGGGGTGCGGGTGACGGTCGCCGCCTGCGACACCGCCGACCGGGCGGCCCTCAAGGCTTTGCTGGACTCGCTCGCGGCCGAGGACCTCACCGCCGTGGTGCACGCCGCCGGGGTGGTCACCGAGGTACCCGTGGCCCGTCTGGACGCGGACGATCTCGCGGAGGTGATCGCGGGCAAGGCCGCCGGGGCGGTACACCTGGACGACCTGCTCGGCGACACCGCGCTGGACGCCTTCGTGGTGTTCTCCTCGATCGCCGGGGTGTGGGGAAGCGGAGCCCAGGCGGGCTACGCCGCCGCGAACGCCACCCTCGACGCGCTGGTGGAGCGCCGGCGTTCCCGCGGTGTCGCCGGCACCGCGATCGCCTGGGGCCCGTGGGGCGGCGCCGGCATGGCGGAAGTGGGGGACATCGAGGCGCGGCTGCGCCGGCGCGGGCTGCGGGCCATGGATCCCGGGCTCGCGCTGGCGGCGCTGCGGCAGGCGGTCGCGGAGGAGGCCGGCCCCCTCGTCGTAGCCGACGTGGACTGGGAGCGGTTCGCGCCCGTGTTCACCGCGGCCCGGCCCCGGCCGCTGATCGCCGACCTGCCCGAGGTGCGCGCGCTGAACGCCGCAGCGGGCGCACCCGCGGCCGGCGGCGGGTCGGGCGCCTCCCCCGCCGGCAGGGCGACCGGCAGCGGGGCGATCACCGACCCGGACGCGGACGGATCCGGTTCGGAGCTGACCCGCCGGCTCGCCGCGCTCACCGCCGAGGAGCGGCGACGGGTACTCGTGGAGGCGGTGCTCGGCGCCGCGGTGGCGACGCTCGGCCACTCCTCCCCGGGCGCGATCGACCGGACCCGGCCGTTCAAGGAGCTGGGCTTCGACTCGCTCACCGCCGTGGAGCTGCGCAACCGGATCAACGCCGCGACCGGCCTGCGCCTGCCGGCCAGCGTCGTCTTCGACTATCCGACGGTCGACGCGCTGGCCGACCTGGTACTCACCGAACTCGCCGGCGCGCTGGGCGACGACATCGCGGTGGCCTCGGCCACGGCCGGGCGGGACGTGCGCGACGGTGCCGGCGACGACGACCCCGTCGTGATCGTGGCGGTGGCGGGGCGCTGGCCCGGCGGCGCCGACTCACCGGAGAAGCTGTGGCGGCTCGTGCTCGACGGCGTCGACGCCGTCGGCGCGTTCCCGGTGAACCGGGGATGGGATCTCGACGGACTGTTCCACCCGGACCCGAAGCACCCCGGCACCTCCTACGTGCGGGAGGGCGGCTTCCTGCACGACGCGGACCTGTTCGACGCCGAGTTCTTCGGAATCAGTCCCCGCGAGGCCACCGCCATGGACCCGCAGCAGCGGCTGCTGCTGGAGACCGCCTGGGAGGTCGTCGAACGGGCCGGGATCGAACCGACGTCCCTGCGGGGCTCGCGGACCGGTGTCTTCGTCGGCGCGTCCCAGCAGGAGTACGGCCCACGGCTGCACGAGGCGGTCCGCGGCGGGGTCGAGGGCTACCTGCTCACCGGCGCGACGAACAGCGTGGCGTCCGGGCGCATCTCCTATGTGCTGGGGCTGGAGGGGCCGTCGGTCTCCATCGACACCGCCTGCTCGTCGTCACTGGTCGCCACGCACCTCGCCGCGCAGGCGCTGCGCGGCGGCGAGGTCGACCTGGCCCTGGTCGGCGGGGTGAACGTGCTCGCCGGACCCGGCGCGTTCACCGAGTTCAGCCGGAAGAAGGGCCTGGCCCCGGACGGGCGGTGCAAGCCGTTCGCGGCCGCCGCCGACGGCACCGCCTGGTCGGAGGGCGTCGGCATGCTGCTGCTGGAGCGGCTTTCGGACGCGCGGGCGAACGGCCATCGGGTGCTGGCTGTGATCCGCGGCAGCGCGGTGAACGCGGACGGGGCCAGCAACGGCCTGACGGCGCCGAACGGGCCGTCGCAGCAGCGGGTGATCCGCGCCGCGCTCAGCGCCGCCCGCCTCACCCCGGACGACGTCGACGCCATCGAGGCCCACGGCACGGGCACCAAACTCGGCGACCCCATCGAGGCCCAGGCCCTGCTCGCCACCTACGGCCAGCACCGCGACCCCGGCCGGCCGCTGCTCATCGGCTCGATCAAGTCGAACCTCGGGCATCCCGCCGCGGTCTCCGGCATCACCGGGATCATCAAGATGATCCATGCCCTGGACGAGGGCCTGCTCCCGGGAACCCTGCACGTGGACGCGCCGACCCCGCACGTGGACTGGGACTCCGGCGCCGTCCGGGTCCTCACCGAGACCACCCCCTGGCCGGCGGTCGACCGGCCCCGCCGTGCCGGCGTCTCCTCCTTCGGCGTGAGCGGGACCAACGTCCACCTGATCCTCGAGCAGGCACCCGGCGACGGTGACAGCGGCGGTGACGGCCGGCGCGACGACGGCCGCGACGACAACCGCGACGGTGTGCCGTTGGCGTGGGTG
>NZ_SJXI01000016.1:0-123044 GCF_004337455.1 Parafrankia sp. BMG5.11 | reverse complement strand
TTCGCCCGCCCAAGCCTTCTAGCCCCTCTCCGCGGGTACAGCCAGCGTCGAGACCGGCGCGGCCGCGAGAGACCGCCGGTGCTCGGGCGGCTCGGTCGCGTCAAGAATCCGATAGTCCCAGCGGTGTAGCGTTTCGGTGACCCGCTGCGAGTTCGACTCCATGACCTCGCAGATGACGGCCGGTCGCACCCGGCTCAGGATCTCCTCGGCGCCGCTGAACACCGCGTGTTCCGCCCCTTCCACGTCGATCTTCACGAGGTCCGGTGCGGAGAAATGGCCGAGCAGGCTGTCCAGGGTGAAGGTGGGCACAGTTTCCACCGCACGAACGCCGCCTGTCTGGCTGCTTCCGAAGCCGTCGAGATGGTTTGTTGCGCGGCTCCGACTCGCCACACAGAACCGGCTGATGCCTACCGCCGATCCAACGGCGGCAGGGAGCACGTCGATCCGGGCCCGGTCGTTGGGGATCCGCAACGACCGGCGGAGTAGGTTGACCAACCAGGTGTCCGGCTCGACGGCGAGGACCTTGCCGGTCCTGGTCGCCGCGGTGGCGGCGGCGAAGGTGAACAGCCCCACGTTCGCGCCGATGTCCCAGATGACGTCCCCGGGACGGACAAGCTCGTCGGCCAGGGATGTGAGCATCGGATCGATCTCCGTGAGACGCGGGCGCAGGTACTTCAGCCCACCCTCGGAGCAGACGTAAAGCCTGGTACGGCCGAAGGGAGGAGGCATCCGCCGCCGCAGTACCAGCCGATGGGACAGGTGCTCTGCGACGTTGCGTACTCCTGGTGCCTTGGCCACGGTTGGTCTCCTTCAGACTGGGCTGTGGTTGCTGGTTCCGGGATTCTGCGGGCGGCCTTCCGTTCGGCTGGTCGGGACCTCCCGGGGTGGTGTGGCGTCGGTGTCCGCCCGGTAGCCGATCTGAAGATCGATTTCGACTGGTAGGCTGGCTTCCGTGGCGTAGACGACGGTGCAAGCAGACACGGTGGCCTGCCAACCGACTGCATGCCGACGTTTGCGAAGTTCCCAGACGCCGTGCTGGTTCGTCTTCTCGGGTCGGCCAGCCGACCTGGATCGGAGCGGCGTGGTCGGGCGCAGGACGAGTTCTCTTCCGGCCGGTGGTGCGATGACCACGTGGAGATCGTTGGGTGCACCCGCCACCGTCGCATCCGTTCCAGGTGCGAGCTGGAGGAGGATCTCGACCCGATGGCGTCCGGCGCCGGTGATTCGATCCCGGAGAATGAGTCCGGCCGGATCGAGCTGCCAGGTTCTCTGGTGCATTGGTCGACCGGGCAGATGTCGGTAGCCGTCATGAGACGCTGTCAGCGTGGCCTCACGGTTGCGACAGGTGAGTCGGATCAGCTCTGGCCTGGCGCGGCGACCGGCCCGGAAGGCTCCCCAGACCTCGGTCGAGTCCGAGCCGTCGACGACGACTGTTGAGTGCGCGGCGCTTGAGCGTTCAGTGTCCCGAATGGGCCCGGGTTCGTAGGTGGAGGTGCCAGTGTCGACCAGAACTGGCCTGCCATCAGCCCAGAGAAGAAACGAAAGCGTGTCGGCGTGGGCATGCGCCGGCAGGTCGTCCGGGCAGGGCGAGCCGACGTCGGCGATGAGATGCCAGGGGCCCGCGCGCAGCACCGCGAGACCGCTGTCGGCCAGCAGACTGCAGATGGCCACGTCCGCTGGGTCAGACCCGGGGACTGTGGTCGAGGGTGAGCTACCCAGCAGGTCGTCCACGGCGGCCTGGGGGACGGGGTAACCGTCGTTGAGGAGTGGTACAGCCTGGTCCGGGCCGAGTACGTCAGCGAGCCAGCCGCGCATCCTGTCTATGGCCTCGGACAGTGCCGCTGGCACATCGACACTGACCGCTCTCAGCAGCGAGGCGAGATCATCGAGGTCGGCCAGAACCTGACAGTGGTAGGCGGGCGCCCGTTCGTAGTGGCCGCCGTCTCCGAGCACCTGCCGCTCCAGCTGGCCGAGCAGCGCGCCGATCCATCGGTGTCGATCCAGTCCGTCGGTGTCGGCCACCGCGAGGCCGATGAGGGCCTTGTAGTTCTTCAGCAGGTGGTTCCCGCCGACGTCGGTCTCCAGATGCCCGCGCAGGAATGACCGGTGCAGCCCGAGATCTGCCCGTACCGCGTCCTCCGCGGCGGTGCCGCGCACCAGCGTGTGCCAGAGTCCGCACAGCGTCCAGGCCCGCAGCGAGGCGACATAGGGTGCCCAAGCAACGCCCTGGCCGACTCGGACGGCGTGACGCCAGGAGTGGTAGAGGCCGCTGAAGATCTGCCCGCCGTCGTCGGATCGGGTCAGCGCCCAGGCCCAGTCCCAGTAGTGCAGGTGGTATCGCCACAGCATGGGGGCGTGGATCTGGTTCCAGTCCACATCGACGGATCCGGACCCGGCTGGGTGGAGGCGCCGGGTGGCGCCGAGCAAGGTGATGTGCCCCCGCACGATCTCGTCCGCCGTAGGGCCGGTGTCCGATCGCGCGATTCGGCCGTCGAACGGAGTGAAGTCGTTCGGCCAACATCCCGACACATGGTCATGGGGGAGCAGCGCCGTGGCGATGCGGGGGGCGTGCGTGAAAGCGGCTCGCTGGGCGTGGAGCCGCAGCCGCGACCGCACCTGGGCTGGCCGCAGCGTGGCCAACGTACGGAGGTAACGCCCAGTACGTGCGGGGCCTGTCATCGCGCGGTGGTTCCGGCGGGCGTGCTCTCGGCGGGCGTGGCCTCCCGAGGTCTCTCCGCGCTTCGCTGGGCGGGGATCGCCACGCCTGCCCGCCCTACGGCATCCCGGCCGGATGGGAGGTTCCCGGTGCCGGCCGCTCCGGCGGTACCGGCGGTGAGCGGGATGCGACCCAACGCTGTGACCGTCAGCTCGTACCACGCGTGGTACAAGCAGAACAGCAGCCCGCTGAACCCGTCCCGCCAGCCCGCCCGCAGAACATACATATAGACGAAGAGTGCGAGCGGCCGCGCCGGGACGAGCGGGTAGACGACCTCCTTGGCCAGTGCCCGGGCCAGGGGCCTGGTGGAGGTCCCGCGGGCGCGGACAGCCGTGAGCAGCTGGCGGGCCGGCGACGGTTCGGCCGCGCGTCGTCGTGCCTCCAGCTCGGCGTAGCCCACATGCCTACGGAGCCAGGCCGGGAGCCCCTTCGCGTCCTCGTCAACGAGGTCCCCGGCGAGGCGCAGGACTCTGCCGGTCACCGTTGCCCGCTCGCCGTACTCGGCGGCTGTGTCGAAGGATGCCCGTCGGCGGTCGAGCAGCCTTGCCTGCCAGCTGTTGGTGTACCAGCCGCAGTGGGCGATCCACCGGCCCGCGAAGACCAGGCGACGGCGCTGAGCGTAGGCTGCGCAGTCCTCGGTGCCCAGCCTGGCGGCGATTTCCTGGGCGAGGTCGACGGAAACCCATTCGTCGGCGTCGAGGAAGAAGACCCAGTCGTGGGCGATTTCCTGCGCGCGCATCGCCCACTCGCGTTGGGCGGCGAACCCCCGCCAGGGTTCGTGCCAGATGGTCGCGCCCGCGGCCCGCGCGATGTCGGTGGTTGCGTCGGTCGAGCCCGAGTCGACCACGACAACCTGGCGGCACCATTGGACGGAGGCGACCGCGCGCGCGATGTTTACCGCTTCGTCCCGGGCAAGGATGATCGCGCTCGCCGGCACCGTTCCCGGTGCCGGCGCGCCGGGGGCCGGTCGCGCGGGGTCGTAGCGGACCGGCCAACCCCGCCTGCCCGGAGATCGGGGCGCAGTCATGACAGGCTTCCCGACGGGTTGAGCAGCCAGTCGAAGTACCGTTCGGGGTCGAAGGGGTTCGCCGCCTCCGGCGCGAAGACGGCGTGCATGGCTGTCTGCATCGCGGCCGCGATGTCGACGGGATCCGCACGGTCGTAGGGAGTGAGAACCGGCCCGGCGACTTCCCGGTTCTGGGCGGTGTCGGGTGCCACTACCGGAACACCGGCCAGGCGTGCCTCGGCGAGTGGATAGCCGAACGACTCGATTCTCGTGGGATAGACGAGCGCACGGCATCCTCTTTGGAGCCCGGCGAGGCGGTCGGGCGACAGCCGTCCGACGAACCGCAGGCGGTGGGCGCCGGCCAGACCCTCGGCCCGCGCCTCGGAGGCAGTGGCTGTCACCGTGACGCGCACGTCCGCGCCGCTCGCCTCCGACACGAGTTCAGCCGCCTCGTCCACCGGGCGTAGTAGCGCCCCCATGGCCTTGAACGGTGCGAACAGCACTGGACACAGAAAGTCGGGTGTGCCTGGCGCGCCCAAGGGGGTTGCGGCACCCCGGTCTTCCCGAGGACGGGGGATCGGTGACAGCGGATGGGGGCGTACGACGATCCGGGAGGCCAGTCCTGGTACGGCCGCTGACACCCGTTCAGCCATGGCGGTGGTCGGGACCACCACGACGTCTGATCGGCGGGCGCATGCACGGACGACGTGCGCGGTGCCGAGAACTTTCGGCGGCAGCCCGCCGGGGAGCCGACGGATGTCCTCCGGCGGCAGGAAGTGCAGAAGATTCCGCAGCAGGACCCAGCGCTGCGCGCCCGACGCGACAAAGCCGATGTTGTTGAGCGCGACAGCACGGCGGTAGCGGGCGGGTCGCTCCCGTCGGGCGAGCCACGACGGCGCCATGCCGCGCCCGCGCCCGACCAGATGGACCGGAGCCGCCGGGCGGGCGTTCAGGTAGGAGTCCAACTCGGTGAGGAACCGCAGGGCGCCTCCCATGCGGGCACCTGCGCAGTCGACCAGGACGCCGGACGCGCCCGACGGCCCGGTCACGCGGGTACCCGGCCCGCGTTGGCCGGGCCTGCGTCAATCCGGTTCGCGCCGGCCCGGTCCGCGTCCGCCGGGGCGGCCGTCGTCCGCCTGCGGGGCGAGGGGACCCGAAGTCGCCGGGCGTAGAGATAGCCTGACGGCGCTCCGGCTAGATCGTCTGTCCGCCGAAGAGAGTTGTCGAGGAGGGCGGCCTCGAACCCGTTTCCGGCCAGAACGGCGAGGAGAGAGGCTGGCGCCCCGAAGCCAGGATGCACCTCCATCACGATCCGGTCGACCGCGTCGAGCCAGTCTGATTCCTCAAAGAGTGCGAACTCGGAACCTTCAATGTCCATCTTCACCAGATCGACGTGGTCCACGCCGCCCTGTTCGAGGACTTGGGACATGCTCAGGACAGGTATTCCGGCGAGCCAGGGTGCCCGGAAACCCCCACCGTCGTCGCCCGCGCCGGAAAGGACCCCCGAGGATGCCCCGACGAGGGCGTTCAGGAGCTGGATACGGTGGGCGACTCCGTTTGCCGCGGCGTGCTCGTGGAATGCCGTCGCGTAGCCGGCAAGCGCTTCGACTGCGATGACATCGGCTCCGGCACTGGCCGCCAGGACTGAGAACAGTCCCTGGTTCGCCCCCAGATCGACCACGACCTCGCCGGTGGCCGGGGCGTACCCGGGCTCGGCGAAGTAGACACGGCGCAGGTACATCTCCCGCGCTGCGCCGAAGGCGTCGCCGGGTAGTCGGATCTGGACGTTGTCGAGGGGGCGGCAGACGAGATCGCGTCCGGCCATAGCCTCGTCTGCCTTGGTAAGCGTGCCTGAGCGCACGATCGAGGGGGCGTTTCTCGCGACGGCGAGGGCGAAGCGGGCAGCGGTGCCGGTGTCCGTGATCTCAGCCGTTCTCCGCAGGTCGTGGGCGAGGACGCCGATCCGGCCGGCGACGGACGGCTGCGGCGGTATCGGCGGACGGCCCTGTTCGGAGGACCGGGACGGCGGGGACACCGGTCCCCACAACAGTGCGGTTTCGGCCGCGATGCCGTCGGCGAACGACCTCGGGGCGTAACCCAGGCTTTGTCGCGCATCCTCGATCGGGAACGCCTTGTCCTCGGTGAGCCGGGTGATCTGCTCGGCCTTCAGCCACGGGTGGCTGGTGAGTCGCTCGCAGACGGCGGTCAGCGTGACGGCCGGAGCTGTCGGCAACGGGATGCAGGTGACATGCCGTCCAAGTGCCGAGGCCGCCTCGCGCACGATCTCCCGGAAGGGCAGCGGTTCCGGTCCGGCCACGTCGAACGCCCGACCCAGGGCCGCGTCGGACCCGACGGCGCGTAGCAGCAGGTCCGCCAGGTCGTCGACGTGGACGGGCTGGTGCAGATGGCAGCCTCCGCCGGGGACCGGCAGCACGGGTGTCCTGCGCAGCAGCGCGAGCAGTCGGCACATGTTCCGGTCGTCGGGACCACCGTAGATCATCGTGGGACGGATGATCGTCCAGTCAAGGCCGCTCGTACGGATGGTGTCCTCGGCCGCGATGCGGATCTGTTTTGTCGGCGGGTCGAGGGTGGTGAAGACCCCGGTAGTAGAGACGAACACGGCCCTTTCGATGCCGGACTGTCTGGCCGCGTCCACGATCGTCCGCGCATGACCGGAGCCGAGCGAGGACATGGTGACCAAGGCCCGGCAGCCACTGGCGAGGAACGCCGAGGCTACGGTGGCGGGGGCGTCGAGATCGCCGCGGATGACCAGCGCGCCCATCCCGGCGATGGTGTTTCCGGCCCGGGAGGTGCGCGCGAGGCCCGTGACCTGGTGCCCCTCCGCCAGGGCCCGTGCCACGAACCGCCGGCCCAGGAACCCGCTTCCGCCGGTCACGAGCAGTCTCATGCGGACACCTCCGAAGCTGCCGATCCGTGCTGTGTGGTCGAGGGGGCCACGTCGCCGCGCTCAGGGGACGGCCGTGCGGTCGGGTTCGGGGCCCGGACAGTTTTCCGGTCGCAGGCCTCGGTGGGCCGCGACCGCGGGTGTGGGATGTCCGCCGCTGGCAGCAGTCCGAGGACCAGATCGCGGTAGCGTCGGGCCAGGTCCGCGCGGTTGAAGTGGGCGACGACGTGCGTATGGCCCGTGTGGCCCATCTGCGCGCGCCTGCGCGGACTGGTGGACAGCGCCTTGATTGCGGCGGCGAGGGCGTTTGGATCCTCAGGCGGCACCACCACGGCGCCCGCGTCGGCCAGGATGCGGGCGGCCTCCCCGCGCACCGCGCCGATGACCGGCCGGCCGGCGGCGAGCATCTCGAACATCTTCGACGGGATGAAGGTGTTGAACAGTGGAACGTCCCGCAGTAGCACCAGGCAGATGTCGGCGGCGGCCAGCAGGCTGGGTACCTCGTCGCGAGCGACGGCCGGGTGCAGGGTCGTGTTGGTCAGTCTGTGTCTCGCGACGTGCGCGGCGAGCCGTTGTTTGTCGGCGCCCTCGCCAACGAAGGCGAAGTGCACCGGGGCCCCCTCCCGACCCAGCTGCTCCGCGGCGTCGGCGACGAAGACGAGCCCTTGGGAGATGCCGTGCGCGCCGATGTAGAGAACCAGCAGGTCGTCGGGTCGAGCACCGAGACGTTCCCGGATTCTGGGGATGGCGGCGCGCTGGTCCTCCGGGTCGGGACGAAACCGTGTGACGTCCACGCCATTGGGGATCGTGTGCACCTTGGCCGCCGGGATGCCGCGTCCGATGATGTTCTCGCGGAAACCCTCGGTGACCGTCACGACCGCATCGGCGGCGCGGTAAGCGGCGAGTTCGAGCCATTCGAGAGTTGCGATGATCCAGCGGTTCCTGATCACGCCGAGCTGGATGAAGATCGCCGGCCACAGGTCGCGTACCTCGACGACCAGCCGCGCGCGCCGCAGCCGTGCCAGTACCCAGGCTGACCCGAGCGAGAAGAAGGTGGGTGAGGAGACGACGACCACGTCGGTGGGGCCGGCGCTCCGGGCGCCGAGCACCACGGAGGTCACCATGAACGACAGGTGCCCGAGGGTCTTGAGTAGAACGCCCTCGTTCGGTGTCGCGTAGAGCCAGGTGCGGACCACCCGGTACCCGTCGATGTGCTCGACACGGCGCAGCGTGCGGCGGTAGGCGGCGGGTACTACGCCGGTCGGATGGTTGGGCAGCCCGGTCAGCACGGTGACGTCGAGTCCATCGGCGGCCCATGCACGGGCGGTCTCCGAGAGCCGGGCCTGCGGTGCGCCGACCTCGGGCGGGAAGTAGTGGGTGACCAGCAGGACCCTGGGGGGGCCGGAGCCGCACATCACGAAGTCCTCCTGCAGACCCTCGACGATTTGGTCAGGATTCATTACTCTCGGCTGTTGATTCTATTCGTATAGTAGTCAATTTTCGTGACGGTCGAGGGAGTGCCCCGGTGCGCGTCATGACCCGCGGCGCTTACCGCTGATCGCTGAGATGGTCGGGTAGCCGCGTCATTCCGGCGGCCTCGGCCGGGTCCAGGGCGAGCGGGGGATCGGCGGCCTGCCGCTGTCGTGGCAGAACGAGCCCGATGTCGCCGTCGGCCGGAGTGGGTCCGGCCGGCGCGGGACGGGTTGGTTCGGCCGCCCGGCGCAAGCGCATCCGTGCGCGGGCGGACGGGACCAGTCGAGGCGCGCTCAGATAGCCCGTGAGAAGCGCGACAATCGTGAGGTCGGCTGCGCTGCGGGCACCCGTGCCGCCCCGTGTGCCCAGCAGCCCGAGACCCGACATCGCCGTGACGAGACCGGCAACCGTGACCGTGACCCGGGTGTGCGTCCAGCCGACATCGGTGAGCCGCTGGTAGGTGTGGGTGCGGTGGGGCAGGTACCAGCACTCGCCTCGCCGGACCCGGCGCAGCAGCGTGGCGCTGGTGTCGGCGAGGTAGAGCAGCAGCGGCGCGACCACCGCCTCGACCGGGATCCCGGTCACGACGCCATGGAGCGCGAGCGCGGCGAGGCCCGCGCCGAGTGTATAGCTGCCGACGTCGCCCAGGAAGATCCGCGCGCGGGGGAAGTTGAACGGTGCGAAGCCGATCGCCGCCCCAGCCAGAACGGCGCCGCCCGCGGCCAGGGACGGCGCGTCGTGGAGATGGCCCACGACGACGAGGGCACCGCCGGCGACTGCGGCCTGCGCGGCCGAGATGCCGTTGATCCCGTCCATGAAGTTGAAGGCGTTGACGAATCCCGTCACCCACAGCGGGCCGATCAGCGCGGCGGCGGGCAGCGCCGCCATCGGCAGGATCGCCGCGTCGTCGAGGGACACGCTGATGAGGACCACAGTCGACACCACCAGGCCGGCGAGCAGCTGCAGGGCCAGTCGGCGCAGTGGGGCTATGCCGCCCACGTCGCCGCCGAGGTCCTCGGCGAGGCCGATGAGGCCGAACAGCGTCACCCCAACGGTCATCGGGAGCAGGTCGGGGGCATCGCCGTGACCGCTGGCGAGTAGGAGAACCAGCACGCCGGCGAAGAGGCCGAGGGCTACCGCGATGCCGCCGCCCCGCGGGGTCGGTACCTGGTGCGAGGAGCGTTCGTTGACGTCGTCGATGGCGGCCAAGCGTCGCATGGCGCCGAGCACGACCGGTGTGGCCGCGAGGGTGACCAGCAACGCCGCGGCTCCCGCTCCGACCATGTCGCTCCTTACGGTTCGGCCGGTGATGACCCGCGCGTGGGCACGCTGGCGCCGACGAAGGCGGATCGCTCACAGGTAGGTGTGACACTCCAGCGGCACGGCAGACCGATGTTCGCGACTGAATGTAATGCATCAACTACGCTCCGCTGCATGATGCGAGTGCGAGTGTCCGACCCGTCGCGGAGCCGCGGATCTTCTGCGCGGCAGGTCCAGGCGATGGGCCGGGATCTCCGGTGAGGCAGGTGGTCCAGGCCGCCGGCGGTGGAGAGGTTCGGGTCGTCGACACTCCGATTCCCTCCATCGGCGCGACTGAGGTACTTGTCGAGACAGTCGCCACCATCGTGTCCGCCGGCACCGAGCGGGCGGTGACGACGCTCGCCCGGTCCGGGCTGCTGGCCAAGGCGCGGGCACGCCCCGACCTCGTCCGCCGGGTGGCGGAGAAGGCCAAAGCGGACGGGATCGGCGAGGCGGTCCGCTCGGTCCGCAACCGGCTCGCCTCCGAACTGCCCCTGGGCTACAGCGGGGCCGGCCGGGCCGTCCGGGTGGGTACCGCTGTCGAGGGCATCCGGCCCGGTGACGTGGTGGTCACCGGCGGGGCGGGCTGGGCGAACCACGCCGAGTTCCAGGCGGTACCCGGACTGCTGTGCGCGCGGGTACCCGCCGGGGTCCCCGCGGCCGATGCCGCCTTCGCGACCATCGCCGCCATCGCGCTGCACGGGCTGCGCCTGGCCGAGGTCGGACCGGGATCGAAGGTGGTCGTCGTCGGGCTGGGTCTCATCGGCCAGCTCGCCGCCCGCATCGCGCTGGCCAGTGGATGTGACGTGGCCGGTGTGGACCTCGCGGACCTGCCGCTGACCACCGCCGCCGCGACCGGCGTGCGGGCGCTGCGCGAGTCCGGCGACGCGACCACGGCCGCCGTGCGGGAGTGGAGCCGGGGACGCGGGGCGGACGCGGTGCTGATCTGCGCGGCGGGCCGGTCCGGCGACCCGGTGATGCGGGCGACCGAGTTCGCGCGCGACCGTGCGCAGCTCGTCGTCGTCGGGGACGTCCCGCTGGGTTTGGCACGCGCGCCGTTCTACGAGAAGGAGCTCGCCCTGCGCTTCGCGCGCTCGTACGGCCCCGGCCGGTACGAGCGTGGCTACGAGGAGTGGGGCGTGGACTACCCGGCGGGCCAGGTCCGCTGGACGGAGGGCCGCAACCAGGAGGCGGTGCTCGACCTGCTCGCCGCCGGCCGGCTGTCCGTGGCCGATCTGGTCACCCACGCCTTCCCGCTCGAGCAGGCCGCGGCCGCCTACGATCTGGTGGCGACGCGACGGGAGCCGTACCTGGCCATCCGGTTCGACTACCCGCGCCGCGCCGAGCTGACCGAGCCGGTGGAGGGCGCCCTTTCTGCGGAGGGCACTCTGCCCGCGGAGGGCATCGCACCGACCCGGGGTTCCGCCCCGGGGGACGCACGGCGGGCCGGACAGCGCACGCAACAGGTGGCGCGTCCGGTCGGCTCGCCGGGCCGACGCCGAGGTGACCGTGTCGGTTGGATCGGCGCCGGGAACTTCTCCGGCTCGGTGTTGCTGCCGGCTTTCCGGGCTGCCGGTTTCGACCGCTTCATCAGCGTCGCTTCGGCCGGTGGGCGGTCGGCGCGCGCCTTCGCCGACCGGCATGGGTTCCAGGGGGCCGCGACCGGGGTCGACGAGCTGCTCGACGACGACGACCTCGACGTGGTGGTGATCGCGACGCCGCACTCCACGCACGCCTGGCTGGCCGCGGCGGCACTCGAACGGGGCCGGCACGTGTGGTGCGAGAAGCCGTTGGCTCTCGACCTGGCCGAGCTGGAGATGGTCGAGCAGGCGGCGGCCGTGGGCGGCGGCGTGCTGATGGTTGGTCTCAACCGCAGGTTCTCCCCGGCGGTCGTCACGGCCCGGCGGCGCCTGGCGGAGCGGGACGGCCCGCTGAGTCTGGTCTACCGGGTCGCGGCCGGTCCCGTACCCGCTGATCACTGGTATGGCGACCGGGTCGAGGGCGGCCGGCTGCTGGGCGAGGTCTGCCACTTCGTCGACACCTGCGCCACGCTGGCGGGAAGCCGGGTCGAGGCGGCGACAGCGCTGCCTGGTCGCCGTGGTGAGGCGCTGCTGGCCGAAGACCTGGCCGTGACACTGCGGCACGTCGACGGAAGCCTGTCGACCATCGCGTACAGCTCCGCCCGCCCCCGGGCCTGCCGGAAGGAGATGGTCGAGGCTTTCGCCGGCCGGCGTCACCTGCGCATCGACGACTTCCGGGAGCTGGTGGTCGACGGCAGCTCGGAATGGAAGGGCGCGCAGGACAAGGGACACCGGGCGGCGGCCGGCGCGTTCCTGCGGATGTGCCGCGGCGGCGCGACCGACGTGACGGCCGAGCTGATCGCGTCGTCCCGGGCGACACTCGCCGCCGCCGCGAGCCTCGGCACCGGACTTCCACAGTCAGTGGAGGCAGCCGCCACCGGCCCGGCCGTCATCGAGCCGGCCGGTGCTGCCCGCACGGGCACGGTGCGGGTGGGCGCGGGCGCGGTCGGGGTGCCGGCGGCGCGGACGGCGGATCCGGACAGCACGCCTCTGGACGGCGCCGGCCTTCCCGCCGCCCAGAGGGGGAAGAGCGAACCATCCCTCTGACGTAGGGGTAACCCGGGTGGACCCGGAGACAGGAGAACAGAGATCGTGCCTCGCGCGCTGATTACGGGAATCACCGGCCAGGACGGGTTGTATCTGGGGGAGTTGCTGGTCGGTCGGGGTTATGAGGTGTTCGGGCTGGTGCGTGGGCAGTCGAACCCGAAGGTGGCGACCGTGGAGCGGCTGGTGCCGGGGGTCGTGTTGTTGGAGGGTGACCTGACGGATCTTCCGTCGTTGATCGGCGCGGTGGAGATCTCCCAGCCCGACGAGGTGTACAACCTGGGCGCGATCTCGTTCGTCGGGCTCTCCTGGAAGCAGGCGGAGCTGACCGGGGAGACGACGGGGATGGGGGTGCTGCGGGTTCTGGAGGCGCTGCGGATCGCGGGTGGTAATGACCTCTCGCGGGTGCGTTTCTACCAGGCGTCGTCGTCGGAGATGTTCGGAAAGGTGCGGGAGACGCCGCAGCGGGAGACGACTCCGTTTCATCCGCGGTCGCCGTACGGGGTGGCGAAGACGTTCGGGCATTACCTGACGGTGAATTACCGCGAGTCGTACGGGTTGTTCGCGTGTTCGGGGATGTTGTTCAATCACGAGTCGCCGCGGCGGGGGATCGAGTTCGTGACGCGGAAGATCTCGCGGGCGGTGGCGCGGATTTCGCTGGGTCTGCAGGACTCGGTGTCCCTGGGGAATCTGGAGTCGCGGCGCGACTGGGGTTTCGCGGGGGACTATGTGGACGCGATGTGGCGGATGCTCCAGCAGGACACCCCGGACGACTTCGTGGTCGCGACGGGGGAGACGCACAGTATTCGTGAACTTCTGGACGTGGCGTTCGCCCGGGTGGGGATCGAGGACTGGTCGGGGTATGTGCGGTCGGATCCGCGGTTCTTCCGGCCGGCGGAGGTGGATGTGCTGGTGGGGGACGCGTCGAAGGCTCGTGAGGTGCTGGGGTGGAAGCCGCGGGTCGGCTTCCACGAGCTGGTGGAGATGATGGTCGACGCCGACCTCGCCGCCGAGCGGGCCGAGGTGTCCCACACGGGGTCGGCCCACCCGGACACGGTGGTCGGCGGCCTGGAGCGCAACTGGACGGCGGCGCCGTGACCGCGGCCTTCGCATCCGTACCTCCGGCGTCGCGCGCCGCGGGCAGGTCCGATCCCGCGCTGGTGCCCGACCAGGGCGCTCTGCCCGCGGCCGGCCTGCACGCCGTCGTCATCGCCGGCGCGAGACCGAACTTCATCAAGGTGAAGCCTGTTCTCGACGCGTTGGCGGCCGACGGTGCCCGAAGCAGCTTCGTGCACACGGGACAGCACTACGACGAGGCGATGAGTGACGTCTTCTTCGCCGATCTCGGGCTGCGGCAGCCCGACTACCATCTGGAGGCGGGATCCGGCTCGCACGCGGTGCAGACCGCGGCCGTGATGACCGCGTTCGAGCCGCTGCTGGCGCGGCTTGCACCCGATGTCGTCGTGGTCGTCGGCGACGTGAACTCGACGTTGGCGTGCGCGCTCGTCGCGGCGAAGGCGAACGTCCCGGTCGCCCACGTCGAGGCCGGCCTGCGCAGCGGTGACCGGACGATGCCCGAGGAGATCAACCGGATCGTCACCGACCGTGTGTCGGACCTGTTGTTCGCCCCCAGCCCCGAAGGTGTCGTCCACCTCCTCGCCGAGGGTGCGCGACCGGAGTCGGTCCACCTCGCGGGCAATGTCATGGTCGACACGCTGCTCGCCTGCCGGGAGCGGGCCCGCTCCCGGCCCGTGCTCGCCGATCTGGGCCTGACCCCCGGGGAGTACGGCCTGGTGACACTGCATCGGCCGAGCAACGTCGACGACCCGGCGGTACTCGACGGGCTGCTCGCGGCGCTGGGCGAGATCGCGCGCCGCTGCCCGCTGGTGTTCCCCGTTCACCCGCGTACCGCCAGCCGCCTGGCCGGGCGGCTGCCGGACGGGGTGCGGGCACTCGGACCGGCCGGCTACCTGGACTGCGTCGCGCTTCAGATGGGTGCGCGACTGGTGCTCACCGATTCTGGTGGTGTCCAGGAGGAGTCCACGGTGCTGGGTGTTCCGTGTCTGACCCTGCGGGAGAGCACCGAGCGGCCGATCACGGTCACCGAGGGGACGAACCGGGTGGTGGGCTGTTCTCCAGCGGCGATCATGGCGGGCGCGTTCGAGGTGCTCGACCGCCCACCACCGCCGCGTTGTCCCGATCTGTGGGACGGGCATGCGGGCCGGCGGATCTCCGCGGTCCTCGGGCGGACCCTCGAACGTCGGGCCCGTCGTGGCGGCGGGTCCCGCCCGCGTGGGCGGGCGGAGGCCGTGCCCGACCCCCTGCTGCCGACATCGCCTGTCGATCGCGGAGCGTGACACACCGTAATGCTGTTGCGTAGCTGACAGTATTTAATGAGTGACAATAAGTTCATGACTTCTTCGGGAAAGCTGGTGGTGGTCGGCCAGGGGTACGTAGGTCTTCCCGTGGCGATGCGCGCGGTCGAGGCCGGCTGGCGGGTGGTCGGCGTCGACGTCGACGCCGGGCGGGTCAAGCGGCTCGCTGCCGGTGAGTCGTACGTCGAGGACGTCTCGCGGGACCGGCTCGCCGCGGCACTCGACTCCGGGCGGTATGAGCCGACGGCCGACTTCGCGGCGGCCGCGGGGTTCGACGTCGCGGTCGTCACCGTCCCCACCCCGCTGCGGGAGGGCGCGCCCGATCTGGGCTACGTCGTCGAGGCGGCCCGCAGCCTGGCGCCACTGGTGACACCGGGGGCGACGGTGGTGCTGGAGTCGACCACCTATCCGGGTACGACAGAGGAACTGTTCGGGCCGTTGCTGGAGGAGGGATCCGGGCTCACCGCCGGAGACGACTTCCGGCTCGGCTACTCCCCGGAGCGTATCGACCCGGGAAACCCGACCTGGCGGCTGGAGAACACGCCGAAGGTCGTCTCCGGCGTCAACGACGCCTCGCTCGAGGCGGTCCGGGCCTTCTACGACTCGCTGGTGGACCGTACCGTGTCGGTCGCCTCGACGAGGACGGCCGAGCTCACCAAGCTGCTGGAGAACACCTTCCGGCACGTCAACATCGCCCTGGTCAACGAGCTCGCGATGTTCGCGCACGAATTGGGGGTGGATGTGTGGGAGGCGATCGACGCCGCCTCCACCAAACCGTTCGGGTTCATGCCGTTCCGGCCCGGCCCCGGCGCCGGTGGCCATTGCCTGCCCATAGACCCGTCGTATCTGTCCTGGCGGGTGCGGCGACGGCTCGGCCGCAGCTTCCGGTTCGTCGAACTGGCCAACGACATCAATGACCACATGCCGGACCATGTGGTCCGTCGTGTGATCGACATGCTCAACCGGCGCGGACGCTCGGTGAGCGGCAGCCGCATCCTTCTGCTCGGACTGGCCTACAAGAGGAACACCGGTGACTCCCGTGAGTCGCCGGCCGCGCGAGTGGCCGCGCTGCTGGCCGATCTCGGCGCCGGGGTCTTCGCGGCCGATCCGCACGTCGACCCCGCGCAGGCGCCGGGACGGGTCGCACTGGTGGACGCCGACGCGGCGCAGATCGCGGCGGCCGACCTGGTGGTCGTGCTGGTCGACCACGACGCGTTCTGTCGCGACCTGGTGATGCGTCACGCCACGGCCGTCCTCGACACGCGCCGGTGGCTGCCGGCCGCGTCGACTCGTGCCGCCGGGGCGCCGGCGGATCGTGAGCAGACCGGAGCGCTACCCGGCCCGGCACTCGACTCGACGGCCGACGTACCGGCGGCGGCCACCGACTCGCCGGTCAGGGTGGTCGTTCCAGCACCACGTTCCGCGCCGCGCCGCGCCCTCATCGAGTCGCTGTGAGACCCGTGAGGGGGTGACCTGCGGCTGTCGCGGGGCGCCCCGCCTGTTCGGTCGTCCCGAGGTCCCGAGTGTCGTGACTCTGTGTAGTAGAACTCTCTCTGTAGGTTGGCGAAGGTTGCCGGGTGTCCTGGAGGGAGCTGGGAGAGTCCTCATGACCACGGAGTCTCGGATCCGTCGGAGTGCCGATGCGGCGATGTTCGCCTGTTCCCCGGCGGGCACGTATCGCCACGGGTTGAGCTGGCCCGGTGCGCTCGACGAGGCGGGAGTGCCGCGCCGGACCGGCGGCTGCGGGTGAACGGTACGGCGCGGAAAGTGACCACGACGGAGGCAACCAGAGCACATGGGTGGCAGATGGACCGGCGGCAGACCGACTGGTGGCAGGGGTACAGGCGGCAGGGGGATGCGTGGCGCCCGCGGGTGGCTGGTGCGCGTGGTCCGGCGCTCGACGGGCTCGGTCGACAGGTGAGGGCGAGGCGCACGGTGGACGGCGACCGGACTGCTGGGCCCATCACGGTCGACGGGCCCGCCGGCAACGGCGAGCACCGTGGCTCGGGAAACGACCGCGAGCGCGCGTCGGTCGGGAGGCGGGTGGACCCCGCGCCCGCCCGCCCTGACCGGGACAGTCCTGTGACGGTGCTGGAGGTGCTCCCGAGGATGGACCGGGCGGGCGAGGTGATCCGCGCGGTCAACCTCCTGCGGCGCCTGGACCCGCAGGAGTACCGGCTGCTGTTCTGCGTCACCTCGGGTGCCCCCGGATCGCTGGACGACGAGATCCGGGCACTGGGTGGCGAGGTCCATTACTGCCGCGCCGACCTGAGGTTCCCGCTCGCCTTCTACCGGCTGCTGCGTTCGGTCCGGCCGGACGTCGTCCACTCGGGTGTGGCGACCTTCTCGGGCGTGGTGCTCGCGGTGGCCCGGGCGGCCGGTGTGCCGCGCCGTGTCGCGCACTTCTTCAGCGGCGCGGACCAGAGCGGCGAGAGCCTTCGCGGCCGCCTCCAGCGGATGGTGGGGCGGGTGCTGCTGGACGCGTTCGCCACCGACCTGCTCGCGGCCAGCGAGGCGGCGATGCGCGGACGGTGGCGGGAGACCTGGCGGCTCGACCCCCGGTGCCGGGTCATCTACAACGGGGTCGAGCTCGAGCCCTTCGGAGTGGCCATCGCGGGCCAGCGGCCCATGCCGGACCTCCCCGAACTCGACGAGTTCGGGGAGGCCATGACACCGCAGCTGACCGTCCTGCACGTCGCCCGCCCGGACCCGGTCAAGAACCGGGCCCGGGCCATCGAGATCGTCGCGGCGATGTGCGCGCGGGGGCTCGACGTCCGCCTGCGGATCGTCGGGCGCCAGACCGAGGACGAGACCGAGCGGCTGATGACCCTGGCCCGGGGTCTGGGTGTGTCCGACCGGGTCGAGTTCATCGGCGAGCGGCTCGACATCCCGAAGCTGCTGGTGACCTCGTCGCTGCTGCTGGTGACTTCGCTGCGCGAGGGGCTGCCGAGTGTGGTGCTCGAGGCCTGCGCGGTCGGGACCCCGGTGCTGTCGTCCGACCTGCCGGGAGTGGGGGAGATCGCCCGGGTGCTGCCCGGGATCACCATGCTGCCGCTGGGCACCCCCAACGAGATCTGGGCCAACACCGCGGCCGATCTGGCGGTCGTCCCGCCCACGATGGACGAGCGCCGTGAGGCGATGCGGCGGCTGCGGCGGTCCCCGTTCACGATGGAGAACTGGCAGCGCGACATCACGGCCGTCTGGTCGTAGCCGGGGTGTGCGGCCCGCTTCTCCGCGGGCGGGTCCGTTCTCGAGGAGCGCCTGCCGCGAGGCGGGCCCGTCTCCGACGGGGCGCTCTCCGCGAGCTGGACCCGTCCAAGGTGGACTCCGGGCGGGTGGGACATCCCACCTCGGTCGCCGACACCCTTATCGTCTTGTTCTGTCCGGCCGCACGGCGTGAGGTGCGCGTCCGGGCGGACCACCTGATATTTTTAGCCTTGCTAATTAAATGTGGCGCGGATTCCGGTGAGGTGCACCGGCGTCCGGGAGGCGATGGTCACAGGCCCACCGGCCCCGCCGGAACGTGACCGACGGTTCCAGCCACCGCCGTCACCCCTGAGAGTGCCAGGATGGGACGAGGTGGCCGAACCGTGGCGAGTCACGGTGTCGACCGGATGTGATCGCTGCTGGTGTCGGACCTCCCCGCGGACGAGGAGCGGGTGAGGTGACGAGGAGGAGACGAAGGCCATGGACAGCTTCGGCAGCACCGGCAGACTCGCGGTAGGTGATCGCACCTACACGATCAGGCGGTTGGACGCGGTGCCCGGGGCCGACCGCCTGCCGTACAGCCTCCGCGTTCTGCTCGAGAACCTGCTGCGCACCGAGGACGGCGCCAACATCACCGCCGACCACGTACGCGCGCTGGCCGACTGGGACCCGGCGGCCGAACCGAGCCAGGAGATCCAGTTCACCCCGGCCCGGGTCATCATGCAGGACTTCACGGGCGTGCCCTGCGTCGTCGACCTCGCCGCCATGCGCGAGGCGATGGTCGCGCTCGGCGGGGACTCCACGAAGATCAACCCGCTGGCGCCCGCCGAGATGGTGATCGACCACTCGATCATCGCCGACCACTTCGGCCGGCCGGACGCCTTCGAGCTCAACGCGACGCTGGAGTTCCAGCGCAACCGCGAGCGGTACCAGTTCCTGCGCTGGGGCCAGGCGGCGTTCGACAACTTCACCGTGGTGCCGCCGAACACCGGCATCGTGCATCAGGTCAACGTCGAGCACCTCGCCCGCGTGGTCTTCACCAAGGAGACCGCCGAGGGCACCCTGGCCTACCCCGACACCCTCGTCGGGACGGACAGCCACACCACGATGATCAACGGTCTCGGGGTGCTCGGCTGGGGCGTCGGCGGCATCGAGGCCGAGGCCGCCATGCTCGGCCAGCCGGTGAGCATGCTGATCCCGACCGTCGTCGGCTTCAAGCTCACCGGTGAGCTGCCCGCCGGCACCACCGCCACCGACATGGTGCTGACCATCACCGAGCAGCTGCGCAAGCACGGCGTGGTCGGCCGCTTCGTCGAGTTCTACGGCGAGGGCGTCGCGAACGTCCCGCTCGCGAACCGGGCCACGATCGGCAACATGAGCCCCGAGTACGGCTCCACCTGCGCGATCTTCCCGATCGACGCCGAGACCCTGTCCTACCTGCGGCTCACCGGCCGCCCCGACGAGCTCGTCGCGCTGGTCGAGGCGTACGCCAAGGAGCAGGGCCTCTGGCACGACCCGAGCCACGAGGCGAAGTACACCACCACCCTCGAGCTCGACCTGTCGACCGTCGTCCCCTCGCTGGCCGGCCCCAAGCGCCCGCAGGACAGGGTGCTGCTGTCGACGGCGAAGCCGGCGTTCCGCGAGGCCCTCGCCAACTACGCCAAGCCCACCGAGCTGGCGAACGGCGGCGCCGACGAGGCCGACGCCGAGTCGTTCCCGGCCTCCGACCCGGCGGCCGCGTTCGGTGACAAGCCCTCCGACGCGCCGGTCGCCCGGATCTCGGTCAACGCGGTCGCCGGTGACGTCAACGGGCGGCCGTCGAAGCCGACGACCGTCACGCTGGCCGACGGCACCAGCTTCGAGATCGACCACGGAGCGGTCGCCGTCGCGGCGATCACCTCCTGCACCAACACGTCGAACCCGCAGGTCATGATCGGGGCCGCGCTGCTCGCGCGCAACGCCGTGGAGAAGGGCCTGACCCGCAAGCCCTGGGTGAAGACCACGCTGGCCCCCGGCTCCAAGGTGGTCATGGACTACTACGAGCGGGCCGGGCTCATCCCCTACCTGGAGAAGGTCGGGTTCAACCTGGTCGGCTACGGCTGCACCACCTGCATCGGCAACTCGGGCCCCCTCGCCCCGGAGATCTCCGCCGCGATCAACGGCGC
The DNA here is from genome assembly GCF_004337455.1 of Parafrankia sp. BMG5.11. Lineage (NCBI taxonomy): Bacteria > Bacillati > Actinomycetota > Actinomycetes > Frankiales > Frankiaceae > Parafrankia > Parafrankia sp. BMG5.11. Next base: position 103,274 of record NZ_SJXI01000016.1, on the reverse strand, counting down.
CGACCTGGCGGTCGTCAGCGTCCTGTCGGGCAACCGGAACTTCGAGGGCCGGATCAGCCCCGACATCAAGATGAACTACCTGGCTTCCCCGCCGCTGGTGGTCGCCTACGCGCTGGCCGGCACGATGGACATCAACATCGACACCGACCCGCTCGGCGTCGACACCGCCGGTGAGCCGGTCTACCTGCGCGACATCTGGCCGAGCGAGACCGAGGTCGCCCAGGTGGTGGGCGACTCGATCACCTCGGAGATGTTCGCGGACCGCTACGCCGACCTCTCCGGAGACGAGCGCTGGCAGGCACTGCCCGTCGGTGACGGCGGCGAGGTGTCGCAGACCTTCGGCTGGGTCGAGGACTCGACCTACGTCCGCCGTCCTCCGTACTTCGACGGGATGGCGGCCAAGCCGTCCGCGCGTACCGACATCGTCGGCGCCCGGGTGCTGGCCTACCTGGGTGACTCGGTGACCACCGACCACATCTCGCCGGCCAGCTCCATCAAGAAGGACTCGCCGGCCGGGCGCTACCTCACCGAGAACGGGGTCGCCCCGGGGGACTTCAACTCCTACGGCTCCCGCCGCGGCAACCACGAGGTGATGATCCGCGGGACCTTCGCCAACATCCGGCTGCGGAACAAGCTGGTGCCCGGCGTGGAGGGCGGCGTCACCCGCCACCTCCCCGACGGCGAGCAGGTGGCGATCTACGACGCGGCCCAGAAGTACGCCGCCGAGAGCGTGCCGCTGGTCGTGCTCGCGGGCAAGGAATACGGCTCGGGCTCGTCGCGTGACTGGGCTGCCAAGGGCACCGCACTGCTGGGCGTTCGGGCCGTCATCGCCGAGTCCTACGAGCGGATCCACCGGTCGAACCTGATCGGCATGGGTGTGCTGCCGCTGCAGTTCCCCGTCGGCGAGTCGGCGGAGTCGCTCGGGCTCACCGGTGAGGAGACCTTCACCATCACCGGGCTGGCCGACGTCGACGAGAAGACCCCGACGATCACCGTGCAGGCGGGGGACAGCTCGTTCGAGGCCGTGGTGCGCATCGACACCCCCGGCGAGGCGGAGTACTACCGCCACGGCGGGATCCTGCTGTACGTCCTGCGCTCGCTGATCTGATCTGACCTGGGTTCGATCCGGTCTGATCCGGTCTGATCAGGTCCGTCCGGAGGAGGGCACCACGCCCGCTCTCCTCCGGACGGGCCCGACGGGCACGCCCGCATCCCGCCTGTTCGGGCTCTGCGGGTTCTCGTGCCCCGCAGTGGGCTCTAGCGACGGCCGCGGCCCCGACCGCGGCCCGGGACTTCCAGCTCCGCCGGCCCCGGCCGGCGGGCGTCGACGAGCTTGCGGACGTAGAACAGCGCCCCGAGGATCACCGCGAGGTCGTCGACGAGGCCCACCGGCCCCAGCGGGATCTCGGGGACGGCGTCCACCGGGGAGATCACGTAGAGCAGGCTGGCGATCGTCGCGGCGACGCCGTGTAGCGGCAACCGGTAGCGGCGCAGCAGGTAGAAGGTGCCGGCGACCAGCACCAGACCTACTGCGGCGATCACGCCGAGGACGACGACCAGGCCCGTGCCCACACCGTCGCTCATCGCAGTTCCTCCGTGCGGTGGTCACATGCCGCCCGGCCCGTACCGGGCGTGCACGCCCCCGGACGTCGTCCCGGTGACGATCGTGCCCCTGGATGGTCGGCCATCGTGGTCCTCACGGCTCCTTCGTCGGGGTTGGTCCCGGATGGATGATCTGTAGGGAGATGCCCCGGTGCGCAGCGGTCCGAACATGCCCCGACCATGCTCCGTGACCGGTGCTTTTCGGCCCTCCACCCGGTTGCCCGATTGTGTGACGAGCGACGTGGGGCCCGGCGTCGCATGTCGTGGAGCGGGACGGCAAACTGCCAGCATGACCTCCGCTGAGGACGAGAGAATCACGTTCGGCCTGCCCGCCGACGACGCCGAGATCATCCGGTCCGCCGCGGACGCCGAGGGCCTCAGCCTGGAGCTGTTCGCGGTGGAGAGCATGCGGCGCTACGCCCGCGAGGTACTCGCCGACCGTCGGCTGTTCAGGGTCTCCGAGACCGCCTGGGCCGAACTGGACGCGATGCTGCAGGCGCCACCCACCGACAACCCGCGGCTGCGCAAGCTGCTCGACGAGGAGCCAGGCCAGGAGTAGGCGGGACCTGTGTCTCCGTAGACGAGCTCCACCTGCCCTGACAGGGCGGCAGGCCCGTCGCCCCGGCTGCCCCCGTCGATCCCGGTAGATCGACCCCACGACGAGATCGACCATGCCTGGAAGGATTCGGCCCGTGCCGTTCACGAAGCCGTCGGCCCTGGTGGAGGACCACGACACGGTCGCGTTCGGCTGTGGCGATCCCGTCCTCGACAGCTGGCTGCGCCACCACGCCAAGGACCACCAGCGCGAACGCATCACCAGCACGTTCGTGCTGCTGGACGGCTCCACCGTGGCCGGCTACTACTGCCTGGCGACCGCGGCGGCCGAGCGCGTCGGCACGGCCTCGCGGTGGCGTTCCCACCGGCCCGTGGACCCGGTCCCGATGATGCTCGTCGGCCGGCTGGCCGTGGACGTCCGCTATCAGGGCCGGGGGGTCGGTGCCCGGCTCGTCCGCGACGCGACGATGCGGGCGCTCACAGTGCGCCGCATGGTCGGAACCCCGCTGCTGGGCGCGCACGCGACCGCACCCGACGGACAGTCGTTCTACCGTCACCTCGGCTTCGTGCCCACCGCGCTGGACCCGCATCTGGTGCTGCTTCCCCTGCAGAACGCCGCCGGCTCCTCGGCCTGACTTCGTGCACCTGGCCCGGGTCGTTGTACTGGTCCCTGCGCAGCGCGCGGGACATGACCACCATGCCGGGCCGTCTCGCTGACACTTGACGTCGTCGCACCGGTCCGGTCTGCTTCTGCATCCCGGTTTTCCTCGACATCGCGCCGCGCCGCGCACGAATATGAGGAACGCGGGTTTCCTGCTGCGGATCTCAGGAGGCGCCGCCTGTGCGGTCTGCGTCGGATTCTGTGTGACCACTGCTGTCTGGGGACTTGGTCGCCGGATATGGACTCTCCGCTGTCTGCGAAAAAAGATATCGCCTAATCCAGGTGCTGTCATATGGGCAACCTGCTGCGGTCGTACCGGGAAGATTCGGGTCGCCGGCGGTCTCTTGGTGGCGGTTGCGGGGGGTTGAAAACTATTCGTTCGGACGCTGGAACCGGTGCGCCGCACCGAATCAGCCTTATTTTTACGGGCGGTCCTCGGGTATATTCGGTGGCGATTATGGTCGGATGGTCCGGACTGGAATCCGCCTCCTTCGCTCTCGATCCGATTTTTCTGGCCGGGGCGGGCCGTATTGGCTGACGGGTGTCGGAGAGCCGGTTCGAGGAATTCTCGCATTCGCTGAAATGTGTCGGATCGGACGCCGTTAAGTCGCTGGAGACACGCCTGTTTTGTGCTGCCGCTGTAAGGGAGGTAGGGCCGCTAGGTTGACGACCGTAGAACTAGTGCAAAAGATCGTTCTGAAAGGTAGAAGATGACAAGCAAAATAGGGCGGCGTACGGCCATTCTAGCCACATCGGGCCTCGTTTCCGTTGCCGTCACCCTGGGTGCGAGCGCCACCTCGGCACAGGCCCTGGTGCCGGGGGGCGGGCCGGAGGTGAAGAAGGAGAAGACCGCAATCAGCTACGAGCGGGTCGTCTGGTACGACGGCAAGGACAAGAAGCACCACGAGAAGAAGGATTGGCCGTCCGACGGTGACGAGTCCTACGGTGACGAGTCCGACGACCAGGCTGATCTCGCCGCCCCGCTGCCGGTTCCCGGTGTCTCGGTCGGTGCTGTCGACCCGGTTGAGGTCGCCGACGCGGCGCTGGCTTCCGGTGATCTCCGCGAGAAGCCCGACAAGAAGCACAAGGATGTCTCGAAGCGTAAGGACGCCTTCAGCTACGAGCGGGTCGTCTGGTACGACGGCAAGGACAAGAAGCACCACGAGAAGAAGGATTGGCCGTCCTACGGCGGCGAGTCCGACGGTGACGAGTCCGACGGCCCGGCTGAGCTCGCCGCCCCGCTGCCGGTTCCCGGTGCCCCGGCCGGCTCCGGCGGCCCGGCTGAGCTCGTCGACACGCCACTGGTTCCCGGTGTCTCGGTCGGTGCTGTCGACCCGGTTGAGGTCGCCGACGCGGCGCTGGCTTCCGGTGATCTCCGCGAGAAGCCCGACAAGAAGCACAAGGATGTCTCGAAGCGTAAGGACGCCTTCAGCTACGAGCGGGTCGTCTGGTACGACGGCAAGGACAAGAAGCACCACGACAAGAAGGATTGGCCGTCCTACGGTGACGAGTCCGACGGTGACGAGTCCTACGGTGACGAGTCCGACGGTTACGTGGAAGACGGGGACGATGCGGGAGACGTAGCCGCCGCCTACCAGCCGGTCGGTGGCTACGACCGCCACTACAAGGACCTGGTGAAGAAGAAGATCAAGCTTACTCTCGAGAAGGTGCTCTGGTACAACTCGAAGCACCACGAGCACAAGTACCCGTGGGCAGGAGTTTAGTAGCCGGATCAGCCCACCGTGATCACCACCCCGTCGCCGGTGACTCCCGCGCCCATTCCGGTTGCATAGCGGGTTAGGAATGCCTGCCGAATTTCGGCGGGATAGAAGCTGTCTGGATTCAGCGGAAAAGCGACGAGGCGCCGTCGGCCGGCCGGCGGCGCCTCACCGATTGACGCGGTTCCGCGTACTCGTACCTGTGGGGTGTGGGACATCGCTCGACTGCTGGGCTGTCCGCCGCCCGCGATCTCGTGGGCGACGTTTTCGAGCGTCAGCTCTGGTCGGTGACCTGGGCCGGCCAGGGCCTGACGAGCCCGCTGTCCCGGGGGCACGTCCACCATGGCTTCCACTCGTGTACCACCGGCCGCATCGGGTGCGGATGGCCAGGGCACGGTGGCACGGGGTCGGAGATGAAGTCGTCGGCCAGGAACGTCTGCAGCCAGTCCGCGAGATCGACTGCCAGCTCGGCTGGGTCGGTCGTCGGGCTCACGGATGTGCCGGCCGCACTGCCCCGGTAGCGCGCCGAAACGACCCACTCGCTCGCCCAGCCGATGACCTCGGGTTCGGTGACGGGAACCCCCAGATGCGCGGCGACCTCGGCCGCGGTCGTCCGGTCCCGCACCACCAGTGCCAGCGCGTAGGCCAGGTCGTCGTCGTCCGGGTCCTCGACGGTCACCGTGATCCACCGGCCATGGGGTGGCAGCTCGGCCAGGGCCGCGGCAGCGGCGGCCTCGATCCGCTGGCGAGGGGCCAGAAGGTGCTCGGGGGCCACGGCCGGCGATCCGCCGCTGCCTGCCTCCCGCGACTCAACCATGATCGAAGACTAGTCGGAACCGCGTCCCCCCGCGAGGGAGTACCTGGCTCTCCACAGTGCCGGGACGGGGTTCCTTGCGGGAGCGTCTACGTCTCCGGCGCGCCATCGACTCCTTGGGCCCTCTGGCGGGCTGTGAACGCCCAACCCTGCCATTTCTCGATCTGGACGAAAACAATTGGTCCGGTCGGGGTGACGGCCTGGTACTGGTCGTACTTTGCCGCCAGGTGGTGGATCGCCACCGCCCGCTTCACCCCTTCGTTGCCATCCGTGACAACTCGTGCGCGGCCATCCGCCCGAACCCACCACAGGCCGTCCCAGTCGTCTGTGTACTGGTCTACGAGGAGGCTGACTCGCGGGTTGGCGGCGATGTTCGCCAGCCGCCGTAGGGCCGTCGAGCGCTTCGGTTTGTGATCGACGGCGATGGCGACCTGATCGTCGTCCAGGGTGAATGTCACCGGCACCAGATGCGGCTGGCCGTCCACGCCGGCCGTTGCCAGGCGGGCGACCCGTGCCGCCGCGAAGCGAACGCGGCATTCGGCCTCGTCCAGGTTCACGGCACTCACCATAGCCAGCCGTTCCGATGGGCCGGTGCGTCCGGCCTGGCGGCCAGCCGGGATGTTCCTGGTCGGCGGCGCACGTGCGGGTGCACCACCGCCGCGGCGTCGGCACCAGGCCTACTACTGTCCTTGTCGTGGACCTGGCCGTGACGGAGGCTGGCGAGGGCGAGGCGCTCGTGGTGTTCGTGCACGGTGTTCTCGACAGCGGGCGCTCGTTCTCCCGGGTGGTCGACCTGCTCGCGTCCCAGTGCCGCATGCGCTGGTACGACCGCCGCGGTTACGGGACGTCGACGAACGGGACCGGCGCACCGGTGGACGTGAACGGCCACATCGAGGATCTCGTCGCGGTTCTGGACGGCCGCCGCGCGGTCGTCGTCGGCCATTCGTTCGGCGGGGTCATCGCCGCCGGGGCCGCGGTGCGGGCGCCGGAGAGCGTCGCGGCCGTGGTGCTCTACGAGACGGTGATGGCGTGGGTGCCGGGGTGGGACGACCGGCGCATGCGGCAGATGCTGTGGAGCGAGGACCCTGAGGACGCGGGCATGCGCCTGATGCTCGGGGCGAAATACGACGCGATGAGCGCCGAGGCGCGGCTTCGGCTCCGGCCGCAGGCCCGCGCGTTCGTCACGGAGGAACGGTCGACCCGGGCGCCGACACCGCCGTACGACATCGCCGCGCTGGAGATTCCCGTCGTGTACGGCTTCAGTGAGAGCTTCCCCGTCGTCGTGATGCAGCAGCACCTGAGCGCGGTGGTGCGTGACGTCGAGCTCGTGACTTTTCCTGGCGACCACTTCGCCCATCGCACGGCACCGGCGGAATTCGCCGGGCTTGTCCGGTTGGCGGTTCGGCGCGCGTCCGGGAAGGCGTAGTCCCGCGCCTCTCGCGGCGCGCGGGATTCGGCCGCGGGCGGGTCAGCTGAGCCAACTGATCGGATGATCGCCGATCAGGACCCGGGCCGTCAGGACGACGGCCGCGCAGGTGAGCAGCGGAACCACCACCAGGCGCTCGACCCGGCCGTCCGTTCTCGGCACCAGGACGGTCTCCATCCGCCAGTTCACCGGCCAGAGCAGGAGGCAGCCCCTGGGGGTCAGGCAGTCCCCGAGCAGGTGGGCGAGGCAGCCGATGGCGACGGCGTAACCGGCGAAGCTCATGTCGAGGCCGTGCATGAGGTAGATGGCGGCCCCGGCTGCCGTGCAGTCCTTCAGCCCGGACCAGAAAGGGTGGCCCTCGAAGTCCAGGCCGAGGCCGCGCAGCCCGAAGCCCACGAGGATGTACAGCGCCGCCCACCAGCCGTACTGGAAATGGGTGGCCAGCAGCCCCATGGCCACACCCATGGCGGCGGCGAACAGCAGGGAGTGGGTGGCGTGCCGGTGCCCGCCGGAGGCCCGGCCCACCCAGCGGCACAGGATCTTGGTGACGGGCCCGAGGGTGTTCGCGATCCGGCCGGAGGGATGGTCGATGTCGGGCAGCAGCCCGGCGCCCGCGGCCACCACCGCGCCGGCGATCACCTGTTGGGACGACAGCGACAGCGCGTACGACCCCAGCCACTCCTCCCGCGAGAGGACCGGCACGGCGGCCAACCAGACCACCGCTCCGCTCAGCACGTGCGTCTGCCCCATCACAGCAGCTCAACCCCGACGACCAGGACCCCAATGATCAGCACCGGTGGACTTTAGCGGGTCCACCGGGCGCAACGCCCGTGACACGCCAAAGTGCCATCCCTTCATCAGGCCGACAATCAGGGCAGCCGACCGGGGCCACCGGGCGCGGGCCATCCGGACCGCGGCGAAGCCTCCGGCCGGGGTGCGCGCCTCAGGGCGGGCCGGCGAGGTAGCGCTGGAGGTCGGCGTGGCGGAACTCCCACACCGCGCCGGCCCGGCACAGGACGCCGCGGGCGTGGGCGTCTTCGAGGAAAGTGACGAGGCGCAGGGGTTGCTGGCCGCGTGCGGCCAGCCATGGTCGGGCCAGCCCAAGTCGTCCCCATGCTGACGCGAGCCCGATCGCGAGTCCGCCCGAGAGCCCGGCCGCGAGTCCGAGCGCGAGGGCGATCGCGATCATGAATGGGGGCACGATCGCGAGTCCGGCCATGAATCCGACCAGGAGCACGAACGCGAGCCCGACCGCGAGCCCGCCCGCCAGTGTGAACGCGAGTCCGTTCACGAGGGCGCTCGCGCGGTCCTGGCTCAGGGTGTACCTGGGTTCGACGCTCGATTGTGTATTCACAGGGGCGTCGAGCCCGACCCAGCCCACGAGCCCGACCGTGAGCCCGCACATCAGCCCGACCGTGAGCCCGGCCGGAGGCCCGTCCGTGAGCCCGATCGGGAGCCCGACCACGAGCCAGGCCGCGAGCCCACTCAGAAGAACGGGACCTCGAGGTAGTCGTAGCGCGGTCCGCGCCGGAGGCGCATACCCGAGGCCGCCCGCGAGCACGAACGCGAGACCGGCCGCCAGCCCGGCCGCCAGCCCGAACGGGAGCCCGAACGTGAGTGCGGCCGTGCGCGCGGCCGTGGGCCCGGCCACGACTCCGGCCGTGAGCGTGATCGTGAGCCCGGTCGCGAGCCCGCCCGTGATGCCGACCGTGAGGATCCGGTAGGTGCCGGGGGTCGCGCCTGGGATCTCCCACCAGGCGAGGCTGGTGGTGTGCAGGCGGTGTTCGAGGTGATGGCCGAGGAAGGCCAGGTAGCGGGTGGCCTGCTTGATGGTCCAGCGGGTCGGCCGGTCGGGGTGTGGCCGGTAGGCGGCGGGGATGAACCCGGCGAGCAGGTGTTGTTCGACGGCGGCCGCGGTGGGCAGGGCGCACAGGTCGGAGGGATCGGGTAGGCCCACCCTGGATTCCCAGGGCCAGGGGTTGTAGACGGTGCTGGCGAGGAAGGCGGTCAGCGGGGTGGTGAGCGCCTGGGCGACGGACGAGGTCGGGTCAGCCAGAGCGGTCAGGGCTGGTGCCCATCGGAGTGGGCCGTCACTGCCGGCACCGGCCAGCAGATAGCCCCTGATCGCCGTCGAGGTGAGGGGGAGGACGTGGATGCCGGCGGCGCCGTCGAGGTGGATCGGCCGCTGGTCGGGGTCGGGACGCACGGCTGCGCGGAACTCGTCGGTGCGGCAGCTCAGCACGAGCCCGATGTCGCCGGGGAGTTCGTCGTTGATCGAGGCGAGAGCCTGGTCGGTGCCGCCGGCGCGGATCTCGTCCAGCCCGTCGAGGACCGGCAGGATCAGCCCGGCGCGCAGCAGCGCTCCAGCCCGGGTGTCACCGGTGGCCGCATCGACGGCGGACAGGTGGGGGTACTCAAGCAGGATCTGGTCTTCCAGCCAGCCGTACAGGCTTTGCCAGTCGGGGATCCAGGAGGCCAGCGGGACCAGCAACGGCACCGGCTCGCCGGCCTGGCGGCGGCCGATCAGGTCCAGGACGAACCGCACCAGCAGGACCGTCTTGCCAGCCCCGGGCTCGCCGAGCACGACCAGCCGCCCGCAGGGGCTGCGGTCGTAGGCCGCGAGCAACGCGCCACTACCGGCGAGGCCGCCCGGCCCGCTGCCCGGGGTGCCGGATACCGGTCCGTTTCGTCCATCCACGGCCTCCTGTCGCAGCTTGGGCCAGCTGTGGACCAGGTCGGCGTCGGCGGCCTGCCAGAACACCTCCAGCGGCGGGCCGCCCACCCCGCGGCGGGTCGCTTCGGTGTCCCATTGATCGCGCACCAGGTCAGCGAGCCGGTCGGCGACCCTCTCGATGTCCAGGCCCCCAGCACGGGCGAAGGCCCTGTCCGCCAGAAAGGCCGCGACCGGCAGTAGCACTCCGACCGCGATTAGCACGGCAGCCCAGCCACCCTGCCCGGCCAGCCCCGCCGCCCAGCCGACGGCCACGGCTGCGCCGCCAGCTATCAGCCAGAACGGGCGTTGTGCCTCCCCGCGCCCCCCGCTGATGCTCATAGCAAGCATTTATCCACACTGCGCTATATACATTCGCTCGGGGGTGAGCGCGTTGACCGTGCCATGGCCAGCCGGTGGTAGGTGGCTGCCGGGGGAGTCGGATCGCCTACCCTTGATCGGTGGGTGGCCCGGATCATGGCCGCTGCCAGGGAAACGCGGGTTCGTCAGCCCTTGAGCAGGGCGCGGGACATGACGACGCGCTGGATCTGGTTGGTGCCCTCGTAGATCTGGGTGATCTTCGCGTCGCGCATCATCCGCTCGACCGGGAAGTCGCGGGTGTAGCCGGCGCCGCCGAAGAGCTGGACGGCGTCGGTGGTCACCTCCATGGCGACGTCCGAGGCGAAGCACTTCGCCGCGGCCGTGATGAAGCCGAGGTTCGGCTCGCCGCGCTCGGCGCGGGCCGCGGCCACGTACACCATGTGCCGGGCGGCCTCGATCTTCATCGCCATGTCGGCGAGCATGAACTGGACGGCCTGGTTGTCGGCGATCGCGCGGCCGAACTGGCGGCGCTCGCGGACGTAGCCGATCGCCGCGTCCAGCGCGCCCTGGGCGATGCCGACGGCCTGGGCGCCGATCGTGGGCCGGGTGTGGTCGAGGGTGGCCAGGGCGGTGCGCAGGCCGGTGCCGGGCTCGCCGATGATGCGGTAGGCGGGGATCGTGCAGTTGACGAAGTGGATCTCTCGGGTGGGGGAGCCCTTGATACCGAGTTTGCGCTCCTTCGAGCCGACCTCGAAGCCGGGGTCGTCGGCCCGGACGACGAACGCCGAGATGCCGTTGGCCGGCTTCGCCGCGTTCGGGTCGGTCACGGCCATGACGGTGTACCAGAGGGACTCGCCGGCGTTGGTGATCCAGGTCTTCGTGCCGTTGAGGACCCAGTGGTCGCCGTCGAGGTGCGCCCGGGTGCGCATGGACGCGGTGTCGGAGCCGGCCTCCCGTTCCGAGAGCGCGTAGGAGGCGGTCGCCTCCCCGCTGGCGATGGAGGGCAGGACCAGCTTCTTCAGATCCTCCGAGCCGGACAGCAGGATCGGCATGGTGCCGAGCTTGTTGACCGCCGGAATGAGGGACGAGGAGGCGCAGACCCGGGCCACCTCCTCGATGACGATGCAGGTCGTCACCGAGTCGGCGCCCTGGCCGCCGTAGCTCTCCGGGATGTGTACGGCGCTGAACCCGGAGCGGACCAACGCGTTGTGGGCCTCGACGGGATAGCGCTCGTTCTCGTCGGCGTCGGCGGCGAACGGGGCGATCTCCTTCTCGGCGAGATCGCGCACCGCCTCGCGCACGGCGACGTGGGTGTCGGTGAGCCGGTAGGTGTCGAAGTTCGGGTCCACGTCCGTGCCGTCCTCGTCCTAGCTGGTCCTGGCGATGGTCAGGTGGTTCAGGCGTAGCTGTGGAAGCCGCGCCCGGTCTTCTTCCCGAGCAGGCCGGCGTCCACCATCCGCAGCAGCAGCGGCGGCGGCGAGTACAGCGGCTCCTTGAACTCCTCGTACATCGACTCGGCGACGGCCTTCACCGTGTCGAGCCCGATCAGGTCGATCAGCCGCAGCGGTCCCATCGGGTGGGCGCAGCCGAGCACCATGCCGAGGTCGATGTCCTCCGCGGAGGCGAAGCCGGACTCCTGCATCCGGATGGCCGAGAGCAGGTAGGGCACGAGCAGCGCGTTCACCACGAAACCGGCGCGGTCCTGCGAGCGGATGACCTCCTTGTGCAGCGCGGTGGTCACGAACTCCTGGGCGCGGGCGAGGGCCCGCTCCGAGGTGAGCAGCGACGGGACGAGCTCCACCAGCCGCATCACCGGCACCGGGTTGAAGAAGTGCACGCCGAGGACCTGGTCCGGCCGGTTGGTGGCCATCCCGAGCTTCATGATCGGGATGGATGACGTGTTCGAGGCGAAGATCGCGGAGTCGTCGGCGACGACCTTGTCGAGGGCGGCGAAGATCTCGGTCTTGGCCTGCTCGTTCTCGGCGATGGCCTCGACGGTGAACTGGCGGTCGGCGAAGTCGCCGAGGTCGGTGGTGAACGACAGGCGGGCCAGCGCCGCGTCCCGGTCGGCCTCCTGGAGCTTGCCGTTGCGGGTGCCGCGGTCCAGTGAGGCGGTGATCCGGCGGCGGCCGGCCTCGACAGCGCCGGCGTCGACCTCCCGGACCAGGACGTCGAGTCCCGCCCGGGCGCACGCCTCGGCGATTCCGGAGCCCATCAGACCGCATCCGACGACGCCGATCCGCCGGATCTCGCCGGCCACCGGGCTCTCGCTCGGGGTCTGTACCTGCTCCGCCTGGGTCTCGGCCACGTGGCCGCCTCCGTTCTCGTGCTGCTCGTGTCTGGCGCCGTGCGCGGTGCGGCCGCCCGGCGGACCGCCGTCCCCGGGGGACAGCGGTCTCGGGGCGACGCCGCCTCCAGGCGACCGCCGCGTGCTGCCGCCCGTGGAGGAGTCTCGTCTGCCCGTGCGGCGGCTGCGACCTCTGGATAGTCCCCCTATCCAACTATAGGACGCCCTTGTAGTTGCTTGCGCCCATCCGGTGATCTGGTGTTACGGGTGTAGCAGGAGTGACCAGACCGCGAGGGTGAGCACCGACAGCGGAGCGCCCACCCCGACGAGCAGGCTCGGCAGCGGCGGCGCCAGGCCGTGCCGGTTGGCGATGATCGCCCCGGCGACCATCGGCGGCATGGCGGTCTCGAACAACGCCACCCTGACGTTCGGGTCGGTGAGGACGTCCGGGTCGGTGAGCGCGTCCGCGAGCGCGTAGCAGCCCAGGACCACGACCGGCGCCACGGCCAGCTTCACCACCAGCCCCAGGGCCAGCTCACGCCGCCACCGGCGGACGGCCGGCAGCCGCAGCTGCAGGCCCACCGAGAACAGGGCCAGCGGGGTGAGTGTTGCCCCGATCGAGGCCAGGGCCTCGTCCAGCCAGGCGGGGAAGCCCACCGGGCGCAGCGCCAGCGCCAGCACCAGGGCGATGAGCGAGGGACGCGCCAACGCCCTGCGGGCCACCGCCAGCGGCGTCGACGCGGCACCCGCGGTGGCCGTCACCAGCACCAGCACGACGGTGTTCAGCAGCAGGGAGGAGCCGAGCTGGTCGGCGAGCAGCGCGACGGGTACCCACTGCTCGCCGAAGAACGCCGTGACCATCGGGATGCCGACGAACGAGGTGTTCGCCACCGCGGTCGCGGCCACCAGCGCGACCACGACCTCCCGCGGCAGCCGCATCAGCCGTGCCGCCGCCAGGTAGATCAGCACGGTGACGGCGAACAGAAGGTACGGGGCGGCCACAACGATCGCGACGTTCGACGGGATCTCCACGCCGTGCAGCACGTGCAGGGTCAGCGCGGGCAGGGCGACGTCGAGCAGCCAGATGTTGAGCGCCCGCGGGGCGTCGTCAGGGAGCTGGAACGAGCGCTGCGCCACCACCCCGGCGACAAGGCCGACAAGTACGACGACCAGGGCGGACACCGACGCATCGTCTCAGCCCGCAGGCCGGCCGAAATCGCCTCGCACGCGTCGCCTGCGTCACTCGGCCGGGGCGTCGGAGGGCTCCGGTCGGCTTGGCTTGGCTGGTGGGCCCGCTCCGTCGGGGTCGTGGCCCGGCCGGTGGGGCGAGCTTCCGCTGGCCGGGCGGGCCAGCCGGGTGCGGTAGAGGCGGGTGAAGGTGATGTGGCCGGCGAAGAGTAGCCCGGCGACGACGTAGTTCAGATCACCGAGGGACTCCTGCCCGGGCAGTGGGAGGAGCGTGTAAGTGATGAGGACGGCCGCCGAGAGGAACAGCGTGCCGATCGTGACACCGCCGATCCACGGCGGAGCATCGGTCATCGACCCGTGCCGTGCCACCTCCGGCACGGCACCCACCGGCACGGCCGTCGGTCCGGGCGTCGGGCTGGACGGCGGTTCGCTCTGCGGCCTCACGGTGCCAGTCTGCACCGCCGGGGTGTCCCGGCGGGACCGGTCGGTGAACCGCCGGTGGCTGCCGGGTGCCTTCCACCTGGGTCGATTGTTCCTGTCGGTGGTGGATGTGACACTGCTCGGGCGGACGAGGCCGGGTCCTGGGCAGGCGGGCCCGGCAGGCTGGGAGGGCGGCAGATGACGGCGCCAGTGCTCGTCGGCCCGGGCGGGGTCGCCTGGCGCGACGGCAAGCGTTACATGTGGCTGACGGCGCTGCTGCCGCCGCTGCTGCCGATCGTCTCGTTCGGGCTCTGGCACCGCACCGGCTCGGGCCTGCCCTGGTGGCTCACACCCGCCTTCGTGTTCGTGCTGCTGCCCGTACTCGACGCGACGACCCCGAAGGACCCGGTCGGCGCCCCGGAGGGAACCCGCGAGGCGCTGGACGCCGACCGCTACTACCGCTGGTGCACCTACCTCTATCTGCCGCTCGCCGGTGTCGCGCTGCTCATGGGCTGCTGGGCGTGGACGCGCGGCGACCTGTCGGTGATCGAGCGGGTGGCGGTCGTCCTCGCGCTCGGCACGGTCACCGGGATCGGTATCAACACCGCGCACGAGCTGGGCCACAAGCGCGCCCGGGTCGAGCGCCGGCTCGCGAAGGCCATGCTGGCGCCCGCCGCCTACGGGCACTTCTACGTGGAGCACAACCGGGGCCATCACGTCCACGTCGCGACGCCGCGGGATCCGGCCAGCGCCCGGATGGGGGAGAGCTTCTGGCGGTTCTGGCCGCGCACGGTCGTCGGCAGCCTGCGGTCGGCCTGGGCGCTCGAGGCGGCCCGGCTGCGTCTGCGTGGTCGTTCGCCCTGGTCACCGCGCAACGAGGTGCTTTCCGCCTGGTGCTACACGGCGGTGCTGTTCGGGGTTCTCGCGGTGGCGTTCGGGCCGGCGGTGCTCGCCTTCCTCGTACTGCAGGCGGTCGTCGGCTTCTCCCTGCTGGAGTCGGTCAACTACATCGAGCATTACGGGCTGGCGCGGGAGTGGACCGCGGCCGGCCGGTACGAGAAGGTCGACCCACGGCACAGCTGGAACAGCGACGACGTCATCAGCAATCTCGCGCTGTACCACCTGCCCCGGCACAGCGATCATCACGCGCACCCCACCGTGCGCTACCAGTCGCTGCGGTCCTTCGCCTCGGCTCCGCAGCTTCCCGCCGGATACGGCTCGATGATCGTCGCATCGCTGTTCCCCCGGTTCTGGTTCCGAGTCATGGATCCGAGGGTCGCCGCGCACTACGGCGGTGACGTGACCCGGGCCAATCTCGACCCCGCGCGGCGCGCGCGGCTCGTCGCCCGCTATGGCGGGGGCGGCGCCGCGGCCGCCGTGCCAGCGGTCGCTTCGCCACAGGCCGTTGCGCCCGCTGCGTCGGAGGTCGATGCGTTGCCCGATCGCGTTTCGGCGGGCTGAAGCGGCAAGCCCGAACCGAAAGCCATCACCGCCTTCCCGGAGGTCCCGATTCTTGTCAGTCGGGCCCGGGATCTTCGGCTGGGCGCTAACCTCGTCGCACCTGATTCACCCGGTGGACGGCGAGCTGAAACGACTACGTGGCGGCGAGGGCTGGCGCAGTGAACGCGACGGAGACGTCATTCGTGACAGCGGCCCCGGTGGCCTCGTTGTCCCATCATTCATTGCTCATTTTTCTTCTTCAGGTGACCGTCCTGTTGTGCCTAGCGCTGGGGCTCGGTCGTCTCGCCATCCGACTCGGGCTGCCCTCCGTGGTCGGCGAACTGCTCGCGGGCGTGGTGGTCGGCCCGTCGCTGCTCGGGGCGGTCGCGTCCGAGTTCTCGGGTTGGCTGCTGCCCGCCGAGCCCGACCAGATGCACCTGCTCGACGCGCTGGGGCAGATCGGCGTGATCCTTCTGGTGGGCCTCACCGGCATCGAGATGGACATGCGGATGGTCCGTCGGCGAGGAGCCACCGCCGCGCGGATCAGCATCGCCGGCCTCGTGCTGCCGGTCGGGCTCGGGATCGGCGCGGGCCTGCTCCTGCCGGAGTCGCTGCTGGCGGACGGCGCCGACCGCGGGGAGTTCGCGCTGTTCCTCGGGGTGGCCATGGGGGTCAGCGCGATCCCCGTCGCGGCCAAGATCCTGCACGACATGCGGCTGCTGCACCGCAACGTCGGCCAGCTCATCCTCGCCTCCGCCACGGTTGACGACGCGGTCGGCTGGTCGTTGCTGTCGGTGGTCTCCGCGATGGCGACAACGGGGGTGCGCGGCGGCGACATCGCGTGGCCGGTGCTCAGCGTGATCGGTGTCGTCGCCGCGGCGTTCGTTGTCGGCCGCCCGCTCGCCCGGCTGGCCGTCGCCGCCGGCGGCCTTGCCAGGCCGTCCGCTGAAACGGCTGAAACGGCTGACACCGGCGGCACCGGATCGGGTTCCGGTATCGCGGTGGCGGTCGTCTTCATCCTCGCCGCGGCCGCCGGGACGCACGCTCTCAAACTGGAGGCGATCCTCGGCGCGTTCATCGCCGGCATCCTGCTCGGGTCCACGCCGACTCTGGACATCCGGCGGCTCGAACCGCTCCGCCTGATGGTCATGGGCGTGCTCGCGCCGATCTTCTTCGCGTCCGCCGGGCTGCGCATCGACCTGACCGCGCTGACCCGGCCGGAGGTGGCGCTCGCCGCCGTCGTGATCCTCGGACTCGCGATCCTGGGCAAGTTCGCCGGTGCCTACATCGGTGCCCGCGCGAGCCGGCTGGGGCACTGGGAGGCGCTCTCGCTGGGCGCGGGCCTGAACGCCCGCGGCGTCATCGAGATCGTCGTGGCCGGGACGGGCCTGCGCCTCGGCGTCCTCTCCACCGCGACGTACACCGTGATCGTCCTGGTGGCGGTCGTGACGTCGATCATGACGCCGCCGATCCTGCGGGCGACCATGCGCCGGGTGGAGCAGACCGCCGAGGAGCAGCTGCGCGAGCTCGACCTGGCCGGCCGCTCCGTCGGGGCGCCCCGCGGCCTCGACGCCGAACGCCCCTGAGGACCGGCCAGCCCCCGGCCAGCGCCCGCTGACCCGCGGGTCAGCGGGAGCTGAGGATCTTCTCGAAGAACTCCCGGTAGCCGCGCAGCGCCTTGCGCAGGTCCTCGGTCGACGGCTCACCGTGGTCGTGCCAGGCAGAGCGCAGCCCCGAGTGCTCCCGGCTGATCCGGTCGGTCAGCGACCGGACCGCCTCGTCCACCAGCCGGTCGGCCTTCTCGACCGCCTGGCGGGGATGGTCGACGAAGTCGATCAGGACCTGCCGCCACGCGCCTTCCGGCTCGCCGGACGAGGTGGCCTCGGTGGCCGTCGGCCCGGCACCTGCCGGGCCAGCGGACGCCGAGCCGGCTGATGCCGGGCCGCCAGGTGCCGAGCCGGCAGGGGTCGGGCGGCCGGCCCTGGCCGGATCACCGTCGCCCGGCTTGTCCCGGACGGCGTCCGGCGGTGCCGCGGGGCCGCTCGTCCCGATGGTGAACCCCGGCTCGTCGCCGACCAGGGCGTACGCCGAGGCGTCCGGCTCCGCCGCCGTGCCCGGCAGCGCCGAAGCCGCAGGGGCAGCCCGGTCGTCCGCCTGGTCCACCCTGGCCGTTCGGTCCGCCTGGGCCGTGGGCGCGCCGGCCGGGCCGGGGGCGGGACGGGCGGACGGGCCGCCGTCGGTGGTCCGCTTCCCGGACGGCGGTGCCATCTCGGGCTCGCGTGCGTCGGATGTGTTCATTGCGGGTCCTCCTGCCTTGGAGTCTCGGCCGAGTCGTGCGCCAGGCCCGCCCGGTGCCGTTGCCGGCGGCGGGGGACGTCCGAGCGGTCAGGTGCGCTGCCGCGGGGGCCCGGCCAGGGCCGGGGAGCTCTGGGCGTCCTGGTCCCGCGGCTCAGTCTCGCCGGTGACCAGCCATCCGAAGAGCCCGCGCAGCTGGACCAGGGCGGTGCGCAGTTCCTCGGTGTCGGGGCCGTCGGTGTCGGGGCCGCCCGCCGGGGCCTCGGCGTGGGCGTGCGCGTCCCGGTAGGGGGCGACCAGCTCGGGCCGCTCGGCGGAGATCAGGTCGGCCCGCTCGTCAAAGGTCGACTCCGGGTAGCCCCGGGCGCGCATCACCTCGACGACGAGCCGGTCCGCCTGGCGGGCGGAGCCGGCGGGGTCGTCGACGAACCGCGCCTGGACGGCGTCCCAGCGGGTGAGATACCCGGCGCGGGCGGGCTCGTCGAGCGGCTGGAGGTCAAGCTCGTCGCGCCGCCGGGCCACCTCGGCGAGCCTGCGTTCGGCCGCGCGGCGATCCCCGCCGCTGTGTTCCACCGCACGGTCGTACTCCGGCCCGAAACGACTGCGCAGCGCCCGGCCGGAACCGCCCGGGGCCAGCCGGGCACCCCCGAGCACGCCAACGAGGACCACGCCCAGGATTACGAGAACGAGGACCAGCAGGAACCATCCCAGCGCCGACACGGCGTGACCTCCGTACGAATCGGCTGATCACCAACGACGTCGGCTGCGGTACCCGTGGGCCCACCCCATAAACGCGGGACGCCCGTTCCCGCAACGCCTGTCCGGGTTCCGCCAGCGCGTGCCAGGCCCCGGCGGGGCCTGCTCAGCTCCCCGCGGGGGCCGCGGGACGGACGCCGAGATCCGCCGCGGCCGCGGTGAACTCGGCCCGCAGCCGCTCCTTGCCGTCCGCCGGCAGGAAGGAGTGCTCCACCGCCGCGGCGGCCACGTCGAACACCTGCTGCCGGGAGAGCCCGAGCGAGCGCAGCGCGTGCAGGTACTCCGCGCGCAGCGTCGTGTTGAACATGGGCGGGTCGTCGCTGTTCAGGTTCACCTGGAGGCCCTGCGCGATCATCTCCGGCAGCGGGTGCACCCCGTAGCTGGCTACGGCCCCGGTGCACAGGTTCGAGGTGGGGGAGACCTCCAGCGGGATGCGGTGCCGGCGCAGGTGCTCGACCAGCGCCGGGTCGCCCAGCGCGCTGGTCCCGTGCCCGATCCGCTCCGCGTGCAGGTACTCGAGCGAGTCCCAGATGGTCCGGGGCCCGGTCGTCTCGCCCGCGTGCGGGACGCAGTGCAGGCCGGCGTCCCGTGCCGCGGTGAAGACCGGGCCGAACTGGGGCCGCGGCACCCCGATCTCGGGCCCGCCCAGGCCCAGCGCGATCACGCCGTCCCCGCCGTGGGCCAGGGCCAGCTCCAGGGTGCGCTCCCCGGAGGTGACGTTGTCCGTCCCCGGCAGGCCGGGGATGTCGGTGATCCAGCGCACCTGGATGCCGGCCTCGCGCTCCGCGTCGAGCCGGCCCGCCTCCACACCGGCGAACACGACCGCGGGGTCGATGCCGCGCTGGACGTGCAGGAAGGGCGTGAAGGTGATCTCCGCGTAGCGCACCCGCTGCGCGGCCAGCCCGAGCGCGGTCTCCCGGGCGAGCAGGCGGAAGTCCTCCTCGTCCCGCAGGACCTGGACGGCGGCCAGGTAGACCTCGATGAAGTGGTCGAAGTCGCGGAACTCGTAGTAGGCCCGCAGGGCGTCCAGGTCGGTCGGCAGATGGTCGACGCCGTGGCGGCGGGCGAGCCGCAGCAGGGTCGCCGGCAGCATCGAGCCCTCCAGGTGGACGTGCAGCTCCACCTTGGGCAGCCCGTCCACGAACTGCTCGTCCGTCACCTCGTCGGTGACCTGACCGGTCACGGGGTCGCTCACGTCTGTCCTCCGGTCCGTGCTGCGGGTCCGTCCACGATTCTTCCGCAGCCGGCCGCGGGTCAGCCGGCGGGACGGGCGGGGGGCTCGGGCGCCGATCCGCCGAGATGGGCGGGCAGCCACCAGGGGGACTCACCCGGCGGGGGCGCGGGGTAGCGGCGCTGCGCGTCGTCGAGCAGCTCGCCCATCCGGAGCTCCAGCAGCGCGGTGCCGGTCCGGGCATCCGGCAGCTCCGAGTACGGGATGGGCTTGCCGACCGTGATCGAGACCGGCGTGCCGACAGCCGCGCGCAGGTTGCGGGGGCGGCCCTTGGTCAGGATCCGCTGGCTGCCCCAGAGCACCAGGGGGATCACCGGCACCTCGGCCTCGGCGGCGATCCGGGCGGCGCCCGACTTGAACGGCGCCAGGCAGTAGCTCGGGCTGATCGTGGCCTCGGGGAACACCCCGACGAGCTCGCCCTCGCGCAGCGCGCGCACCGCCGCGATCAGCGAGCCGGCCCCGGCCGCCCGGTCGACCGGGATGTGGTGCATCCCACGCATCAGCGGCCCGCTGACGCGGTGGTCGAACACCTGCTTCTTGGCCATGAACCGGACCATGCGCCGCCGCGCGTGCCAGAAGGGAACCCCGGCGAGCGCGAAGTCCAGGTAGGAGACGTGGTTGATCAGCACGATGGCCCCGCCGCCGGCCGGCACGTTCTCCTCGCCACGTATGTCCAGCCGCAGGCGCAACGCGCGGAAGAGCCCCAGCGCCGTATGGATGACCGGTCGGTACACGTACTCCGCCATGCCGCGAATCCTCCCCAGATCGGTATGCCGTCAGATCGGTGCCTCGCGGTCCGCCGCCCGCCGCCCGCCACCCGGCGTGCGCGGACCCATCGTGCGCCACGGGGCGGCGCGAGTCGTGCATTTACCGGATGCCCCGTCCGGCCGCGCCCCGCCCGGCTCCGTGCTGTCGGCGAGCCGACGGACGATGCCATACCGGGGCGTTGGACCCGGGCGGCTCATGCGGGACGATCGTGGCGGCGTACCGTCCGTCCGCCGGCGACAATCCACCGGCGACGAGGAGAGGGGCAGCCACGTCCGATCTGCTGAGCCGGAGCCTCGACGCGCAGCCGGCCCCCGCGCACTGGATCCTCGTCCTCACGGGGGTCGTCGCGCTGCTCACTGTGGCGAGCGGCCGCACCTGGCCGACCGCCCGTCACGTCGTGACGATCGCGCACGAGGGCGGGCACGCCCTCGCCGCGGTCGCCACCGGCCGCCGCCTGGCCGGGGTGCGCCTGCACTCCGACACCTCCGGCGTCACGGTGTCCTCGGGCCGGCCGACCGGGCCCGGGGTCATCCTGACCGTCGCCGCCGGCTACACGACGCCGTCGCTGCTCGGACTGGGCGCCTCCGGCCTGCTCGCCACCGGGCGGATCAGCCTGCTCCTGCAGATCCTCGTCGCGCTGCTGCTGGTCATGCTGGTGGTCGTCCGCAACGCCTTCGGTGTCGTGTCGGTGCTGGTCAGCACCGTCGTCGTGCTCGGGATCTCGTGGTTCGCGGCGGACGACGTCCAGGCCGGCTTCGCCGCCTACGCGACCTGGTTCCTGCTGCTCGGGGCGGTGCGGCCGATCATCGAGGTCCAGCGGCAGCGGCGGCAGCGGCGCGCCCGGGACTCCGACCCGGACCAGCTCGCCCGCCTCACCGGACTGCCGGGTGCCTTCTGGGTCGGCGCGTTCGGACTGCTCTCGCTGGGCTGCCTGGCGACCGCGGCGGCCGCGCTCGTCGTCTGATCCTCCCGGCGACCCTTCCTGGCCGGTCTTCCTGGACGGCCTTCGTGGACGGCCCTTCTGATCGCCCGTCGGCGGGGGCCGGTGCTGGTTGGCCGGAAGTGTCGGTGGGAGCTGGAAGACTGCTCAGACATGTGCGGCAGGTATACCCAGACTCTGAGCGCCGACGATCTCGCCGCGGCGATGTCCGCGGCGGACGAGACGGGCGGCCGGGTGACGGAGAGCTACAACGTCGCCCCGACCACGGTGATGCCGATCGTCGTCGCGCGTCGGCCGCCGGGCGGCACCGGGCACGGTGAGCCGGCGGCTGGCGTTGGCACCGGGGGGGCCGGCGAAAGCGGCGAGGTTGGTGAGACAGGCGGGGGCGGCGGGCCGCGGGCCGCGGGCGGTGGGCGGGTCCTGCGGCTGGCCACCTGGGGTCTGGTCCCGTTCTGGGCGAAGGACCCGGCGATCGGCAGCCGCCTGATCAACGCCCGCGCCGAGTCGGTCGCGTCCAAGCCGGCGTTTCGCGCTGCGTTCGCCGCCCGCCGGTGCCTCGTTCCCGCCACCGGCTTCTACGAGTGGCGGCGGCCCGGCGGCTCGCGCCGCGGCCAGCCCTACTACATCCATCCGGCCGGCCACCCGGGGGCCGACGGCCTGTTCGCCTTCGCCGGGCTCTACGAGGTCTGGTCGAAGGGCGAGCAGCCGCTGACCACGTTCACGATCCTCACCACCGACGCGGCCGCGGGCACCGAGTTCATCCACGACCGGTCACCCGTCGTGGTGCCGCGCCCGGCCTGGTCCCGGTGGATCGACCCGACGCTGCGGGATCCCGAGGCGCTCGCCGGGATCCTGCGGCCCGCTCCGGCCGGGGTGTTCGCCGCGCACCCGGTCTCACCCGAGGTCGGCAGCGTCCGCAACACCGGCCGTCACCTCGTCGACCCCGTCGACGTCGACCCGGAGGAGGCAGCCGCCGCTGCCGGTCCGCCGGCCACCGCCGGCCCGTCCCGGGCCCGGCGGGCCGGGCGAGCGACGCCCGTCGCCAAGTCAGCGTCCGTCGCCGGGCCGACCTCCGTCGCCGAGCCGCCGCCCGGTGTGGGGGTAATCGCCCCGCATGAGGTCGGCCTCTTCGGCGAGGATGGCGTGGGTCCGCACGCGCGGCGATGACACCGAGGCCAGGGCCTGACCTGGCCTGGTCTGGCCCGCCCGGCCCGGCCACCCGCCCGACGGAGGCAGCCGGGACCCTGCGTGCACCGCGCTCTCGGGAGGACATCGGATGGGAACAGAAGATCTCGCCACGGAACGGCTCGCCAACCTGCGCGACGTCGGCGGCATGACCACCGCGGACGGCCGCGTCACCAACACGGGCGTGCTGTACCGCAGCGAGATGCACCGGGTCGAGGACGCCCGGCCGGCGGCGGAGTTCACCTGGCCCCCGCCGACCGTGGTCGACCTGCGCTCCGCGGTCGAGCGGGGGAGCTCCCCGCACCCGCTGTCGCTGATCGGCTCGGAGATCCACGTGATGCCCCTGCTCGGCGAGGAGACCGGCCGGGTCAGCGACTCCCTGCCGCCGGACGCGCTCGCGGGCGGCCTGCGCACGCTGTACGCCGCGATGCTCGACATCGCGACACCCCGGCTGGTGGAGATCCTCGACCTGGCGGCGGAGGCCCCCGGTCCGCTCCTGGTGCACTGCGCGGCCGGCAAGGACCGCACGGGCGTGGTCGTCGCCCTCCTCCTGCGCCTGGCCGGTGTCGTCCCGGAGCAGGTGGTCGCCGACTACCTGGTTACCGGCGAGAACATGCCGGGCGTGCTGCGCCGCCTGCGAGGGCACGCGATCCTCCCCGACGGCCGGGTCGTCGACAAGGAGGTCACCAAGGTCTCGGTGGCCGCCGTCGAGCAGGTGCTGACCATCATCGACGGGCACCCGCAGGGCCCGGAGGGCTGGTTCCTCGACCGCGGCGCCCGGCCCGAGGCCGTCGAACTCTGGCGCAAGCGCATCCTGGGCTGAGTCCGGGGCGACCATTGCCGTCGCTCGGGGAGGGCATCTGCCGTCGCTCGGCGAGCGCATCACGGTCCTGGCCTCGGTGGCTGGCCGGGGAGTCCGGCTCAGTTACTCGCCCTTTAGTTTCTTCCTCGCCGTTTCGGGGGTCGCTGGCGGCGGATTTCGCTCGGAGAGGACGAGAAGGAAATTAAAGGGCGAGCAGGCTGCTCAGGGGCGCAGGGCCAGGCCGAGTGCCACCTCGGTCACGCCGGTGACGACGAGCTGGATGCCGAACAGCACCGCGAGCACGACCACGGTCGAGGACGGCCAGGCCAGGGCCAGCACCCCGAGGACCACGGCGAGCGCGGCGATCAGCAGGCCACGGGCCACGCTGCCGGTGCGGCCGGCCTGGCCGTTCCGACTCGCCAGCACCAGCAGTGCCCGGACCACCCCCGCGACGATCAGGGCCGCACCGACGATCAGCGCTATCGCGTGCAGCGTCACCCCCGGCCACAGCAGGATCACCACGCCGGCGACGGCGGTCAGTGCGCCGAAGAAGATGGCGGAGCTGCTGTTCTCGGTGCGTACGGCGGAGACGATCTCGGTGATGCCGGAGACGAGAAGAGCCACACCGGCGATGACGGCCAGCGCGCCGACGGTGGTGAAGGGATTGGTGATGAGCAGCAACCCCAGGACCGTGACCGCGATTCCGAGGATGACCAGGGCCGACCACAGCGAACTCGGGCGCTGCGTCTCCCGGTTCTGTCGATACGTGGTTGTCATCGTGACCTCCCCGTGTCTGGCCCGAAGGCGTCCGTGAGCCGGGGCTCGTGCCCGTGACCTGGGAAAGGCGTACCCGCAACGCCTGGTGGGCGCACCCGTGCGGCGGTAGTCACCGACCGTCCGGCGCGGGACGCCCGTCGGGCGCGGTGCCGCGGCCCGTACCCTGGAGGACATGACCTCTGCCGCGTCGTGAGGCGGGCGTTTCCCAGGCACCCCGGTGTCGTGGTGGCCAACCGCTGACACCTGATACGCGCACGAATCCGATGTACGAAAGAGGCCGACCCTCATGATCATCGTGTCCGAGCTCGAGCTCCGCGCCGGAGCCCGCACACTGATCGAGCCGGTCTCGTTCCGGGTGCAGCCGGGTGACCGTATCGGCCTCGTCGGCCGCAACGGCGCCGGCAAGACGACGATGCTGAAGACGCTCGCGGGGGAGACCCTGCCCTTCGCCGGCAAGGTGGACATCCGCGGCGAGATCGGCTACCTGCCGCAGGACCCGCGCACCGGCGACCTCGCCGACACCGCCCGCGACCGCGTGCTCGCCGCCCGAGGCCTCGACGTGATCCTGCGCGAGATGGAGAAGCTCCAGCTCGAGATGGCCGAGTTCGTCGACGAGACGGCCCGCGACACCGCGGTGCGTCGCTACGGCCGGCTGGAGGAGCGGTTCGGGATGCTCGGCGGGTACGCCGCCGAGGCGGAGGCGGCGCGGATCTGCTCCTCGCTCGGCCTGCCCGACCGGGTTCTCGGCCAGCAGATCGGAACGCTCTCGGGCGGCCAGCGCCGCCGCGTCGAGCTGGCCCGGATCCTGTTCGCCGGTTCGGGGAACTCCGACGCGACACTGCTGCTCGACGAGCCGACCAACCACCTCGACGCCGACTCGATCACCTGGCTGCGTGACTTCCTGCGCGCCCATTCCGGCGGCCTGATCGTCATCAGCCACGACGTCGACCTGCTGGACAAGAGTGTGAACAAGGTTTTCCATCTCGACGCCAACCGCGCCGCGCTCGACGTCTACAACGTCAACTGGAAGACCTATCTCACCCAGCGTGATCAGGACGAGCGCCGTCGGCGGCGGGAGCGGGCCAACGCGGAGAAGAAGATCGACTCGTTGCGGGCGCAGGCCGACAAGATGCGGGCGAAGGCCACCAAGGCGCGCGCGGCACACCAGATGGACCGCCGCGCGGAGCGCCTCGCCTCCGGCCTCGCCGAGGTCCGGGTCGCCGACCGGGTCGCCAAGCTGCGCTTCCCCGATCCGGCTCCGTGCGGCCGCACGCCGCTGACCGCCACCGGCCTGTCGAAGTCCTACGGCTCGCTGGAGGTGTTCACCGGCGTCGACCTGGCGATCGACCGCGGCACCCGGGTCGTGGTCCTGGGCCTCAACGGCGCCGGCAAGACGACGCTGCTGCGCATGCTCGCCGGCCAGGAGACCCCGGACGCCGGCGAGGTGCACCCGGGGCACGGCCTGCGCCTGGGGTACTACGCGCAGGAGCACGAGACGCTCGACACCTCCCGCACGGTGCTCGACAACATGCGCGCCGCGGCGCCCACCGCCTCCGACGTCGACCTGCGTCGCATCCTGGGCGCATTCCTGTTCGGGGGGGACGCGGTCGAACAGCTCGCCGAGACGCTCTCCGGCGGTGAGAAGACCCGGCTGGCCCTGGCTGGCCTGGTCTGCAGCTCGGCGAACGTGCTGCTGCTCGACGAGCCGACGAACAACCTCGACCCGGCGTCGCGCGGCGAGGTCCTGAGCGCGCTGCGCACCTACCGGGGCTCGGTTGTCCTCGTCACGCACGACCCGGGCGCGGTCGAGGCACTGAGCCCCGACAAGGTCCTGATGCTGCCGGACGGCGTCGAGGACACCTGGTCGCCCGACCTCGCCGATCTCGTCACCCTGGCCTGATACCACGGGAGTACCCGGCGGCGCCCGGAGGTGGCCACCTTGACACACTGGGCCCTCGGTCCGGGCGCCCATCGGCGCGCGGGAGACAGAACACGGGACGAGAGCGGGAGCACGTGAGCACAGAAGGCGGCACCAAGGCAGTCGTGGCGGCACTGCTCGCGAACCTGGGCATCGCGGTCGCGAAGTTCGTGGCGTTCCTCTTCACCCGCTCCTCGTCCATGCTCGCCGAGTCGATCCACTCCGTCGCCGACTCGAGCAACCAGGCGCTGCTCCTGCTCGGGCAGCGCAACGCCAGCCAGCCGGCGGACGAGGAGCACCCCTTCGGCTACGGGCGTTCCCGCTACATCGCGGGCTTCCTCGTCGGCATCGTGCTGTTCAGCGTCGGCGGGCTGTTCTCCGTCTACGAGGGCGTGGAGAAGCTGCGCCACCCCCACGAGCTGGAGAGTGGCGTGGTGGCGATCGTGGTCCTCGCCGTCGCGATCGTGCTCGAGAGTTTCTCGTTCCGGACGGCCATCAAGGAGTCGAGGCATCTCAAGGGCTCGGGGTCGTGGTGGCGCTTCATCCGGGACGCGCGCTCCCCGGAGCTGCCGGTCGTCCTGCTGGAGGACCTGGCCGCGCTGTGCGGCCTGCTGCTCGCCCTCGCCGGGGTCGGCCTGACGCTGCTGCTCGACGAACCGCTCTGGGACGGCGCCGGCACCCTCGCGATCGGCATCCTGCTGCTGGCCGTCGCCGTGATCGTCGCGATGGAGACCTACGGGATGCTGGTCGGGGAGGCCGCCACCCCGCAGACCATCGAGGTGATCCGGCAGGCGCTGAGCTCGGCGCCGGCGGTCACCACCGTGATCCACATGCGGACCCTGCACCTCGGCCCGGACGAGCTGCTGGTCGCGGCCAAGATCGGGCTTGACCCGGATCTGACCATGGCCCAGGTCGCCGCCGCCATCGACGAGGCCGAGGCGCTGCTGCGCGACGCCGTGCCCACCGCGCGCCGGGTCTACCTCGAACCCGACATGCCGCGGGGCGAGGTGGCCCAGCCGGTGCCGCCCGCCGCCGCCGAGTCCGCCTGATCGCCGAGCCCGCCTGGGTCACGAGGCATTCGGGCGCGTTCTCCGGCCGGGGCCGCGCAGCTCAGCCGTTCCCGAGGAAGACCCGCAGGACGATGGCGGCGAGGGCGCCCGTCCCGATCAGCAGGCCTGGAAGGTCACCCGCGCGCACCGTGTCGCCCGGTCCGTCCGGGCGGGGGCGCGGGGCCAGCGCCGCCACCGCCAGCCACGGCGCCAGCGGCAGCCAGGCCAGCTCCACCCCACCCCAGGCCAGCCCCGCGCACAGGCTGAACAGCACCGCGGCGCCGGCGCCGACCAGGAACGGCCAGCCGGGGGTCAGCCGGATCCGGCGCAGCGCGCGGACCAGCACCGGCCCGCCGGCCAGCAGCACCACGACGGCGTCCAGGGCGAGCCAGGCCAGCATCGTGGCGGGCCCGGTGTCGACCCGGGCCTGGGTGAGGCCGTCCGGCCAGGAGAAGCCCCAGGCGAAGAACAGCCAGAGCGGGAGCAGCGCGCCGAGTCCGGTGAACACGTTCATCAGCGGCTGGCGCCGGACGAAGTACGCGGCCGCGACGGCGACGCCCAGCCACACCACGGCGTAGTCGAACAGGCCGCTCACCCCCAGCAGCAGGCCCGACAGCAGCGCCCACGACAGCCGCCATCGCCGGCCCGGCTCGCACCCGAGCACCCCCACGGCGACCGCCGCCGCCGCCGGCAGGATGGCGACGGCCCGCGGCGACGCGGCGGCCCACAGCGCCCACGGCGTCAGCACGAGCACCGGGATGGCCCGGCGCGCCGCCGTCTCGTGGCACAGCGAGCGCACCGCGACCGCGACCAGCGGGACGCCCAGCGCGGTCAGCGCCGTCAGCGCCAGCCCGAGCGGCACCGCGCTCCCGGCCCCGTCAGCCCCGTCGGCGAGGTCGCCGAGCCCGAGCTGGTCCAACCCCCACACGAGCAGCACAGGGCCGGGCGGATGGCTTGTGAGCAGGCTGGAGGGCGCCCGCGGCAGGTCCGTCGCGCCGGCCTGTGCCGCGGACACCGGCCCGTCGACGGACTGGGCGACCCAGCCGGCGAGGTAGCTGAGCGGCTCGTCGCCGACGGCGCCGGCGGCGGTCAGGTACACCGGAGGCGGGCGCAGGCCATCGGTGAGGCCCGGGCCGGCCGCCGCGGCCAGGGCGAGGCTCCAGCACAGTGATCCGGCGAAGCCGAACAGGAGCAGGAGCGGCCAGCGGGCGCGGATGGCCCGGCGGGCGAGCGCCAGGGTGACGATCGCCACGAGCACCGGGAGCAGCGTCGCCGGCGCCAGGTGGGGCGTGCGCCAGCCGACCGGGAACGGCGCGGCGGAGCCGAGGTCCACGTCGGTGGCGGCGATGAGCCCGCTGAGGAGCAGGCCGAACCCGGCCGCCGCGCACCAGAGCCCGACATCGACCCCCTCGGCCCGCAGCGCGGACAGGGCCGGGGCGCGACGGGGCAGCGTTCCGGTCACCTTGCGTGTACGGATGTGCCGCGTGGGTTCCTGCCGGGCGCTGGGTGTGAGCCGCGCCGGTGAGGGCGCCGCCCTCGTCGGCCGGCCGTTGACCATGCATGCACCGTAACCAGTCCCGGCGGCCCGCGGATCCCCGCGGGGGAGCCGAGACGGATGTACCGTCGGTGACGATGTTCGACGCGCCGCGCGGGAGCCCCTGCCCGATCGGATCCCAGCCGGCCGCAAGACTGGCCGCTGTGTCGTCGAACTCGGGCTTCGGGCGCGCTGTAGCAGGTCAGGGGCTATGTGACTGCTCGGAGTCGGCTCGTCGGCGTGCGCCTCGGACGCGTGCGAGGTTGTCCCGGCGACTGCACCATCGCGTGTGATGGATCACACGGGCTTCGAGTGGCGCGGACACCGAAGCTGGGTGAAGATCGGTTCGCAGATCATCGAACACGGAGGGGGCCACATTGGCCGAGCTTAGGAAAGGAACCCGGATCACCGGGGCGGAGCGGGACAAGCTCGCTGCCGAACTTCGGAAGAAGTACGAGTCCGGACAGAGCATTCGCCTGCTTGCCGAGTCGTCGGGTCGTTCGTACGGGTTCGTCCACCGGATCCTGTCCGAGTCGGGCACGACGCTGCGCGGACGTGGGGGCGCGACCCGGGGTACCAAGAAGAAAAGCGCCTGACCATGAGCATGCCGGCCGCCGCCGACCCGGCGGCGGCCGGGCTGGGCGTACTCGCAGCTGGCCCTTGCGTCTCGCTCACTGTGAGTGAAGATGTGTCGGGTTGGGTGGGCGACACGCCCACCCTCCCGTCCATCGCCGCGGCGATGGACGGCATCCTGCGCGACCTGCGCGGCGACGTCCGTGTCGTCGTCGTGAACGCCGTACACCGCCTGTCGGCTCCGGCCGACCACAAGGCCAGCCATGAAGCTCCGGCCGACCACAAGGTCGACCACAGGACCAGCCACGAAATCGATCACAGAGCCGATCGCGAAGTCGGCCACCAGACCGGCCCGACGGCCGGCCCATCCGCCGGCGGGGTCGCGACCGGGCGGAACCTCGCCACGTGGTCCCGGGTCGCGCGCCGGCTGTCCGAGCGGCCGGACCTGCTCAGCATCGCCGTCTCCGCCGGGCCGACGACGGGCCCGGGGCTGGCACTGGCCCTCGCCTGCGACCTGCGGGTACTGACCGAGGACGCATCCCTGTGCCTCACCGAGGCCACGGCCGGTCGCGTGCCGGGCCTGGGCGTTGCGGGTACCCTCGTCGACGCTGTCGGCTACGCCCGCGCGCTTGCGCTCTGTCTGACCGGCAGGCCGGTGGGCGCGCGGGACGCGCTCCGGCTCGGCCTCGCCGCGCTCGTCGTCCCCCGCCGGGACCTCGACGCCGAGCTCGGCCGCCTGGTGGACCGCCTGCTCGCGGTGCCGCCCGACGTCAGCGCGGAGACGAAGGCGCTGCTCGCCGGCGCCCGCGAGCGGTCGGGCATCCAGCGCCGCGCGGCGGAGGACGACGCCCTCGCGCGGGTCCTCGCCACGACCGCCGGGAATGCGGGCTAGCAAACCCTCGCTTACACCGTTACGTAGTAACACGTAGCGGTGCGTCGGAGGCTCCATGAGAACTGCGGTCGACAACTGGTCCACGATGCGCTCGTTCCAACGGGACCGCTCGGTGACGCGGGCCAGCCTGCGCCCGGGGACCGTCCGCCGCATCGTCGGCTTCGCCCGCCCCTACCGCCGGCTGCTCGCTGGTTTCGGCGTCCTCATCGTGCTCGGCGCGGCGACCGGCGCCGTCACCCCGCTGCTCTTCAAGGCGATCATCGACGATGGGATCGTGCCCGGCCGGGCCGGGGTCGTCCAGACGCTCGCCGGGGTGGTCGCGGCTCTCGCCGTCGGCGAGGCGCTGCTCGGGCTGGGTCAGCGCTGGTTCAGCGCCCGCATCGGCGAGGGCCTGATCTACGAGATGCGCTCGCAGGTGTTCGACCACGTGCAGCGCCAGCCGATCGCCTTCTTCACCCGCACCCAGACCGGTGCGCTCATCACCCGGCTGAACAACGACGTCCTCGGAGCGCAGTCCGCGTTCACGAACACGCTGTCCGCCGTGCTGTCCAACATCCTGTCGGTCGCCTTCGTCCTGATCGCGATGATCAGCCTGTCCTGGCAGATCACCGTGGTCGCGCTCGTGCTGCTGCCCGTGTTCGTCGTGCCGGCGCGCCTGCTCGCGCCCCGGCTGGCGGCGCTGACGCGGGAGAGCTACGGCCTCAACGCCGAGATGAACACGATGATGACCGAGCGGTTCAACGTCGCCGGGGCGATGCTCACCAAGCTCTACGGCGAGCCCGACCGTGAGGTGCGGACCTTCCGCCGCCGCGCCGGGCGGGTCCGTGACATCGGCGTGACCCAGGCGATGTACGGGCGGATCTTCTTCGTGTCCCTCACGCTGGTCGCCTCGCTGGCGACGGCGATCGTCTACGGCGTCGGCGGTACCTTCGCGGCCCGGGGCAGCCTCGAGGTCGGCACGGTCGTCGCGCTCACCGCCTACCTCACCCGGCTCTACGGCCCGCTGACGCAGCTGTCCAACGTGCACGTGGACGTGATGACCGCGCTGGTCTCGTTCGAGCGGGTCTTCGAGGTTCTCGACCTGCGGCCGGCGATCGAGGACGCGCCGGACGCCGTCGAGCTGCCGGCGGGGCCGGTGGCCGTCGAGTTCGACCATGTCGGATTCCGCTATCCGGCGGCGACCGAGGTGTCACTGGCCTCGCTGGAGTCCACGGCCGTGCTCGACAGCAGGACGCCGGAGCCGGTGCTGCACGACGTCACCTTCCGGGTGGGCCCCGGTGAGCTCGTGGCGCTCGTCGGCCCGTCCGGCGCGGGGAAGACCACCATCAGCCAACTCGTCGGACGGATGTACGACGCCCGGGACGGCGCGGTCCGGATCGGGGGGCTCGACGTCCGCGCGGTCAGCGGCCGCTCGCTGCGCGCGGCCGTCGGCGTGGTCACCCAGGACGCGCACCTGTTCCACGACACGATTCGGGCCAACCTGCTGTTCGCCCGGTCCGACGCGACGGAGGAGCGCATGTGGGCGGCGCTGGACGCGGCCCACATCGGCCGGGCGGTGCGCGACCTGCCCGACGGGCTGGACACGGTCGTCGGGGACCGTGGATACCGGCTCTCGGGCGGTGAGAAGCAGCGGCTGGCCATCGCCCGGCTGCTGCTCAAGGAGCCCGCTGTGGTCGTCCTGGACGAGGCCACCGCCCACCTGGACAGCGAGTCGGAGGCCGCGGTGCAGCGGGCGCTGACCGCGGCGCTGGCCGGGCGCACGTCGCTGGTGATCGCCCACCGGCTCTCGACCGTCCGGCGGGCCGACCGCATCCTCGTGGTCGACGGCGGGCGGATCGTCGAGAGCGGCACCCATGACGAGCTGATGGCCCTCGGCGGCCTCTACGCCGAGCTTCACCACACCCAGTTCGCCACGCAGGACGACGCCGGGACCGGCGGACGGCCGGGTTCGCGGGCCGCCGCCGATGCCGCCGATACGGATGACGCTGCCGATACGGACGATGCTGCCGTCGTGGGAGAGGTGGGCGAGGCGGGTGCTCCGGCCGCCGCGGGGGTGACCGGGCCGCCGGCCGACTGGAGCTCCGGTGCCCGCGTCACCCTCGACCCGCCGAACGGCGGGGTGGCGGCCCTGCCGGCCGCGCGCTGACTGCCGCTCAGGCCGCCTGGGCGACGGAGGTCACACCGGCCGGGCCGGTCGGCGAACCGGTTGTCACGGATGCCGCGTCCAGTGACACGGTGTCCGTGGCTGCGGTGTCGGGCTCGAGGGCCTCGTGGGGCAGCGCGATGTCCACGTCGCCGGAAGGCCGCCGGTGAATTGCGGGATTGTTGGTCATGGCCGGGCTCCAGGTTGTTTCAGGGCGGTAACATGCCGCGGTCTGGACGTCCGGGATCGTGCGGCGCCGTTGCCAGCTTTCCCGTAACTGTCGCTTCACCCGCTCTTGCGGGTGGACCATGCGAAGGTACGCCTGCTGTGCCCTTGCGCGCAGCATGTGTCCGAACGCCCGGGTGCGAAACGGTCACAGAACCTCTCGGGACTAAGTGGCCCAGAACCGCCGGATCGAGTGTGTCACCAGGGCCCATGTCCTATCCCGGGCGTTCGTTACCTAGGCTTTGACCGTGCCACGAAGAGCCAAGATAGTTTGCACCCTCGGCCCGGCCACCAACTCTCCCGAGATGGTCCGGGCCCTCGTCGACGCCGGAATGGACATTGCCCGGCTCAACTTTTCGCATGGAACGCACGAGCAGCACGCCGCTGCGTACGCCCTGGTGCGCGAGGCGGCCGCGGCCGCCGGCCGCAGCGTGGGGATCCTGGCCGACCTGCAGGGGCCGAAGATCCGCCTCGGCAGGTTCGCCGACGGCGGGGTCACCCTGCTGCCCGGGCAGCATTTCACCGTCACCATCCGTGACGTCCTGGGAGATCAGGAACAGGTCGGCACCACGTACCCGGGCCTGACCCGGGACGTCGCCGCCGGGGACACCATCCTCGTCGACGACGGCCGGCTGAACCTGCGGATCGACGGGGTCGAGGACACCGACGTCCGCACCACCGTCGTGATCGGCGGCAAGGTCAGCGACAACAAGGGGATGAACATCCCGAGCGCCGCGCTGACGGTGCCGGCGCTGTCCGAGAAGGACGCCGACGACCTGCGCTTCGCGCTCGAGCTCGGCGTCGACATGATCGCGCTGTCGTTCGTCCGGTCCGCCGAGGACTACGCGGCCGTCCGCTCGATCATGGACGAGGCCGGGATCCGGGTTCCCGTCCTCGCGAAGATCGAGAAGCCGCAGGCCGTCGACGAGCTCGACGGGATCATCGAGGCCTTCGACGGCCTCATGATCGCCCGCGGTGACCTCGGTGTCGAGCTGCCGCTCGAGGACGTCCCCCTCGTCCAGAAGCGGGCCGTGAGCCAGGCGCGTGAGCGGGCCAAGCCGGTCATCGTCGCCACCCAGGTGCTCGAGTCGATGGTGAGCGCGCCCCGGCCGACCCGCGCGGAGGCGAGCGACTGCGCCAACGCCGTGCTGGACGGCGCCGACGCGATCATGCTTTCGGCCGAGACCAGTGTCGGGGCGTACCCGGTCGAGTCGGCCGCGACCATGGCGCGGATCATCGAGACCGCCGAGGCGGATCTCGGCCGCATCCCCCCGCTGCGGACCCCGCCGCGCACCCTCGGCGGCGCGATCGCCCAGGCGGCGGTGAGTGTCGGGGAGGCGGTCGGTGCCCGCTACCTGGTGGCCCACACCCTCAGCGGGGACACCGCCCGGCGGCTGATCCGATACCGCAGCTCGGTGCCCGTCCTCGCCTTCACCCCCATCCCCGGCGTGCGCAGCCAGATGGCGTTGCTGTGGGGTGTGGAGACGGTGCTGGTGCCGTTCGCGGAGAGCACCGACGAGATGGTCAGGCAGGTCGACACGGCCCTGCAGCAGATCGGGCACTGCCGGCCGGGCGAGCTGGTGGTCGTCGTCGCCGGTACTCCGCCGGGTGTCGCCGGCATGACCAACATGATGCGGGTGCACCGCATCGGTGAGGCGGTCTGACCGGGCCCGCGGGCCCGTGCCCGCCGCGGGAGTGCCGCCGCCGGTCGCTCGCGATCGGTGGCCCGTGGCGGGCTGGAACGGCACGATCGTGGTGGCGCCGGCCGTGGCGGAGTGAACAGCGCCGGGCCACCGGGCTTCGACCCGGTGGCCCGCGGCCGCCCGCCACCCCATTTCCCGCGCTGCACCTTCGGTGCCGGGTACGACGACAACTGCTGAGCGGCGAGCTTGCGGTCGCGGGCCGCCGCGGTGCGGGACGAGCCGTGGTCGGGGACGAGCTGCCGGCTGGGACGAGCTGTCGAGCTGCCGGCTGGGACGAGCTGCCGTCCGGTCAGCCCGCCCGGGCGAAGTCGATGACGCGCCGGGGGTCGTCCGGATGGTTGATCTCGTCGAAGAGGATCCAGCGGTCGACCCGGATCTCGTAGAGCCGGTGGGCGTTACCGTCCGCCAGCATCATCTCCACGTTCGCCAGCTCGCTGCCCTGCGGCCACCGCCCGTGATAGATCGGCAGCAGTGCGTCGGCCTCCGCCACCGGTACCTCCTCCGCGGTACCGGCGAAGCTCACGCCCTGGACCTCCTGGCCCAGCCCGTCGAGCTCGATGGTGACGATCGCGCCGGCCACCCGACGATCGGCTCTGATGTTCCTGCAGTGGGTGCGGTCGGGCCTGGAGATGAAGAACAGACGGTCCGGTTCGAACGAGCTCGCGTACCAGAGGTTGCAGACGGCGGGCTCGCCGCCACCCGCCAACGTCGCGATCTGCATCACTTTGCCGTCGCGAACGTAGTTCCGGGTCACGGACAGGTCCGTCGAGACGGCCTTGGACGTCGACACGGGAATCCTCCCAATCATCGGGTGTGGGCCGTGCAGCGTGAACAGCGTGCCCGGCTGGCGGGCGGCCGGTGGCTCCGCCGGCTGCCGGACGCCCGGGCGTGGTTCCGGAAAATGCCCTCGATCGTCATTTCGCGGGGGGAGGAACGATCGACCCGGCGCTTTGCGCGGAGCGCGCCGACCGGCACCGGTATCGCGCGAGGGGTTCTCCCCCCGATACCCGGTTGGGACGCGGTTCGCGGATCGAAAGCAGGATTCAGAACAGGCTCCTGAGGAACTGGGAGCTCGGGCGCGTCGACCACGCCTGTCGCCTGGCAGGGACACACTGTGCGGGTATGGTAGCCGAGGCCTGAGTGGCGCTGCTGTGTGTAATAGGTCCTGCGCGTCGGGCCGTGTGGCCGTGCCAGTGGTGACGCCGCGTTCCCACCCCACCCCGCGCCGCCCGCTCCGGCGGAAAGCCTGTGTACGGGCCCGGGCACGGGTACGGAAGTGGGTCGCCGCGCGGGCGCGGGGTTGTCCCGCGCGATCCCATCCGTTACCGTCGGCGCGCGCGACCAGCGGCTCCACGACGGCGCCGTCCGGGCGCGACCGCGAAGCACGTCTCCGGCGTGTCATCCGTGCCGCTTCGCGCGGGTCGATTCGACCGGCCCCGCCCGCGCATGCCTGGGCGAAGTAGGACGATTCACCCGGGCCGCCTTCCGTTGGTCAGAGCACGGACGGATACCGTCGCCCGGTTCGCCGGTAGCCCGTCAGGGCACCGGATGGAAGCGCTGCGCGTCAGGAGTGAGTGCATGGCCGACCAGGGCGACCCGGCCGAGAAGCCGGTGCCCGCCGCGGAGCCGCCGGGTGAGCGTGGCCGATCCGGCGGTCCCCGCCCGGGCGGCCCGCCCGCGTTCGCTTCCGCTCCAGCCCCCGACCGCCAACCGGCCGACCGCGGACGCGCCGAGGGCCCGGCTGACCGCCAGCCCGCCGACCGCGGACCGGGATCCGGCGATCGGCGCCCGCCTGCACCGGGGCGTGACTCGGCGCCGGAGCGCGGCGGACGGCCGGGAGCCGCACCGCCGCCTCCGGCGAACCCGTCCCGCCCGGTGGCGCCGACCCGCCCCGGTGTGCGCCCACCACCTCGCGACGGGACGTCCGCCCGCGGCGGGACGCAGCCGGCATCGCCCCAGGCGGCACCGCCGGCACGGCCAGGCACGCCCGAGAAGCCATCGGTACCCGGTAGCCCGGCACCCACCACACACGCGGGACCCGCGGCGCCGGTGAAGCCTGCCGGGCCGATGAACCCGGCGGCGCCGGTGAAGCCCATGGGACCGGCCAAGCCCGGTGAGCCGGCGGCGCCTGCCGGGCCGGTGAAGCCCGCGGCGCCGGTCAGGCCCGCGATGCCGCCTCCTCCACCAAGATCACCCGCGCGCCCGCCTTCGTCCGGGCCCGCCGGCCAGGGCATGGCGGCGCGGCCGGCGGCTGGCACGAAACCGTCCGGCCCGGCCACGCCTGCCACGTCGGCAGCCTCGTCGGCGTCGGCCACATCAGCGGCGCCGCCGGCCAGGCCTGCGGCCACGACGCCGGCGACGCCGCACGCCGCGACGAAGCCGCCCACCACGTCCGCGGGCCAGGAGAAGTCGCGGGCGTCTGCCAAACCGGCCGCACCGGAACCGACGTCGAAGAATCCACGACCACAGAGCGCAGGGCCACAAGGCGCAGGGACACAGGGCGCAGGGACGCAAAGCCCGGCGTCGCAAAGCCTGGCGTCGCAGAGCCCGGGGCCGCAGAATGCGGCGCCGGCGAACCCAGGATCGACTCGGCCGCCGGGTTCCGGGAAGCCGGCGACGCCGGCCTCGGCGCCGGGTGCGGGGAGGCCGGCCTCGACGTCGAAGCCCGGCTCGCCCGCGCCCTCCTCCGGCACCTCGCCGTCTTCTGGCACCACGCCGTCCTCCGGTTCCGCGGCGCCCGGCTCCGCGCGGTCCGCGTGGCCCTCGCCGCTGCGGCCGGCGTCCCCGGCGGCGGGATCGGTGAACCGCCCCGAGACGTTGCGTCCCCCTCCCGCTCCGGCGACGGGTGCCGGCCGCGGGCAGCCCGGCTCCGGCCCGGAATCACCCCCGGCGCGGGACGCCCTGCGCCCGTACCAGGGACAGTCGGCACCGGCTGCCCGGCGGGCCCCGGCGGTTCCGCGGAACACCGGGACGGGTGCGCCGAACCAGCCGGCACAGCCGGGCGGGCAGCCCGGCGCGGCTCCGGACCGCTCGAGTCCGCCCGGTGCCAGGGAACCATCGGCCCGCGCCGCGGCGGGGACGTCCGCGCCTTCGACGGACCAGACGACCCCGCCGGCGCCGGCGGACCGGGCCACCGGCGGGCCGGACGAGGACCAGCGTCCCCGGCCGCTGTTCGCTCCGCGCCCGTCCGCTACAACTACAACGCCGTCGTCCCGATCGCTTCGGCCGACGCCACCGACTCCGCCCACCCCGCCGACACCACCGGCCACGCCGCCGACCCCGCCGACGCCTCCCGCGCCGCCCACTCCGCCGGCGCCGCCCGTCCCGCCAGCCCGGCCCACCGGGCCGCCCACATGGCACACGGCACCGGGGAGCCAGGCGCGGTCGGCTGATCCGTCCGCGCGTTCGGGCTCGCCGGCCTCTCCGGTGGCGCCGACGTGGCGGTCCAGCCCGGCGCCGGCCCGGACGCCGGGCGAGGACCGCCCGACGTGGTTCGAGCGGGCGTCGGCGGGCGCGACGGATTCCCCCGAGGCGGCCGGTGGCGGTTCCGACCAGCCCGCGGCGCCGCTCGGGGACCGGCGGCCATCGACATCCTCGGCATCGACAGGCACGGCGTCGGGCGCGGCGCCGTCCACCGCCGTGCCCTCCTCGCCGGCCGCGCCGCCAAAGTCCGCCACGCCGCAGTCCGCCACGTCGCAGAGCGCGGCGCCGTCACAGTCGGTCGCGTCGCGGTCCACGGCACCATCGCGGTCCGCGGCAGCCGCGGCGCCCGCCGGTGCGCCCGAGTCGGCCAGGCCGACCGGGACCGCGCGGTCCGCCGGATCGGGCGGTGGCGGTGCGCGGTCCGCTCGCGCGACATCCGCGACGCCGGCGGCGAAGCCCACCCACACGGAACCGTCCACGACCGCCCGCGAGGCCCTCGATCCGCCGACCATGCGGGTGGACCTGCGCCGCATGGCCGGCCGGCGGCCCACATCGGGGCCGGACGCGGAGTCGAGCGCCCCTGCCGTGCCCGAGCAGCAGACGGGCGGGCGGACGTTCGACGCGGACCCGGGCATCCCGCCGGACTCGCCCCCCACCACGGGCTTCGTGCGTCCCGCGACCGGCCGCGGCGCCGAGCCGGCGACCCGGCGGCGCCAGGATCGACCGGACCCGGGCACGGCGGTGCCGGGCACGGCCGACCCGGGGCGGCCCACGGAGCCGGGACGACCGGACGATCCTGGCCGGTCCGCCGATCCGGCGTGGACACCCGACGCCGCGCCGCATCGGACCTCGGACACGACCGGGCGCGGGCAGCCGTCCGCGGGGGAGCGTGCGGCGACCGATCGGCAACGACCGGCGGAGCCCCGGCCGGCGGCCCCGAGCCCCGGCCCGGCCGCGGACTCCGGCCCGGCGGTGGATCCGGTGGAGGATCTGGGGAACCGTGCCGGGCAGACCCGCCGCGAGCACCGCACCGCCGCCGCGCCGATGGCGGTGCGCGGTCGCCGGGACATGGCCCTCCTCGCGCTCGGCGGGGCGGTGGCGGCGGTGGCCGCCTTCCTCCCCTGGAGCACGTTGACGAGCGGGGACGAGACCCGCACGTTCACCGGCATCACCGTCGGTGACGGGCGCCTGACGCTCGTCACCGGGCTGGTGATGGCCCTGATCGGCCTGGCGTCGCTGCGCGGCCGTGGCCGCCGGGCGGGCGGGGCCGGTCCGGCCGGACCGGAGGCCGATCTCCTCGTCGCGAGGGCGTCAGCGCTGCTGCTCGTGATCGTCTCCGGGTTCGATCTCGCGCTGGGACCGCCGTCCCTGTCGTCCTTTCGGGCCATCTCCGCCGATGTGATAGCCGTCCGGCCGCAGATCGGCGTGGTCGTGACTCTGGTGGCCGGGCTCGTGGCGCTGGTCGCGGTGGCGCGCCCGCGGTCCGGGCGGTAGCGGCCCAGCTGACCGGCCATGCGCGGCCGGCGGCGGCGCCGTTGCGCCCGCCGAGGAGACCACGTCGTCCGCGACCGGGACTCGAACATGTGTTCTATCGTGGGTGACATGGGGAACGTGAGGTGCCCAGCGGGCCGTGTGCCGTTGCGATGGGCGGCATGCGGCCGCTGTCCGCGCGTGGTACCACCGTCACGGGGCGCGGGGAGGCCGGGCCCGTCCGCCGGCCCGACCGGCACCAGGGCTTCGGTGGTGGACGGCGGGAGGACCGGGTGGGCGAGCATCGGCAGCGGAGCCCGTGGGCCCGTCCGTCCGGCGGCGAGAACGTCACGCCGGACGACAGATCACGGGTCGACGC
This sequence comes from Parafrankia sp. BMG5.11, assembly GCF_004337455.1. Taxonomy (NCBI): domain Bacteria; kingdom Bacillati; phylum Actinomycetota; class Actinomycetes; order Frankiales; family Frankiaceae; genus Parafrankia; species Parafrankia sp. BMG5.11. Next base: position 64,069 of record NZ_SJXI01000016.1, on the reverse strand, counting down.
GGGCCTGGCGGCCTGGCGGGCCGCGGCAGAGGCCACCGCCGATCCCCGCTGGGGCAGGCCGTCGGCCGAGCCGGAGGCTGGGCGAGCCGTGGTGGTCTGGGGCCGGTGGGCCGCGGGTGAGACATCGCCAGGCGTCCCGGCGAGCAACGGCGCCGAGACCGCCCCTCGGGCCGCTGATGTCGTGGACGCCGCCTGGCCGGGAGCGTCCGGCCCGGGGCCGGTGGGCCCGGAGGCCGCCGCCCCGGCGCGCTCACTGCGGCGCCTGCTGGCGATCCTCTGCCCGCCGCTGGTGGTCCTGGCCGGGGGCGCGGCGGTCATCGGCTCGACGATGACGTGGGCCACGGTGCGCGCGTTCGGCATCGTGGAGTTCGCCATCCACGGCACGGATCCCGACCAGCACGGCCAGCTCACGATGCTGCTCGGGATCCTCGCGATGGTGGCGGGCCTGCTGCTGGCGGGGCGGCGTGTCGACTGGGGCCGCATGCTCGCCGTGATCGCGGGCCTCATGCTGATCCTCACGGCCGTCGTCGACGTCGCCCGCTTCCGCCGAGGCGGCCTGCTCTCCGGGACGGGTTTCGACGCAACTACCGACCTCGGTCCCGGCCTGTGGGTGATCAGCTTCAGCGGGGTGGTGCTGGTCCTCGTCGGTGTGCTCGTGCGCTACACCCCACTGGCCCGCCCCGCGGCGGTCGCGGAGGACTGACCGCCCCAGCGGCGGTCCGGATCAGGTGCGCGGCTGCGGGTTCACCCCCAGCTGGCTGACCCCCGTACGGGGGTCAGCCCGAGGATGTCTTTGGGGTCATGACGGAATAGCCCCGTCTTGGCAGACTCTGTGACGGCACAGCAGGTGACGGGGGGTGGGACGTTCGGACCGGGGGGACCGGCGTCCGATCACACCCGCTGGCCCGAAGCGCGCGTTCCATCGGGCAGGGGCGGCGCGAGGCGTGCGCCGGACGCGGGGATCCGGCGTGCGCCGGGCAGTGGGCACCGGCCGCCCGGGCCGGTGCCCACTGCGCCCGGCCCACAGGTGCGCGGGCCCGTCCTGCCGGTGGGGCTGTGGGGTCGTGGCAGCAGGGTTGCTCCCCGCGTGGCACAGGGCGCGTCGGGATGGGGTGTCGGCGCTCGGAGGGAGACCGTCTGGTCGAGCGATTCGTCGCGAGTGCGCTGGGATGCGAGTGGCCTGAGGGTGCGGCACGTGGGCGGCTCCGGTCAGTCGAGGTGGCCGTCCTCCTTCGCGCGCTTGTAGAGATCGATCTTGGTGTCGGCGTGGCGGCCGGCTTTGCGGTACTTCACCCGCACCCGCTCGATGTACTGCTTCGCGGTCTCCGGGGAGACGGTCATCTTGCGGGCGACGGTCTTGAGCGGCATACCGGTCGCGTAGAGGCGCAGGGCCTCCAGCTCCTTGAGCGACAGCGTCGGCCGGTCGGGCGCCTCGTCGGTCAGGAGCATGAACGCCAACTGGGGTGAGACCCAGCCGGTCCCCGCCCCGGCCGCGCGGATCGCGGTGGCCAGCTCGCCAACGTCGTCGGTCTTGGTGACGAAGCCACCGGCGCCCGCGCGCATCGCGCCGCGGACGGCCTTAGGGTCGCCGAGCGCGCTGAAGACGATCACCGAGGCGCCGATGCCGGTGAGTTGCCGGATGTTGTCGGGTGCCTCCGAGCCGTCGCCGAGGTCGAGGTCGAGCAGGACGACGTCCGCCTTCCGGCCCGGGCCGGCCAGCAGTTCGGCGATCGACGTCGCCGTGGCAAGAAGGGTGAGGCCGTCGAGCCCTTCGATGACGTCGGCGAGGCCGCGGAGCACGATGGGGTGGTCGTCGACAGCGGCGACCGAGATGAGCCTGCTCACCGCGTGGTCGACTCCCGCTGCGTTGCGCTGTGGGTCACGTCGCTCCCGTTCTGCCCGCCGTCGGGCATACGCGTGACGTGTCCGTTCCCCCACCGGAACGCCACCGGACACCTTGCCTGCAACGCAGCTATTTCAGCAGACCGGCACCTGGCGTTACCAACAGGTTCCCGGACGCATCAGGTCCGACGGGCATTCCGGTCCAGTTCGGTGACCGACCGTGCCGTCCGCGACCGGGCGGTGGCGGGTCTCGGGGCGGGCGTCGCACCGGAGAAGCAGCGCTGGGCCGATCATTGCCGTCTCGCCTACCAGCCGATCTTACGCGTGGCTCGAATTCGACTACGGACCGTGGGTGGCGGGCGTTGTGGTAGCTGTCGGTGGCCGCGAGCGCGGCCCGTCATCATCGTTACCATGTGATCGCTGATGGTGTCCGTCTCGGTGGGTCAGCGGGCGTTGTCGGCTGACGGGTTGCCGGCGGCGGCCCGTCACGGCCCCGGGCGGCCCCACCTGTCGAGGGCCTCGGCGAGCTGCTCGATCTCCGCGGGGCTGCTGTAGACGTGCGTGCTCGCCCGCAGCACCGGTGCGGTCAGCTCGGGTGCCCGGCCGGCCGGGATCGGGCTGGTCAGGATCCGGGCCTCGACGTACAGCGCCCGGCAGACCGCCAGCGGATCGACACCGGCCGGTGGGCGCAGGGTCACGATGCCGGTGGGGGAGTCGGCCTCCTCGCCGAGGCGCCAGCCGGCGACTCCGTCGAGGGCGCGGCGCGCGTGCCGGGCGAGGGCGGTGATCCGGTCGCGCATCGCGCCGAGGTCCTCGGCCAGCAGCTCGGTCAGCGCGGTGGCCAGCCCGACCCGGCTCGCCACCGCCGCCTCGCCGACCGCCATCCGGGACGGGCCCGGCAGCGGTCGCGCGGGCAGCGCGGGATGGGCCCGCAGGTCGTGGGGGTGGGCCGAGTGGAGGCTGGGCGCCCCGGGGCCGAGGCGGTCGACGACGTCCGGGCGCACCGCGGTGAAGCCCGCGCCGCGGGGGCCACACAGCCACTTGCGTGAGGTACCGACGTAGGCGGCCGCCCCGATGCCGGCGAGGTCGACCTGGCCGAGCGACTGGGCCACGTCGAGGATCAGGTCGACGCCCGCGGCGGCGCAGCGGGCCGCCATCTCCGCCGCGGGCTGCGCGACGCCGCGCTGGCTCGGGACGTGCGGGAACGTCACCAGGGCGAGGTCCTCGAGGCGGGCCGGGCCGGGCACGCGGTCGAGGCGGTCGAGGTCGATGCGGCCCAGCGGGTCCACGGGGAGCTCGACCAGCTCCAGGCCGTCGCGGGCCGCGCGGGTCGCCAGCAGCAGCAGGTTCGACCCGTACTCCCCGGGCACGACGCCGACGCGGGAACCGGGGGGCAGTGGCCAGGCGGCCAGGAGCGCGGCGAATCCGGTGCTGGCGGAATGCTGGAAGACCACGTCGTCGGCGATGAGCCCGGGGCCCAGCAGCGTCGCGAGCCGGGCCCGCGCGCCGGCGAGGACCTCCGCGGCCTCCATCTCGGCGATGTAGGCGCCCACCAGGTTCTCCTGGCGGAGGTGGTCGGTCTGGTCGGTGACGGTCGCGATGCTCGGCCGGGCGGCCGCGGCGGCGTCCAGGTGGACGACGCCCGCCCGCGCCCGCGCCGCGCGCCAGCGACGGCCGATCTCGGGTTCCGGAACGACGGCGTGCCCGCGGCTCAGGCGGGCCCGGTCGGCATCGAGGGCGGGGATCGTCCTCCGGCGCGGTTCCATGTGGTCAGCGTCGCAGCTGCCCGGCCGGTCCGGGCCGGATCCGGTCGCCAGGCACCGGACGGGTGAGCCCCGACCGGTCGGCGGACCCGCGAGATGGTGGCAGGCTCTGCGCATGGACGTCGTGCCCGCGCGGGACGCCGCGGTGCTCCAGGGGCGGGTGCTCCCGCCCGGCCCGTCCGGTACGCGTGGCGCGGCGGCGGGGCGGCGCCGGGTCGCGGTCGTCGGTGCCGGCGCGGTGGGCGGGTACTTCGCCGCGCGCGCGGCCGAGGCCGGTGCCGAGGTGCTCCTCTGCGTGCGCGGCGGCGGCTTCGACCGCCTGCGCATCGTCCGGGCCGGCCCCGCGGCCGGCGGAGGCGTCACCGAGCTGCGGCTGCCGGTGGTTCGCGACCCCGCCGATCTCGGCGGGCCGGTGGACTGGATCGTGCTGGCCACGAAGGCCCATCAGACCCCGGCCGCGATGGGATGGCTGCGTGCCGGCCTGGGAGCAGGGACCGGAGTGGTGGTCGCGCAGAACGGGGTCGACCACGCCGAGCGGGTCAGCCCACCCGTCCCGCGTGACGCCGTCCTGCCGGCGGTGGTGTACCTCAATGCCGAGCTGGAGCGGCCGGGTGTGGTCCGGCATCTGGCCTACGGGGTGCTGCAGGTGCCCGACGGCCCGCTGGGCGAGCGCTTCGCCGGGATGCTGCCGCCCGGCGACGTCCGGCTCGTCCCCGACTTCGCCACGGCCGCCTGGTCGAAGCTGCTCAGCAACAGCGCGGCGAACTCGCTGACGGCGCTGACGGCACGCGGTCTCGAGGTGCTCGCCCGCCCGGATGTCGGCGAGCTCGCGCTGGCGGTCATGCGGGAGACCGCCTCGGTGGCCCGGGCCGCCGGCGCACGCATAGCCGCGGACGCCCCGGAGCGCACGCTCGCCCGGCTGGGCCACCAGCCGCCCGGCGCGGGGACGTCCATGCTGCGTGACCGGCTGGCGGGCCGCCCGCTGGAGCACGACGCGCTGCTCGGAGCGGTCGTCCGGACGGGCGGGCGGCTCGGGGTGCCCACGCCGACCTGCGCCGTGCTGCTCCCCGTGCTCGCCGCCCTCAGCGCCAGCCCTGCCGTGGGACCGGGTGGGACGCCCTGACGGTCAGGACGTGCGTTCGGGTACCGCGTCGGCGACGATGTGCTCCGCGATCGCCAGCGACGCGGTCGCACCCGGGGACGGGGCGTTGCGCACGTGGACGACCCGTCCGCGCACGGCGAGGACGAAGTCGTCGACCAGGCTGCCGTCCCGCGCGACCGCCTGGGCCCGCACTCCCGCCGGGCCCCGCACGACGTCCGCGGTGCGCAGCTCGGGGACGTAGCGTCGGGCCTCGGCGACGAACGCGCGCCTGCTGGCGGTGCGCAGTATCTCCTTGGCGCCGGTGCGCCAGTGCGTCTTAGCCATCTTCTGGAAGCCCGGCCAGGACAGGGTCTGCCGCAGGTCACCCCGGTCGACGGTGCCCACCGTGTAGCCCTCGCGGGCGGTGGCGAGCACGGCGTTGGGGCCGACGAGGATCTCCCCGTCCACCCGCTTGGTGAGGTGGATGCCCAGGAACGGGTAGCGCGGGTCGGGCACCGGGTAGATCAGGCCACGGACGAGGTCGCGCCGCTCGGGGCGCAGCAGCCAGTAGTCGCCGCGGAACGGGATGATCCGCGGCGAGCTGTCCTCTCCGGTGAGCGCGGCGACCTCGTCGGAGTGCAGGCCGGCGCAGGAGATCAGCCGGTCGAACGGGCCGACCGACTCCGACACCACCCGGACCGTCCCGCCGTCGACCGCCGCCGTGTGGTGGTTCCCGTTCGGCGCGACCGGCGCGGAGCCGCGCACCCGCAGCCGCAGCCGGACGCCCGCCGGGCCGTCGTCCACGCCGATCACCTCGGCGCCGGTGCGCACCGCGCCGCCCGCGTCCAGGATGTCCGCGCGCAGCGCCCGGGCGACGGCCGGGTAGTCCACGATCGCCGTGGTCGGGGAGTGCAGCGCGGCGACCCCGCGGGCGTGCGGCTCGATCGTGCGCAGCTCGGTGGCGTCGAGCATGCGGGTGTCGGGCACGCCGTTGGCCGTCGCCCGCTGCGCGATGTCGTCGAGCCGGCCCAGCTCGCTGTCGTCGACGGCCACGACGACCTTGCCGCACTCCTCGTAGCGGATGCCGCGGGCCTCGCAGTACTCGCGCAGCAGGCCGACGCCGCGGCGGCACAGCGTCGCCTTCAGCGAGCCCGGCTTGTAGTAGAGGCCCGCGTGAACGACGCCGCTGTTGCGCCCCGTCTGGTGCTGGGCGACGTCATGCTCCTTCTCGAACACGGTGACCGTCGATCCGGGCACGACCTGCCCGAGCCTGCGTGCCACCGCGAGCCCGAGGATCCCGCCGCCGATGACCGCGATCCGCTCCGCCACCCGTGCCGCCTCCACTCGTCCATCCGTCACCGCCCGGCGGCGCCATGAGCCACCGGTCCGGGTGGGTCCCCGTCACGGACGGCGTCGCCACGCCTGGTCCGGGTGGCCGCCCGCGGTACGCGGCGCGGCGTCTACCTGCGCTCCAGTATCCCGGTACACCGTCCGTGACCGGTGCCGGCCCGGCCGGCGGCCGGTGCCGTGGTCAGCCGAAGAAGTGGCCCGGCGGGTGCGCGCGGTCGGTGCGCGAGCGCGGCCGGCCGCGCAGCGCGTCGGTGAGCGTGCGCGCGGTGTTGACCAGCGGGACGTGGCTGAACGCCTGCGGGAAGTTGCCGGTCATCCGGCCCAGCCGGGGGTCGTACTCCTCGGCCAGCAGCCCGACGTCGTTGCGCAGCGCCAGCAGCCGCTCGAACAGCTCCTGCGCCTCGTGCACCCGCCCGGACAGCGCGTAGTTGTCCGCCAGCCAGAAGGTGCAGGCGAGGAAGGCACCCTCCCCGGCCGGCAGGCCGTCGACGGCGCCGTCCTCGGCCGTCGGGTAGCGCATGACGAAGCCGTCCTCCATCAGCTCGCGCTCGATGGCGGCCACGGTGCCGACGACCCGCGGGTCGGTCGCCGGCAGGAAGCCGACGAGTGACATGTAGAGCAGGGCCGCGTCGAGCTCCTTCGAGCCGTAGAACTGGGTGAACGTGTTGCGGTCGGAGTCGAACCCGCGGGCGCACACCTCGTGGTGGATCTCGTCCCGCAGCGCCGACCACCGCTCGACCGGGCCGGGTAGCCCGGACTCCACGATCCCCCGGACGGCCCGGTCGGCGGCCACCCAGGCCATGACCTTCGAGTGGACGAAGTGCCGCCGCGGCCCGCGGACCTCCCAGATGCCCTCGTCGGCCTTGCGCCACCCGGTCTCGAGGAAGTCCATGAGCTTGGTCTGCAGCTGCCAGGAGCCGTCCCGGCCGTCGTCCTCGGAGGAGTGGATCCCCGCGAGGAAACCGTCACGGGCCGAGCCGGGACGCCGGTTCGCCACCGCGACGCGGGCCACGTGCAGGGCGTCGAGGACCTCCCCGTAGACGTCGAGCTGGAACTGGTCGACGGCGGCGTTGCCCACCCGGACGGGGGAGGAGTTCTCGTAGCCCGGCAGCCACGGGACCTCGTACTCGGGCAGCCGCCGCTCACCGGCCACCCCGTACATGATCTGCACCCGGGACGGGTCGCCGGCCACGGCGCGCAGCAGCCACTCCCGCCAGGCCGTCGCCTCGCTGGTGAAGCCGGCGTCGAGCAGCGCCAGCAGGGTGATCGTGGCGTCACGCAGCCAGCAGTAGCGGTAGTCCCAGTTGCGGACGCCGCCGATGTGCTCGGGCAGCGAGGTGGTGACCGCGGCGACGATGCCGCCCGTCGGGGCGTAGGTGAGCGCCTTCAGGGTGATCAGCGACCGGCGGACCGCCGGCTGCCACTGGCCGTCGTAGGTGCAGCCGGCCATCCAGTCCGACCACCACGCCTCGGTCTGCGAGATCATCCGCCGGACATCCTGCGGGGCCGGCGCCGGTTCGTGCGAGGGCCGCCAGGTGAGCGAGAACGGGACGGACTGCCCGGCCGAGACGCTGAACTCCGCGTAGGTGGCCATGTCGTGCCCCTCCATCGGGGCGGTGGTCCACAGCGTCACCGAGTCGGGGCCGGCGATCGCGGCGACCGAGTGCTCGTCGAGCCGGCGCACCCACGGCACGATCGAGCCGTAGTCGAACCGGAAGCGGGTCTCCGACCGGAGCCGGACGGTGCCCTGCAGGCACTCCACCAGCCGCAGGACGACGTGCGCCCCCGCTCGGGGGAACATCGCGTCCACGATCCGGACGGTGCCCGACGCGGTGGTCATGTCGGTCTCGAGCACCAGGGTGTCGCCGCGGTAGCGGCGGCTCACCCCGATCACCGGCTCGACCGGCGCGATCTTCCAGTGGCCGGACTCGTTGTCCCCGAGCAGCGCGGCGAAGCAGGCCGGGGAGTCGAACCGAGGCAGGCACAGCCAGTCGATCGAGCCGTCGCGGGAGACCAGCGCCGCCGAGTGAGTGTCTCCTATCAGCGCGTAATCCTCGATCAGGGATGGCACGTTCTCTCCTAGTTACCAGGGCCGGCTACCGTGCTGTGCCGCACAAGGTCGTTCACCTTACGGACCCGTCCGACGGAATACGTTGAGGGTCCCGGTGTACGCCGCTCCGTGGCGCCCGCCGGACCAGATTTCGTGCCCCGCTGTGACAGGAATCGCCTGATGACGACGTCCGCCCCCCCGCACTGGATCCGCCAGACGATCGGGTACCTGACCGATCCGCGGCGCCGAGCGGCGGTGGTCCTGGGCGGGCTGGCGACGGTCGGGCTGATCGTGTTCGGCGTGTACGCGGTGATCGACGGCCCGCCGCCCAAGGTCGAGGCGGTGGTGTACTTCGACCCCGCCGCGACGGCCGCGGAGAAGGACGCGGTCCGCGCCGCCTGTCCCACCGTCGGGGGAGCGCGCCAGGAGCCGCCCGACACGAACAACCTCGCGACCAGCCGGGCCTACCCGCTGCGCTACGACATCTCGCAGGCCTCCTCGGCTGACAGGGCGGCGATTTACAAGTGCGTGCAGGGCCAGCCGAAGGTGATCGGCATCAGCGAGTTCACGCAGGGCCAGTAGCCCGCTGCCGGCTCGGCTCGGCGGGCGCGGAGTTCACGCCGTGCTCGGGCTTCCCGCCGTGCTGGAACTCCCCGTCCTGCTCGAGCTTCTTGGCGTGCTCGCGCTGCTCGATCAGCTCGGCCGGTGTCGGCAGCCCGGCCTCGCGGGCCTGCCGGGCCTGCCAGAGGCTCACGAACATCGTCGAGAGCACCACCAGCCCGGAGAAGATCAGGCTGCCGCCCGACCACGGCGACGACGCGGGCAGCGTGTCGACGACGATCCAGACGATGCCGGCGGCGATCATCCCGATGCCGAACACGACGGTGAACGCCGTCGACCACGCGTTGGCGGCGGCCTGGTCGGCCAGGTCGGCGGCCTTCTGCCGGGCCTGCTCGAAGCGGTGCCGGGCCCACTCGTACTCCAGGCTCAGGATGAAGAACCCGAGCGCGACCACCAGGAAACCGGGGCCGGGCAGCGCGAGCATCGCCACGCCGAGGCCGAGCACCGCCAGCCCCAGGATCGTGAGGGCGACTCGCCGGGCCAGCCGTGCGCTTCGATTGAGCACGATGCCGTCTTCCCGGCCCGCAACCGGGCCTGCGTCGTGGGCCCGCGGAGCGGGGCCTGTCTCGGAGCCTGTCCGGGCGCCTGCTCCTGCGCGTGGCACGGTGCCGCCGGCGGCCCACGTCCTCCGCACGTGCAACGGCCCGCTGTGTGAACGGCGTTCCCGCTGACTGCCGCGCGAACCCGCCGCCCGTTTTCGGACGGCCCGTCCGGGCGGTGCCGGGGCACGCTGTCGGGGCGCGCCGCCTGGGCACGCCGCCGGACGGCGGGACACCGGGTTCCGACCACATCCACCCGCAGCTTGCGTCCACCTGCAGTTTGCGCCACCTTGTGGCCCCACGGGTGGCACAAAGGCTGTCGACATCACGTCACCGGTCCGGCCGGGGCGGACCGGGGCGGACCGGGGCGGGGCGGGCCGTGCCGTGCCGGTTCTGCGGGTATGCCGGGTGCCCGGATCGGACGGACCGGGGCCGATCGGTCCCCGGCGGGTTACTGTGACGATCGGAAGCGGGACCGGCGGCGGGCCCGGCGGGCGGCGGGGGCGCGTCAGCGCCCGACCGGGTGTCCCGGGCCCGGTCGGCGTCCTCCCGGAACGACGCGTCAGTGCTGACGGAGGCTCAGGAAGAAGTGGACGTCGAGGAGACCCCGCTGCCCGGGATCGGGCTGCGGCACGACTTCAGTACCCGCTCGGGCCGCCGGCTCGGCGTGGTGAGCCGCCACGACGGACGTCGTGACCTGGTCATCTACGATGCGGAGGATCCGGACGCATCCCGCGAGTCGATAACACTCACCCCGGAGGAGGGGGACGTGCTCTCCGAGCTGCTCGGCGCTCCGCACATCGTGGAGAAGCTCGCCGACCTCTCGCGCGCGTTCGCCGGGCTGGTCGGCGAGCAACTCGAGATAACCGCGGGTTCCCCGTACGCGGACCGCACGCTCGGTGACACCCAGGCCCGCACCCGCACGGGCGCGTCCATCGTCGCCGTCGTCCGCGACCACGAGGTCCTCGCCTCGCCGCGGCCGGACTTCCAGTTCCACCCCGGGGACATCGTGGTCGTCGTCGGCACCCCGGAGAACACCGCGGCCGTCGCCCAGCTCCTGCGCACGGGCTGACGGAGAACGGGCGACCGACGACACGTGCACGACACGGCGACGACCTTCCTCGAGCTGGGTGCCGTCCTGTTCGTCCTGGGGGTGCTAGGCCACTTTGCGTTGCGGGTCGGTATCTCACCGATCCCGCTGTACCTCATCGGTGGTCTCGCCTTCGGGCACGGCGGTGTCCTGCCACTGGGCGCCAGCGAGGACTTCATCGAGATCGGCGCCGAGATCGGTGTCATCCTCCTGCTGCTGACACTCGGCCTGGAGTACACCGCCGAGGAGCTCCTGCACGGCCTGCGAAGACAGGCCCCAGCCGGGGTGCTCGACCTGACGCTCAACGCCGCCCCCGGCGTGGCGGCCGCGTTCCTGCTCGGCTGGGGGCCGCTGGCGGCGGTGGTCATGGGCGGCGTCACCGCGATCTCCTCGTCCGGGATCATCGCCAAGGTCCTGGGGGATCTGGGCCGCATCGGTAACCGGGAGACCCCGGTCGTGCTGTCGGTGCTCGTGCTCGAGGACCTCGCGATGGCCGTCTACCTGCCGGTGGTCACCGCGTTGCTGGCCCATCACACCGTCGCCCGGGGCTCGCTGACAGTCGGGGTGGCGCTGGGTGCGCTCGTCGCCGTCCTGTACGTCGCGCTGCGGCACAGCGACAAGGTCACCCTGCTCGTCTTCAGCCCGACCGCGGACCGCAACGACGAGGTCCTGCTGCTGCGGTCGCTGGGGCTGACCCTGCTCGTCGCCGGCGTCGCCCAGCGCATGCAGGTCTCCGCCGCGGTCGGCGCGTTCCTGGTCGGCATCGCGCTGTCCGGGCCGGTCGCGGAGAGCGCGCACGAGGTGCTGACGCCGCTGCGCGACCTGTTCGCCGCCGTGTTCTTCGTGTTCTTCGGCCTGCAGACCGATCCGGTCGAGATCCCGCCCGTGTTGCTCGCCGCGTCCCTGCTCGCGCTCGCCGGCGTGGCGACGAAGATCGTGACCGGATGGTGGGCCGCGCGGCGCGCGGGCATCGCGACGATGGGCCGCTACCGCGCCGGCGCCGCGCTGGTCGCCCGCGGCGAGTTCTCGATCGTCATCGCCGGGCTGGCGGTCGCCGCCGGAGTGAACCCGCAGCTCGGGCCGCTGGCCGCGTGCTACGTCCTGCTGATGGCGGTACTCGGCCCGCTGGCGGCGCGGTTCGTCGAACCGGTCGTGCGAACGATCCGCCGCTGGTCACAGGCCCGCAGGCCACCGGATCCCGCCACCGCGCGCGGCGCGTGACCGCCTTGCCGCGGGCCGTGTGACCCGCGGCTGGGCGCCGGCGCGCGAATCTCGGCCGGGCTGGCGGGATTCACCCGACGATGTTTGGCAGGATGACGCTCCATGAGTGGACTTCTCGAAGGCAAGCGCGTTCTCGTCACCGGCGTCCTGACCGAGGCGTCCATCGCGTTCAGTGTTGCTCGCATCGCCCAGGAGCAGGGTGCCTCCGTGGTGCTCACCGGGTTTGGCCGCGGCCTGTCCCTCACCCGCCGGATCGCGCGCCGCCTACCCACCGAGCCGCCGGTCGTCGAGCTCGACGTGACTGACGAGGAGCATCTCGCCGAGCTCTCCGCGAAGGTCCTCGAGCACGTCGACGGCCTCGACGGGGTGATGCACGCGATCGGGTTCGCGCCGGAATCGGTGCTGGGCGGCAAGCCGTTCGTCGAGGCGGCCTGGTCGGAGGTCGGTACCGCGCTTCAGGTCTCCACCTGGTCGCTCGCGTCCCTGACCCGCGCGACCATGCCGCTGTTCGGCGAGCGCGCCAGCATCGTCGGCCTGGACTTCGACGCCTCGGTCGCCTGGCCGTCCTACGACTGGATGGGGGTCGCCAAGGCCGGGCTCGCCTCCGCCGCCCGCTACCTGGCCCGGGACCTCGGCCCCAGCGGAGTGCGGGTGAACCTGGTCGCCGCCGGCCCGCTGCGCACGATGGCGGCCAAGAGCATCCCCGGGTTCAGCAAGTTCGAGGAGGTCTGGGGCACCCGGGCACCGCTCGGCTGGGACATCGCGGACACCACGCCCGCGGCGCGCGCCTGCGTCGCCCTCCTCTCGGACTGGTTCCCCGCGACGACGGGCGAGATCGTGCATGTCGACGGCGGCTTCCACGCGGTCGGCGCCTGACCTCCGGGACGGCGCCCCACGCAGCCCTGGCCGGCCCCTGAAACCACAGCCCGGCCGCGGGGCCGTGAAACCGCGGCCCGGCGGTGGGGCATCGGAATTCCATCAGTTCAGTTATCTCTTCACTGCCTCGCCTCCTCGCCCTTTTGTGGCGGTCTCGCCGTTTCCGGAGCGGATTCGGGGTCTGGGGCTCCGGAAAGGACGAGGAGCCGAGGAAAGGGCGAGGAGGGGCGAGGGTCAGCGGGCGGCGTGGCGGGTGGCGGCGGAGGCGGTGCCCAGCCAGGTGTGCGGGTTGCCCTCCCAGCACCAGCCCAGCTTCGGTGCCCGGCCCGAGATCCACATCGCCGGCACGCGGCGGTCGCCCCGGCGTGATCCGGACAGCATGAAACAGTTGTTCTTCTCCAGCGCCTCGGGGAAGTGGGTGACCACCGCGATCCCCTCGTGGATCGTCAGCGGCGAGCGCCCGCGCTCGAGGATCGGTGGCAGCGCGTCCGCGGGCCGGATGCCGCGGAACTCCTCCCCGCGCTCGACGTCGGTGAGCAGGTACACACCCGCGTGGGGCACGTTCAGCTCCGGCAGCGGCCGGTAGGGCGCGAGGCCCTCCTCTCCGTGGTTGCGGTCGACGGTCCCGGTGTCGGCGCGCCCGGCGAGCGTGAGCAGCGGCACGATCTCCTCCGCCCGGACGAGCTCCCCCGACACAACCAGGACGAAGGGCATCCACGACCGGGTCGCGGGCCGGAACGGGCCGGGCACGGCGGCGTGGGCGACCGTCCGCAGCGGCTCGCAGAGCGCCTCGAAGTCGGCCGGAGACATCCCCGCCAGCTCGGGGTACCCCAACCGCACCAGGCCGGCTACCTGCCTGTTGAACGCCTGGTCGAGTGGATCGGGCCAGCCACCGGTTCCTTCCGTGATCGGGTCGACCTCGTCGGTTCGCACGGCGGTGCTCAACGTCGCGGTGCGGCTCGGCATGCGGCATCCCCTCGGCTTTCGGTGGGTTGGGTGGCGTCGTACGACCCCGTTTCCCGGCACCGGTCCCGGTGCCGGATCTCGGACGTCCCACCCTCAACGCCGAGCGTTCCCAACGGGTTCCGAGCGCTGTCGGGACGGGCTGGCCGGGTCGAGCCAGTCGATCCGGGTGTCTCACCCGACGGCTGACGCGTCCCGGCCCGGCAGGCGGCGGCTCAGTACGCGGCGGCCTCGTCGATCAGGTCGAGCGCGGCTCCGACGATGGTCGCGGTGTCCACCGGGGCACCCGCGCCGCCGGCGGCGGGACCACCGGGGGAGCGGGGATCGGCCGGCGCGCTCGGGACCTGCGCGGTCTGGCCCGGGGCGGTCGGGATCGGGGCGGCCGAGCCGAGTGTCGTGACGTGCTCGCCGTGCACACCGGCGAGGAAACCCAGCGTCCGCGCGTCGCCGTCGACCACGGTCAGCAGCGGGCCGCGGCGGTTGGGTGGGAAGAGCTCACCGAGGACGGCGTCGTCGCCGTCGGCGAGTCCGCGCCGGGCCTGTAGCGCGTCGAAGAGCAGGTCCGGGGACGTCACGCAGACCACGCCGATCTCCCGGCGCAGCCCGGAGCTCAGCTCGTCGGCGGCCCGCAGCACCTCCGGCATGACGGCGCCCATCCCGACCAGGGTGAGCGGCGCGGACGGCTCGCCCGGGCGCAGCCGGTACCCGCCGGCCAGCACCGCCGCGCGACGCCGCCACCAGCCGGCGGCGTCGCCGGGCAGCCCGGCGAGCCGCTGGTCGACGGGCCGCGCGCTCAGCCGGATCAGGCTGGACGCGCCGTCGACGCGCCCGAGCCGGCGCAGCGCCTCGAGCAGGCACCAGACCAGGTCCTGCGCGAAGGCCGGCTCCCAGCAGGCGATACCCGGGACGCCGATCGCGCCGTGGCGCCACCCGCCCGGGCGCACCGGGTCGACACCGGTGTCCGCGACGGTCAGCAGGGAGCGTCCGTCGGCCGCCCCGCCGGCGGCCCATCCGGGCAGTACCCGGGTGACCGACATCTCGTCGCTCACCCCGATGGGCAGCAGCGGAAGACCCAGCCGGCTCCACGCCACGCCGAGCGAGGCCAGCACCCCACCGAACGCGCCGGCGGACAGGCCGCCGGCCACATGCCGCCCGCCGCCGGAACGAGCCCCCTCCGGCCCCGGCCCCGCAGGGCCTGGTTGTCCCGCCGGCCCTGCGGGGCCCGCCGACCCTGGGAGCCCCGCCGGTTCGGGTGAGCGGGCGGGGCCAGCCGGTTCGGCGGGGCGGGCACCCGCCGGGCGGCCGAGGACGGGGGCGCCCCGGACGGGTTCCGCACCGCCGCGGGCCGCACCGCCGCGGGCGGCCTCGATCCACCCGGTGAGCACCCGGTCGGCGTCGCGGGTCGAGATCGTCACGACGGCCGCCGCGGCCTCCGGGGCGAGCGAGGGCAGGTCCCGCAGGGTGGCACCGAAGGCCTCCTGCGTCGACCACCAGCCGGTCGGCAGGCGGCCGGCGTCGACCGGCACCGCAGGTGCCGCGCCGAGCGACTGCGGGGCGCGGTCGAGGTAGGCCGCCACGTGCCGGGCGAGCCGGCCCGCCGGCAGTGCCACGGGCAGTGCCGCGGACGGCCGCCCCGGCGCCCCGGCCCCAGGCCTCGGCCCCGCCGGCACCAGCGCGGCCGAGGGTGCCCCAGGTAGCAATGCCCCGGGTAGCGGTGCCGTGGTGGGCGGTGGTGCGGTGGGCGGTGGTGCCGGGGCGGTGGGCGGCGCGGCCGGGCGGGCGGGCGCGGGCAGTGGGCCGGTGTAGGCGAACAGGACGGTCGGTCGCCCGGCCTCGACCTCGTCGAACGCGTCGATGATCAGCGCGAGGTCGTGGCCGCCCAGATCGCGCAGCGCATCGTGGATCTGCTCGTCGCTCAGTCCGTCGAGCAGCCGGTCGACACCGGCCCCGGAGGCTCCCGGACCGGCGAGCCGGCGCCGCAGCTCGGTCCCGTCCAGTTGGAGCAGAGCGAGGTACTCGGCGGGCGACATCGCGTCCAGCCGGGCCCGCAGCGCCGCGCCGCCGGGGGCCCGGAACAGGGCGGCGAGCCGGCGGCCGTAGCGCAGGGTCAGCACCTGCCAGCCGGCGGCCTCGAACATCCGCGCCGCCCGGGCCGGCCCGCCGACGCCACCGGGCGGCCCGCCCGGGCCGGGGCCGGCTGGCGTCCCCGGCGCCCCGGAGTCGGTCGGCGCGCCGCCGGTCACCAGGACCACCCAGAACAGCTCGCCCAGGTGGGAGACCCGCTCGTCGGTCACGGCCTCCCAGACCGCGGAGTCGCGCAGCTCCGCGAAATCGATCAGGCAGATCTGGCGGCCGCTCGGGGCACGGTCGAAGCGCTCACCCGCGAAGCGGCTGGCCAGCGCCGACCAGATGGTCCCGTTCGGCCCGACGTTGCCGGCCCCGGTCGCGCGCGGCGGCCGCCGGGTGGACGGCCCCGCCGCCGCGGCGCCGTCCACCCGGTCGAGGGACGGCAAGCGGTCGGGTGGCCGCGGACCGGCGGCGACCGGAAGGCCGGCGGCGACCGGAAACGCGGCGGCGAGCGGAGGGCCGCCGGGCATCGGCGGCTCGTCACCGTCGAGCGCGGACCGCAGGACCTGGTGGACGGCTCCCAGCAGCGGCCCCGCGTGCGGGGTGGCGGAGACCCGGTCGGCGACCCGCAGCGTGTCGAACCACAGCGCCGCGGCGATCGTGGACGCGGCCTCGCACATGGCCCGGTCGGCGGCCGCCCCTCGTGGGCCGCGGGCGCCGGTCGAGACGGCGTGGTCGATGCCTGCCGCCGCGAGCTCGCGCAGCCGGGCTTCCACGGCGGCCAGCGCCGCGAGGTCGAGCACGCCGCCGGGCGGCCCGGGAACGATCTCGCCGAGTCGCGCCGCCTCCTCCGAACCGCCACCGGCGTCTTCCCCGGCGGCACCCGTCGCGCCGCCAGGCCCGCCCATGGCATCGGGCCCGCTCCGGTTACCGTGCCCGGCCGAGTCACCGAGGCTCGTAGCGGCACCGGCCGCGTCGCCGGGACCTGACCCGCCGGGGCGTACCTCGCCGGGGCCGGTGTCGGCGCGGCCGGCGTCGCCGCGGTTGTCACGGCCGTCACGGCCCGACGCGGCGTCGTCGGCGGGCGACTCGGCCGGCATCGCGGGATCGATCGTCAGGTCGTCCCGGCGGCCGTGGCCGTGCGTGTACTCGCCGGCTCGGATGTCCGTCCTGCGCAACCCCCGCCTCCGTCCCATCGCCTCGACGACCTACCTGGAGTCCAGACGTGCGGCCGGGTCGGAATGTTGCGCCAGTTCCTCGACTCGCCGCGTGATGACGTCGTCCGGAGCGTCCACCTCGATGAACTTGACCCTGCCGATCGAGCGGATCAGGGCCACGTCGGACCGGCGGACACCCAGTGCCTGCGCGAGGGCGCGCAGCGCCGCCTCGTTCGCCCGGCCCTCGACCGCCGGTTCCCGTACGCGCACGACCAGCAGCCGGCCGTGGGTCGGGTCGGACGTCGCCGGCCCCACGGCCGTCCGGTCGGCGGCGGGACGCACCCGGATCGCTACGCGCACCCGCCCATCGTCCCCGACGGGCCGGCGGCACGGGGCGGGGAGTGTCCCGGGTGGCATGGGCTCGCGCGACCCGGCGGGCCGCTACGATCCCGGCCATGGTCGAGAACGAAGGTCGAGTCGCACTGGTGACCGGTGGCAACCGTGGGATCGGCGCCGCGTGCGCGGCGGCGCTCGCGGCCTCGGGTGACCGGGTGGCCGTGGCCAGCCGCGGTGGCGAGGCACCCGACGGGATGCTCGGGGTGCGGATGGACGTCACCAGCGCGGACAGCGTCGACAAGGCGTTCAGCGAGGTCGAGGCCGCGCTCGGCCCGGTCGAGATCGTCGTGTCCAACGCCGGCATCGTGCGCGACACGCTGATGCTCATGATGTCGGAGGACTCCTTCCGCGACGTCGTCGACACCAACCTGCTCGGGGCCTACCGGGTGGCGAAGCGCGCGTCGCGCTCGATGATCCGGCGCCGCAACGGTCGGTTGATCTTCATCTCGTCGGTGGTGGGACTCTCCGGCGGTCCGGGGCAGTCGAACTACGCCGCCTCCAAGGCGGGCCTGGTGGGTTTCGCCCGGTCGCTGGCACGCGAGCTCGGCGGCCGTGGGATCACCTCGAACGTGATCGCCCCGGGTCCGATCCGCACGGACATGACGGACGCGCTCACCGACACCCAGCGCGAGTTCCTCGTCGCCGCCACCCCCGCCGGACGGATGGGCGACCCCGCGGAGGTCGCCGCGGCGGTGGTCTTCCTCGCGTCGCAGGGCGCCGCGTATGTGAACGGCGCGGTCATCCCGGTCGACGGTGGCGCCGGCATGGGCCACTGACGGCCCACACCGGCAACCGGCGCGCGTCGGCGGCGCGGCCAGCGGAATGACGCGCCCGGCGCGTGGCGTTGCAGCCCTGAGATGACAGCAGCCGTGAGATGACAGTGACGGACGGTGCCGCCCGCCCGTCGCCGGCCACGGCCCGTGGCGACGCCCCCGGCGGGGAGCGTGCCGCCCGCCCGGGCGGCCCACGGGTCGACGCGGCGGGTGCTGATGGGCCACGGTGGGAGTGGACGGATCGCCGGGCGGGCGGGCGGCCGTCCCCCAGCGCGGCGCGCCGGAGCGCCGCGAGGGCCGGGTGCGCGAGGGCCGGTGGAGGTGGCGCCGTGAGCATGATCAGGGTCGAGTCGCGGGGAGGCCGCGGCTACGCGGTCGAGGTCGCCGAGGAGACCGCGCCCGGGGCGCACGGGCTGGCGTTCTCCTACGCCGTCCGGGTGGACGACGAGGTCGTCGACGCGCTGGGGCTGGATCCGGACGACGACGCGGCGCTGACCGCCCTCGTCCGGGAGTCCTTCGCGTTCCTGCTGGCCCGCGAGCCTGCGGGCGACATCCTGCGCTCGTTCGACCTGTCGACGATCTCGCGGTACTTCCCGACGTACCTCGACGAGATCCGGGGCCGGGTGCCGCGCTGACGGCGCGGACCCGGCTGGCGGACGGGCGCGACGTACGACGTACGACGGGGGCGACGTACACGGAAAGGGGACATGACGGTGCCGACGGACGCCGCCGGCCACGGCCGCGGGATCGACGTGGACGCGCTGCTGCTCGTCTCCTTCGGCGGTCCGGAGGGGCCGGAGGACGTCCTGCCGTTCCTGCGCAACGTGACCCGCGGCCGCGGCGTGCCCGAGGCGCGGCTGGCCGAGGTCGCGGCGCACTACGACCGCTTCGGTGGGCGCAGCCCGATCAACGACCAGAACCGGGCGCTGCTCGCCTCGCTGCGGGAGCGGCTGGCCCCGATGCCCGTGTACTGGGGCAACCGGAACTGGCAGCCGTACCTCGCCGACGCCGTGGCGCGCATGCGGGCCGACGGCGTGCGCCGGGCGGCCTGCTTCGTGACGTCCGCGTTCGCGTCCTACTCGGGGTGCCGGCAGTACCGGGAGGATCTGGCGGCGGCCCTGGAGCAGGTCGGCCCGGGCGCCCCCGACCTGGTGAAGCTGCGGCTGTTCTTCGACCACCCGGGATTCGTCGAGCCGATGGTCGACCACTGCGTGCGGGCGCTCGCGACGCTGCCGGTGGCGGTGCGCGACGAGGCCCGGCTGGTGTTCACCGCCCACGCGCTGCCCCGCTCGCAGGCGGCCGCGAGCGGGCCGGACGGCGGAGCCTACGAGCGCCAGCTCCGCGCGGCCGCCGGTGTGATCGCGCAGCGCGTCGCCGCGTGCGTCGGTACCCGGCACGAGTGGCAGGTCGCCTACTGCAGCCGCAGCGGCCCACCGAGCGTGCCCTGGCTCGAACCGGACGTCAACGACGCCCTGGCGGCGCTCGCGGACGGCGGCGCGCGCGCCGCGGTGATCGTGCCGGTCGGTTTCGTCAGCGACCACATGGAGGTCGTCTACGATCTCGACGTCGAGGCGGTGCGCACCGCCTCGGAACGCGGCCTGGCGGTCGCCCGGGCGGGTACCGTCGGCACGGATCCCCGCTTCGTCGCGATGGTGGCCGATCTGGTCGCCGAGCGCCGTTCCCCCGAGTGGGAGCGGCCCGCGCTGAGCGGCGAGGGGCCGTCGCACGACGTCTGCCCGCTGCACTGCTGTGACCCGGGCGCTCGGCGCCCGGCGGCCGCCGGTGTCCCGGCGGATCTGTGCGCGCACGGCCCGGCACGTTCCGGCGTGACGGCGTCACAGCCGGGCAGGCCGGCGAACGCGGAGCGCTCCCGGCATGGTGAACCGCGCAACGAAGCGACGATACTGGTGGATGAGCGGGCAGGTACGTCGCGGTCCGACTCTCACCCCGCAGGCGAATAAGACGGAGCGATCCGAGACATGCAGCGATTTGTGTTCGACCCGCCGGAGCGGTTCGTGGTCGGGACCGTCGGGCAGCCCGGTGACCGCGTGTTCTTCCTCCAGGCGGCGGCTCGTGGGCAACTCGTCACGGTGGGTCTGGAGAAGACCGAGGTGACGGCGCTCGCCGAAGGGCTGACGGCCCTGCTCGGCCAGGTGGGTCAGACCCAGGGGATCGCGCTGCCGGCCGCCTCCGACGTCGAGGTCGACCTCGCCCCCCTCGACGCCCCGTTCGAGGAGGACTTCCACCTCGGCCAGCTGACGGTGTCGTGGGACGGGCACCGGGTGTTCGTCGAGGCCGCCGGACTCGCCTCGAGCGAGCCGCGGATCACCGACACCGAGAGCGACGTCGACTCGCTGCGCGTCGGCCTCTCGATCGAGCAGACCAAGGCCTTCATCGAACGGGCCCGCAGCATCGTGGCCGCCGGCCGCCCGCCGTGCGTGCTCTGCGGCCGCCCCGACGGCCCGTCCGGCCACTTCTGCCCGCGCCTGAACTGAGCCCGCGCAGGGGCAAGGCCGCCGGGCCCCGTCGGGTACCGGCGATCCCCACCGCCGATGGCCACCTCGGTCTTCGCCCATCACGGCCCGCTCGCCCTTTAGCTTCCTGCTCGCCCTTTCGGGCCGGAATCCGCCGCCATCGACCCCCGAAACGGCGAGGAAGAAACCAAGCGGATCAGTGGCTGGCGTAGGCCGGGTCGAAGGCGTCGTAGGCCGCCTCGTAGGCCCGCCGGACGGCGCCGGACAGGCCCCGCAGGGCCGCGGAGCGGCGGCTGACCTCGGTCGCGGTGACCGCGGCGCCGTCGTCGCGGGCGGCGAGCTCCAGCAGTTCGGCGAGCCGCTCGGCGCGGGCGAGCAGGGCGTGCGCGTTCGGCGGGTAGCCCGGCCCCAGCCCGGGGCCGGGCTCGGGCTCGCCGCGGTCGCGCAGCAGGGCCAGCACCTCCGGCCGGGCGCTGGCGATGTCGAGGTCCACCAGCGCCGCCGTGGTCTGCCTGATCGCGACCGACAGCTCGTGGTCGGCGGCGCGCAGCCCGGCGGGTGGCGGTGGAACCCGGCCGGCCCGCAGCACCCGCCAGTGCACGGACTCCAGGCCGCCCTCGACGGCCGGGCCGTGCACGATCACGGACGGCACGAGGACGAGCGGGGGCGTGGGCCCGATCACCACCAGCGCCTCGCCGGCGGTGAGCGCGTCCCTGTTCACGTCGGGCGGACCCGGCAGGCCGCTCACGTCACCGGGCACCGGGAGCACCAGGCGCATCCGTTCGGCTCCGGCGCGGCGCAGCGCCCCGAGGCCGAGGACCAGAGGTTCGTCACCGACGGTGTGCGGCGCACTGCCGCCCAGCGCCTCGTGAACCTGGGTGATGACGTCGTCGAGGCCGACGAGTCCGGCCAGCCAGGCGTTGCCCCAGCCGGCGAGGACGCCGGAGCGCGGGGAAGCGGGCAGGTCGGCAAGCACATGCCTACCGTAGGGAATTCACCGGCCAAACGCGGTACCGAGTCGCCGGAAACCGTGGTTTCGCGGACGCAAATCACGCCGCGGGGCGTGCGCGCGGCCCAGCAGCCAGGGAATCCCGATCGTGGCGACCCAGCGCAGGTGGTCCGCGGTTCCCGGCGGCGGGGGCACGTGCCGGGGGTCCGGCAGCTCGCCGACAGCCATCCCGGTCTCCCGCAGCTTCTCGGCGAAGGCCCCTGCGATAAGGCGATGTCCGTGCGGTCCCGGGTGCACCAGGTCGACGTCGAAGGTGGAGCGCCGGCGGACGGCCGGGTGCCGGCCGAGGTCCACGACGAGCACCCCGTCGTCGCGCGCGGCGGCGGCGTCGACCGCCGCGTTGAGATGTCCGACCCGCTCGGCGAGCAGCCGCTCGATCGGGCCGGGCAGCGGCAGCAGACCACCCGGATCGGGCAGCCGCGCGGTCAGCACGACAATGCCGTCGGTGCGCAGCCGGCCGATGCTCCACACCATGTCCTGGCGCAGCCGCAGCGGGTCGAAGGTCGGCTTGAAGACGTCGTTCATGCCGGCGACCACGCAGGCCAGCGCGGGCCGCAGCGCCAGGGCCACGGGGAGCTGGCGGACGCGGACGTCCCGGGCGGTCGCGCCCGTGCGGGCCAGGTTCTCGTAGTGGACGAGCCCGGGCGGGGCCAGCGCCGCCGCGAGCAGCGCCGCGAAGCCGCGGCCGGCCAGCGCCCCCGGCCCGCGGTCGCGGCCCATGCTGACTCCGTCGCCCAGGCCGGCGGTGAGGCTGTCGCCGAGCGCGACGAAGCCGAGGGCGCCGTCCGGGCGGACCAGGCGGAGCGGGCGCGTCGGCACGGTGCGCGGGTCGTCGTTCACGGCGGTGTCGTCCACGGCGGCGTCGTGGCGTCAGGCCGCGAGGGGGCCCGAGACCGGACCGGCCGCGGGAGTCGCGTCCACCGCGGGGGACGCGGCGGGCAGGTCGTGGCAGCGCAGGAACCCGTCGATGGTGGCGCTCCACGGGAACCGCTCGGCGCGGGCCCGGGCGGCGTCCCGTCGGCGGTCGGGGTCGATCGACAGCAGGTCGAGAGCGGCGTCGGCGAACGTGAACCCGGTTCCCGCGGCGCTCGTCCCGGCGGCCCCGTCGCCGGCGGGGTCGGCGACGAGCTCCGCGAGCGCGCTCGCGTGGTGGACGACCGGCGCCGTCCCGCTGGCCATCGCCTCCAGTGCGGCCAGGCCGAACGTCTCGATCGGGCCCGGGGCGAAGGCCAGATCGGCGGTCGCGAGCAGGCCGGCGAGGCGCCGCGGGTCGGCGACGAACCCGAGGAAGGCCACCGGCAGGCCCGCGGCGAGGCGTTCCAGGCGGGCGCGGCTGGCTCCGTCACCGGCGATGACGAGGCGTACCGGCACCCGGCGGCGCACCAGCTCGGCCACCGCGGCGAGCGCGATGTCGACCCGCTTCTCCGGGGAGAGCCGGGTCGCCGCGACGATCAGGATCTCCCGGTCCCGGGCGAACGCGCGGCGCAGCGTGCGGTCGTGGTTGGCCGGTTGGAAGCGGTCCAGCTCGACGCCGAGCGGGACCTGGCTCAGGTTCGGCGCGCCGATCCGGACGAACTCGGTGGCCGCCCACCCCGTCGTCGCGACCACGGTGTCGAAGCCCGCGGCGAGCGCCCGGTTCGACCGGTCGGCCGCGGCCCGGACCGGCAGCACCCCGCGCAGCGGAGCGGGCGTCCACAGGCCCAGCAGGCGGTCGAGCCGCTCGTGGCTGACCACGAGCGAGCGGACGCCCTGCCGGCGGGCCCACCGGCCGAGCGGGCGCAGCGTCGCGCGGTCGTGGATCTCGATCCGGTCGGCGCGCTCCCGCTCCATCACCGCGGCCACCCGCCACGGCTCGGCCAGCACCCGGTAGCCGGTGCCGGGCAGCAGCGGCGCGCGCAGGGTGATGATCCGCGCGTGTGCGGTGCGCTCCTCTCCGTCCGCGGCGCCCGGGACGATCTGCACCACCTCGTGGCCGGCCCCCGCGTACCCCGCGGCGAGGTGCCGCAGCGTCGTCCGGATGCCGCCCGACGCCGGCGCGACGAAACTCGCCGCCTGCACGATCCTCATCCTGGCCACCCGTCGGTCGTCGCGGTCGTCGCAGTCGCGGTCGTCGCGGTCGTCACGGCGAGCGCCGGCACCGCGGTCATCGGTGTCATCGCCGTCCACGCGGGGCGCGCGGCCTCCGCCGGTCCGGCGATCCGCGTGCCGCCGGGCCCGCGGCGGGCCCGGGTGAGCCGGGTGGGCAGGCGGTGGCGCCGCCCGGCCGCGGGCTGCGCGGTGCCCAGCACGTCCCGGTAGTGCCCGAGCAGCTCGTCGCCGATGGCGTACCAGTCGCAGCCGGCCACCGAGGCGCGCGCCGCGCTCGCCAGCCGGGCCCGCAGCTCGCCGTCCTCGACCAGCCGGGTGACCTCGCGGCGCAGTGCGTGCGGGTCGCCGGGCGTGTAGTGCAGGCCGGTCCGCTCGTGCTCGATGACGTCGAGCAGCCCCCCGGCCGCCGGCCCCACGACCGCGACCCCGCTGGCCTTCGCCTCCTGCGCCGCCTGGCAGAACGTCTCATGCGTGCCGGTGTGGACGAAGACGTCCAGGCTGGCGACGGCGGCCGACAGGTCGGCGCCGGTGCGGAAGCCCAGGAACGCCGCCCCGGGCAGCGCCCTCGTCAGCGCCGGCCGGCAGGGCCCGTCGCCGACGACGACGAGTCGCGCCCCCGGCAGGTCGGCGATGCCGGCGAGCAGCTCGACGCGCTTCTCCCGGGCGAGCCGTCCCACATACCCGACGAGGACCTCGCCGCGCGGCGCCAGGGCGGCCCGCAGCCGCTCGTCGCGGTGATCGGGGTGGAAGCGCTCGAGGTCGACGCCCCGGCTCCAGCGGGCGACCCGCTGCACGCCCTCGGCGAGCAGGGTGTCCACCGCGTCCCAGGACGGCGCCAGCGTGCGGGCGGCGAGGCGGTGCACGCTGGCCAGCCAGCGCCAGATCGTCCGCTCGGCCGCGGAGAGCCCGTAGCGGGTCGCGAACGCCGCGATGTCGGTCTGGTAGACGGCGATGCTCGGTACGCCCAGCCGGCGCGCGGCGTAGGCGGCCTGGGCGCCCAGGCCGGCCGGGGCGGCAAGGTGGACGATGTCCGGGCGGAACTCGCGCAGCGCCGCGGCCAGCCCCGGCCACGGGGTCGCGAAGCGGAACTCGGGGTAGCCGGGCATCGGCGCTGACGGGCTCCACAGCACCGGGGCCCCGGCGTAGCTGCGCGGGGCGGTCCGGCGGGCGGCCGGAGCCGGCGCCGGGGCGACGACGAGCGCCTCGTGACCGGTGTCGCGCAGATGCTCCAGCACCCGGCACACCGAGTTCGTCACGCCGTCGACCTGGGGTAGAAACGACTCACTGACCACGGCGACTCGCACACGAGCACGGTGGCAGCGACCAGCGCCCAGGCGAGGACCATCATCCGTCCACCGCGTAAACATTCGGACACAGATTGGTGGGGTGGGAACTCTTCCAGGTGTCGGATCTCGCGACGGGGATCGTTGTTCCGTCCGCGCCCGCGTGGGCAGGATGTCGCCAGGAGGGGACGACCGTCCCGCTCCGGATCCTCGGCGATGGGCGTTGAGCGGGCCATGGACGTCGTGAGCGGGCAGTGGGCACTGTGAGCGGGCGATCGGTGTGAGGTGGCGGCGGGCCGAGCCCGTGCTGATCACCTCGGCGGAGGAGGCCCGGCCGGCGGAGATCCGGCGCCGGGAGCAGCGCTACATCCTGACGATGCTGGTCCGGGTGGTCTGCTTCGTGCTGGCCGTCGTCGTGTTCACCGGGTGGCTGCGGCTCGTCGCCGTGGGCCTCGCCATCATCCTTCCGTGGATCGCGGTCGTCATCGCCAACGGCGGCCCGGCGCGCTCGGACCGCCGGCAGGCCGGCTTCGCCCCGAAGACCACCGCGGGCGACGAGCCCCGCGCCCTCGCCGCGGGCGGCCACCGGATCGTCGACGCCGATGTGCTGGACGGTGACCTCGTCGACGGCGGCTTCCAGGACGGCAAGGCCGCCGACGCCGAGGTCGTGGACGCCGAGGTCGTGGACGCCGAGGTTGTCGACGCCGAGGTTGTCGACGGCGAGGTCGTGGACGGCGAGGTTGTCAACGGCCGGATCGTCGACGGTGAGGCCCGGCCGGGCCGCTAGCCTGGCCGGTGTGCTTCCGCTCGCGGGTGTGACCGTCGTCAGCCTGGAGCATGCCGTGGCGCTGCCGTTCGCGACCCGGCACCTGGCCGAGCTGGGCGCCCGGGTGATCAAGGTGGAGCGCCCGGGGCAGGGGGACTTCGCGCGCGACTACGACCGCGCGGTGCGCGGCGGGATGTCGGCCCACTTCTCCTGGCTGAACCGTTCCAAGGAGTCGCTGACCCTCGACCTGAAGGTGCCCCGCGCCCGGGCCGTGCTCGATCGTCTCATCGAGCGCGCCGACGTCGTCGCGCAGAATCTCGGGCCGGGAGCCGCGGCGCGGCTGGGCCTCGACGCGGCCACGCTCGTCGCCCGCCGTCCCGAGCTCGTCGCGGTGGACCTGTCCGGCTACGGCCCGAGTGGCCCCTACCGCGGGCGGAAGGCCTACGACATGCTTGTCCAGGCCGAGGCGGGCCTGATCGCCGTCACCGGCACCCCGGACCATCCCGCCAAGGCCGGGTTCGCCGCCGGTGACGTCGCCGCGGGCAGCTACGTGATCCAGGGTGTGCTCTCCGCGCTGCTGCGCCGGGAGCGGTCGGGCGCCGGCGCCGTGCTGGAGATCGCCATGCTCGACGCCCTCACCGAATGGATGGGCTACCCGGTGCAGACCGTCGAGCACACCGGGGTCGAGCTGGCCCGGTCCGGGATCGGCCACCAGTCGATCGCGCCGTACGAGGCCTTCCGGACGGCGGACGGCGACGACGTGCTCATCGGCGTCCAGAACGACGGAGAGTGGGCGCGGCTCGCCCGGGGCCCGCTGAGCCGCCCCGAACTGGCGGACGACCCCGACTTCGCGACGAACCAGGCCCGGGTGCGGAACCGGGAGCGCACCGACGCCGTGGTCGCCGCTGTCGTCGCCACCCTGGGCACGGCCGAGCTGGAGGCGGGCCTTGCCGCGGCCGGGGTGGCGTACGCCCGGGTGAGCACCGTCGCCGGCGTGCTCGCCCACCCCCAGCTCGCCGCCCGCGGGCGCTGGGTCGAGGTCGGCTCGCCGGTCGGCCCGGTGCGCCAGACCCGGCCGGTGGTCGAGTTCCCCGGGGAGGACGCCCGTCTTGGCCCGGTGCCCGCGCTCGGCGAGCACACCGACCGCATCCTCGGCGAACTCGGCCTCGACCCGACCGAGATCGCCGACCTGCGCGCCGTCGGCGCGATCTGACGCCGGACCCCGGAGCGCGATCTGACGCCGGACCCCGGAGACAGACCCGGGGTGGACGAGAAGCGTGCCCCGCCTCCCGCCGGCGCGCCTTCTGGCACGCTCGGGCGGCATGAGCTGCGTCAGCCTGACGACCGACTACGGCCTGCTGGACGGTTTCGTCGCCGCGTGCCACGGCGTCCTGCTCCGGCTGGCCCCGGGGGTGCCGATCGTGGACGTGACCCACCTCGTGCCGCGCGGGGACGTCCGGCGCGGGGCCGCGGTCCTCGCTTCCACGGTGCGGCATCTGCCGCGTGGGGTCCACGTCGCCGTGGTCGATCCGGGGGTCGGCACCTCCCGGCGGGCGCTCGCCGCGCGCACGCCCGGTGGGTTCGTGGTCGGCCCCGACAACGGGCTGCTCGTGCCCGCCGCAGAGGCCCTGGGCGGGCTGCTGGCGGCGGTGGACCTCACCATGCCCGAGGGCATCCCGGCGACCTTCCACGGCCGGGACGTCTTCGCGCCGGCGGCGGCCGCGCTGGCCACCGGCCGCCCCCTGGACGCGCTGGGCGAGCGGATCGATCCCGCGTCCGTGGTGCGGCTGCCCGAGCCGTTCGCCCGCGTGCTGCGCGGGCCCGCCGGGTCCCGGCTGGAGGCGGATGTCCTGACCGTGGACGGCTTCGGCAACGTGGCACTGGCCGCGGCGGCGGAGCTGCTCACCCAGGCCGGCCTGCGGCCCGGCGACCGGGTCCGGCTGACCGCCGAGCGGGCCCGGCCGTCCGGCGACCGGGTTCCGCCGACCGGCGGGCAGATCCGGCCGTCCGGCGAGCGGCGAGCCGTGGGGGAGCCCGAGCTCGTGCCCGGGCCGGCGGGGCCGGTGGAGCTCGCCGTCGGCGTCACCTTCGGCTCCGTCGAGCCCGGGGAGCTGGTGCTCTACCTGGATTCGGGCGGTCTGGTCGCGGTGGCCCGCCGGGACGGCGACGCGGCGCGCAGCCTGCGGCTGGTACCCGGGGACAGGGTGATCATCACCCCGGCCTGAGCCCGCCGGCTTGACGGCGGAAGCGGAGGCCGGCCGGCTCAGGCGAAGCCGGCCGGCTCAGCGGGAACAGGGCGGCTCAGCAGAAGCCGGGCGTGCCGTACCAGGCGGCGGGGGCCTCCGGGACGTCGTCGCGCCGCACCGTGCCCTCGATCCGCCCGTAGGGACGGTCCGCGGCCAGGTAGACGGTGTTCGGGTTGTCCAGGCCGAACGGTTCCAGGTCGACCAGGAAATGGTGCTTGTTCGGCATCGACATGCGAATCTCGGCGACTTCCGGGAAAGCGGTGAGGACGGCCTCGCCCATCTGGTGCAGGGTCTGCTGCAGCGCGAGGCTGTGCTCGGCCGCGAAGGTCTCGACGAGCGCGCGCGGTATCCCGGCGGCGAGACGCGCGAAGTCGGCGCCGGACATGCCGTCCGCGTCCAGGTAACGCCACCGCGCTGTGACCTCGGTGGCGAGGATTCGATCGGACGTCTCGGCCAGGGTGGTGTACCGGTCGCGCGGGAATCCGTGGAACTCCGAGCCGGTTGACCTGAGAACGACCAGCCCGGCGAGTCCGGACACGGCGTGGACGGCGTCCGCCTCCACCGTGACCACGGTCGTTCGTGTTCCGCGTCCCGACCGGACGAAGGAGTGGTCGTGTTCCCGCCCGTCGACCGTGATCCGTTCCCACTCGTGCTGCTCGATCTCGATCCGCGCCCCGGTGATCCAGTCGGCGGTGGTCGTGAAATGCCGTCCCAGCCGGCTCGCGAACTGTTCGATCTCGCCTACGCCGCCTTCCCGGGCGAAGGCGTACACGACGTTCTTCTGGGTGTCGGTGGTGAGAACGTGGCTGTTGTCGCCGCGGGTGTGGGCGGCGGTGAAGTCGCCGCGCAGCGCGGTGGAGACCGTCAGGTCGGTGATCCGGTGCGCCGGTGTGGACCGGTCCACGTGGACGAGCCGTACCTCGGCCTTGCCGTACTGGTTCGGTCCGAGAACGATGGCCATGAGCACCTTCCGTGATCGAGCGGGGCGGGCCGGGCGGGGCCGTGGCGCACCGGTCGTGGCGCACCGGCCGTGGCGGTGCCACGGCCCGGCCCCGACCGCCGGACGCCCCATTCTGGTGCGACCGCGGGTGCGGTTCGGTTGGGGGACCGTTTCGGCGCCGTTTCCCGATCGGGCGCGGCTGATCTCTCCCGGGTGGGCCCGCCGTCCCGGCGGATGGCAGCCGTGGAGCGCGCGTTCGGGCGCCGGCCGGTGGGCCGGTGCCGGCGTATCCGTCGCATGGCACGAAAGGCTGGCTTCGTTCCGTGATTTTTGTGGCACTTATCGTTGCCATCGCTGTCTGATTACCGACAATGTGGCGGTGAGGGGCTTCCGTGTCGGGCCCGGTGCAGCCTTGGCGCGCAACGTCGGATAAGAGTCGTGCGTCGGATCAACCGGCGTGGGAGGGGTTTATGGCAGCTAGCCGGAGAGTGTCGCTCTCCGCAGTCGAAGTATTGACGAAAAGTAGTTGTCCGGCGAGTGTGGTGGGGTTTTCCCGTGATCGACGGGACGTGGTTCTGGGCTGTGGGTACGGTCCGCTCGTGAGTGGTCGAGCGAGCGCACATTCTGCTTCCAAGGCGTCGCTTTCCGTGGTGACATCGCGTTTCGTCATCCCCGCACTCCGCGCGGTGTCCGCAGGTCACGGCGGCCCGCTGTCCGGCAAGCCACGAACCGGCGCGATGCGTTGCCCCGCCTCACCGGTTCGGTCTTCGGAAGTAGGCCACGCATGTCCCGCTCGATGATGAGCTTGATACGCGCGCCCCGAGGCGCCGTTCCGTCCGGTTCCGGTTCTGATCAGGATCGGGCCTCCGACCGGAGGTGCTCGCCCGCCACCCGCCGTCCGCTGGTCCGGCGCCGGTCGGAGGCCGTGCGGCCCGCCGGGATCATCCGGTCGCGGCTCGCCGCGGCCTCCGGCGTGCTCGCCGCGGCCGTGGTCCTGGCTTCCTGCTCCTCCGGGGGCGGCGGGGGCGCCGGCCCGGCCCAGAACGAGCCACCGCGCCCGGCCGTGCCGACCGTGACGGTGACCCCGGCCGACGGCGCTGCCGGCATCGCGCTCACCGAGTCGATCGTGGTGAAGAGCAACGCGCCGCTGGCGTCGGTGACCGTGGCCCGCGGCGCGAGCCCGACGGAGAAGACCGACCCCGGCACGCTGGAGGGGACCTTCTCCGCCGACCGCCGGACCTGGACGTCCGCGGGTGGGTTGTTCTCCGACACCCGCTACGACATCCAGGCGGCCACCGCGCCGGTCCAGGGGCTGGACGGCACCAGGAACATCACGTCGAGCTTCACCACCGGCGTCCCGGACAAGGCGTTCAAGGTGTCGTGGGAGCCGGTCGCCGGTCAGACCGTCGGGGTCGGCGCCCCGATCAGCCTGACCTTCAGCGCTCCGGTCAAGGACCGCGCGGCGGTGCAGAGCCGCCTGGCGGTGAACGCCGACCCGCCGGTCCTCGGCGCCTGGAACTGGATGTCGGACCGGATGGCCGTGTGGCGCCCGCAGCAGTACTGGGCGCCCGGGACGAAGGTGCACGTGGAGGCCAACCTCGCGGGCTTCGACTCCGGCACCGGCTGGATCGGGGTCAAGGACCGCTCGATGGACTTCGCGATCGGGGCCGCCCAGATCAGCAAGGTCGACGCGGCCACCCACGTGATGCAGGTGTTCCAGAACGACCAGCTCGTGCGGACCATGCCGATCAGCGGTGGCAAGCCCGGGTTCCTGACCATGGAGGGCCCGCACAACGTGCTGGGCAAGGCCCCGATGGTGATCATGGACTCGGCGACGGTCGGCGTGCCGAAGGGCCACCCGGAGTACTACTACGAAGAGGTGCAGTGGGCCGTCCACTACACCAGCGGTGGGCAGTACGTGCACTCCGCTCCGTGGTCAGTGGCGTCGCAGGGCCGGGCGAACGTCTCGCACGGGTGCGTGAACGCCTCCCCGGCGGACGCGCAGTGGTTCTACAACTTCAGTCAGTTCGGCGACATCATCGACATCAGCAACACCGGTCGCCCGGCGGATACCCGGCAGCTCGGCAATGAGTGGTCCGTCCCGTGGGACATCTGGAAGGCGGGCAGCGCGTTGCCCGTTGACCAGCCCGCGGCCAGCGGTGCGCTGGCGGGCGCTGCGCCCGGCGCGGGGCTGCCCGCCGGTCGGACCTGACCGGCAGCCGCTCCCGCACCGAGGGCGGGTGGCCACGGAGGAACGTCTCCGTGGCCACCCGCCCTCGTCGTTCGAGATCTGCCGTCCGTGATTGGCTGGACGGCGCAAGCTGGACGGGGTGACGATGGCGGACGGACCGGAAGTCGAGGCGTGGTGGATCGGACGAACCGGGACAGTCGTGCGGAACGGGAAGCTCCAACGGACCCGGACAGTCACGCGGCCCGCGTGGATGAAGCGGACCGTGCCGGTCTGCCGGAGGAGAACGATCTGACGATTCCGAGCGACGGGGCGGCTCGGAGTGGCGGGGCCGCTACCGCCGGCGGGGTGGCGCGGAGCGACGGGACGGATCGGATGGACCGGGGGGAGCGGGTGGACCGGGAACGTCGCGCGGAGGCGCCGGCGGGCCTGCCGACGCCTCCGGGGACAGGCCGGTTCCGCAACCCGGCGACCGGCCTGCCCAGGCTGTGGGTCGAGGCCGTCGTCCTGGTGGGGCTCTACTACGTCTACACGGCCACCCGTGGCGTGGCGGGCTCGTCGGTCGGCGCCGCGACCGACATGGGCTGGGACATCCTCCGCCTGCAGCAGCACCTGCACCTCGACATCGAGCTCAGCCTCAACCGGTGGCTGCAGAGCATCCCGCCGCTGGCGGTCGCCTCCTGCTACTACTACTCGACCCTGCACTTCGTCGTCACGCCGGCGCTGCTGGTCTGGATGTACCGTCGCCACCCCGGCCGCTACATCCGGGCCCGGTGGGCCCTGGTCTTCACCACCCTGATCTCGCTGTGCGGCTTCTTCCTGTTCCCCACCGCCCCGCCCCGGCTCCTGCCCGGCACCTCGTATGTCGACACGATGTCGCACTTCGAGGGATGGGGATGGTGGAGCGGCGGCGCCAGCGCCGCTCCGAACGGCCTCGAGGGGCTGGCCAACCAGTACGCGGCCATGCCCTCGCTGCACTGCGCGTGGGCGCTGTGGTGCGGCTTCATGCTGGCCCGTTTCGCCCGCACACCCCTCGTTCGAGTGATCGGCTGTCTCTATCCCGCTGCGACCGTGTTCGTCGTGATGGCAACCTCGAACCACTACATCCTGGACGCCGTCGCCGGCTGGGCGGTGCTCGGCGTGAGCACGCTGCTCTCGCTGGCCATCACCGCCCGCGGCCGACGCCGGCCGGCTGAGGCTCCGCCGACTCCCGCTCCGGCCACCGCCGCGGTGCACCGGCCTGCCGTGGCGAAGACGGCGACGGCCGACGTGGCGAAGACGGCGACGGCCGACGTGGCGACCGCCGACAGGGCCGCCGCCGACAGGGCCGCCGGGACCAAGGTGGCCGGGCGCCCGGGCCTGGAGCCTGACGTGGGCCAGGCCTCGGGCTGACCGGGAGCCTGGCTCAAGGCTGGTGGCTGGGGGTCGGTGGCCCGCCGGGCCGCCGGTAGGCCCTGCGGGCGGGTGGCGTTCCGTGGCCGTCCGATCGGTAGTTTTTTCGCCACCTTCCCCCGGTGCGTTCCCGATGTCGGGGATGTGCGAAAGTTGCTTTGCGCTGCGATGATCCGCGTCGCCGGCCGGGTTGCCGGGCGTCTGGCCGGGTCGGCGCCGCGCCCCGGGCGGGCTCCTCGTGATCCTGCTCGGCACGGCTACAGATCATCCCGCACGACAGTCCCGTCCGACAGGCCTGTTCCACCGTCCCGTTCGACATCGAGCACGGAGCATCCATGTCCTCGCCCGCGGTGGCGTTCCCGCGGCGCCCCCGTCTGGTGGCGTTCGCCGTCTCGTTGATCATCGCCTGGCTGCTGCTCGGGCTGGGGGCGCTCTGGCTGCGGCGCGGGCCGATCGAGAATGACCTGACCGGCCGGGCGGCGGACGCCGTCCGCTCCGCGGGCGCCACCCAGGTGCGGGTCAGCGCCGAGGGCCGGGAGATCGTGCTGCACGGCCGCTTCGACAGCGCCGAGGACGCCCGCCGGGCGGCGGCGGCGGCCGCCGTCTCGGGCAGCAGCTCCGTCCGGCTGGCCGCGGACGCCGTCATCGCCTCGGAGCCGGCGCAGCCCCTCGTGGTCGGGGTGGAGCAGCGCGCCGGCCGGGCGCCGGCCGGGGTGGTGCTGAGTGCGACCGTGCCGGACAGTGCGACCCGGGCCGCCCTGCTGGGCGCGGCGGCGGACGCCGCCGGCGGCGTCGTCTCCGCGACGGTCACGGTCGACCCGCGGGTCGCGACGCCGGCCGTGGAGGCGTTCGGTGACGTGGCGAGGGCGTTGGGCACCGGGCCGGGCGTCCGCTCGGTGACGATCGACGGCTCGTCGGTCGTGCTGTGGGGGAGCGCCCCCGACGACGCGGCACGGGCGTCGATCGGGGCGGCGGTCCTGGCCGCGGCCCGGCAGTCGATCCCTGGCGCGTCCCTGGAGAACCGGCTTGCCGTCGGCTCGGGCGCCACCGTGGCCCTCGACCCGGCGACGGGCGAGATCCTCCGGCCGGCCGCGCCGGCCCCGGCCACCGCGCCACGGTCGGCGCCGACCCCGACCCCGACCCCGGCCCCGGCGACCGCGCCGGCGCCCGGCACGACCGGCGGCGCCGGGCGGGCCGCCGCTGGCAGCGCGGACAGCACCCGGGCGGCGCTGCGGGCGGCGCTCGACGGCACTGCCCTCACCTTCCCGGTGGGTGACACCGTCCTCGGCGCCTCGACGCGCTCCGGTCTGGACAAGGTGGCCCGCGCGTTGCTGCCCGGTGACCTGACGGTGATCGTCGGCGGGCACACCGACAGCACCGGTCCGCGGGCCCTCAACCAGGCGCTCTCGATCGACCGGGCCCGCGTCGCGCGCGAGTACCTGGTGATGCGGGGGGTTCCCGCGGAGCGGATCCGTGCGGCCGGCTTCGGCCCGGATCAGCCGATCGCGGACAACGCGAGCACGTCCGGCCGCGCGGCGAACCGCCGGGTCGACGTGACACCGGTCGCCGACTGATTCCTCCGAGCACCGAGCACCGAACACCGAGGACGTCCGAGCCCGCGTCTGGCGAACGTCCGCAACCGCTGTCCACCGGAGGTCCGGTAGGTGTCCAGCGGAGGTCCTGCGAGCGTCCGCCGGGGCTCCGGCGAGCGCCCGGTGACGAACAAAGTTGGACGTATCGCCTCATACCGGGACGTCGACTGTTCGTGAACCGATGCCGTCCCGGCGGGTTGGTGGGCCCGGGCGTGGTAGGTAGTGCCGTATGGGCGACTCAAGTATGGGGCTACACGAGCCGGCGGACGCGCTCACGCCCGGCGTCGTCGATCGCCACCGGGCGATCACGTCGCTGATGGAAGAGCTGGAAGCGGTCGACTGGTACGACCAACGGGTGCAGGCGGCCACGGATCCGGAGCTGGCCGCGGTGCTGGCGCACAACCGGGACGAGGAGAAGGAACACGCGGCGATGACGCTGGAGTGGCTGCGTCGCCGCGACCCCGTCCTCGATTCGCAGCTGCGCACGTATCTGTTCACCTCGGTCCCGGTCACGGAGGTCGAGGAAGAGGCGATGAGCGACGAGGGACCCGACGGCGACGCGGCCGCGCGCGCCACGGAGCCGGCGGACGGCTCGCTGGGGATCGGTAGCCTGAAAGGTGTGAGCGAGTGAACCATCTTCTGCGTGGGCATGCGCCCCTGAGCGAGGAAGCCTGGAAGGCCGTCGACGAGGAGGC
Organism: Parafrankia sp. BMG5.11; assembly: GCF_004337455.1. Taxonomy (NCBI): domain Bacteria; kingdom Bacillati; phylum Actinomycetota; class Actinomycetes; order Frankiales; family Frankiaceae; genus Parafrankia; species Parafrankia sp. BMG5.11. The sequence goes on along the minus strand of NZ_SJXI01000016.1, from coordinate 29,607 downwards.
CCGTTCCCGCCTCACGACCAACCTCGCCGCCCGCAAGCTCATCGACTTCGCCGGACCGCACGGGTGGGCGTACTCGGCCACGCCGATCGGCCGGGTGACGGCGCTGCAGGCGCCGCCGGGGGAGGGCGTGCGTGCCCGGCTGCGCCGGGTCCTGCCCGTGATGGAGCTGCGGGCGGCGTTCTCCATCGACCGCGGCGAGCTGGACGCGATCGACCGCGGCGCGGACGACATCGACCTGTCGGCGCTGGAGGAGGCGGCCCGCCGGGTCGCCACGACCGAGAACTCCGTCGTCTTCCACGGCTACGCCGAGGCGGGGATCATCGGCATCACCGAGGCGTCGTCCCACCCGGTGCTTGAGCTGGGGGCCGACACCGACAGCTACCCGCGCACGGTCGCCAAGGCGGTCGCCCTGCTGCGCCGGGCGGGTATCGGTGGGCCGTACGGGCTGGCCATCGACCCGGACGGCTACACCGCGATCCTGGAGGCCACCGAGCACGGCGGCTATCTGCTGCTCAACCATCTCAAGCAGATCCTCGACGGCCCTGTGGTGCGGGCTCCGGGGGTGCGCGGCGCGGTGGTGCTGAGCCAGCGGGGCGGTGACTTCATCCTCGAGTCGGGCCAGGACCTCTCCGTCGGCTACTCCTCGCACACCGCCGAGGAGGTCGAGCTGTACCTGGAGCAGAGCTTCAGCTTCCGGGTCACCGAGCCCGACGCGGCGGTCGCGCTGGTGTCGAGCACGGACCGTCCGGCCAGCCAGGCCTGAGTCGCCAGGCCTCGACGGTGGCCGCTGGTTGTGCGCAGCGTTCGCGTGATGGCGAATCGCGTGCCCGGCGGTCACTGTCGGTCCCGGTTGCTAGCGGTAGGTGTGTGAAGTAGGTAAGGCTCTCTTGCGTCCGGTGCCCGTTCCGTGGCACTCTATCGATAAGGGAAGCCTTAGCTAAGCCTGATCCTTGGCGCGACGGAGTTTCCCGGAACGGCGAAGAAACGTTTGCCGGCGGCTCCGACGCCGGCCAGTCCGGGCGTGGTGAGGTGCGGTGCTGGTCTGCTCATGCTTTGCTGTCTCCGACCGGACGCTACGGAGCGTCATCGCGGCGGGCGCCTATGACGCTGACGAGATCGGTGCGAGGTGCGACGCCGGCACGGGATGCGGCGGATGTCTCGAGGAGATCGACGAGCTGCTCGACGAGGCGATGCCGCGTCGGCGGTGTCCGGTTGCCAGATCAGCCTAGTGACCCACCGGGGCCTCCTGGGATGTGATCTCGGTGGCCCGGAGTGGATCTCCGCCGCCGGCCGCAGGGCCTCCCGCACCACTCGCGAGCTTGCGTCGCGGAGTGGTCGGGTTCGTCTGCCGCGCCGGTGACGACATCGCTGCCGGACGTCGGCCGAGTCGTCCCGGGGGCGGCTCCGGGCGACCCTCGCGGAGGTAACCGGCGGTGCGTGGCGACGAACAGATCGTCGAGAGCCTGAACGCTGTTCTGACGAACGAGCTGACCGCGATCAACCAGTACTTTCTGCATTCGAGAATGCAGCGTAACTGGGGATATCGGTATATATCAGAGCATTACTACCACGAGTCGATCGATGAGATGAAGCATGCGGACAAGCTCATCCACCGCGTGCTCTACCTGGGCGGACTGCCCAATCTCCAGCGGCTGCACACGCTGCGTATTGGTGAGACCGTGCCCGAGCAGCTGGGGCTCGACCGCACCCACGAGACGAACGCGGTCGACACGCTGCGCGAGGCGATCGTGCTGAGCCGCACGAAGAACGACATCGGCTCGGCCGTGCTCCTGGAAGAGATCCTCACCTCCGAAGAGGAGCACATCGACTGGCTCGACTCCCAGCTTGAGCTCATTTCCCAGCTCGGCGCGACCGAGTACCTCTCCCAGCAGATCCGCGAGGACTGAGCCGGGCCGGACGGTGACGGACAGGAGGCGGGGCGCGGCGTACGGCCGATGAACGGTACGCCACAATGCCCCGGACCACACCTGTGTGCGTCCGTGGGGGCGGCCGCGCGGGTAGGCCACCTGCATCGAGGACGGCGAGATGAGCGACAAGGGTGGAGCCCAGCCGACGGAGACCGACGAGTCTCACGCCGTGCCCGGCCCCCGGGACGACGACCACTCGGGTGGCACGGCGGCCTCCGGGCCGGCCGCGCCCGCCGAGGGGTCGGCCGACAAGGCCGCGGCCGACACCGCGGCACCCGACAGCACGGCGCCCGATGCGGCCGGTCCCGCCGCGGTGAGCGCGGCGGACAAGCCCACGCCGCCCGAACCCACGCCGGCCACCCCTGCGCCGGCCACCCCTGCGGCGTCCACGCCCGTGCCGGCGTCGGATCTGCCGGCCGGGGTCGTCGCGGCGGTGGCCACCGTCGACGGAACCGGCGGTGGCGGTGGCCGCGCGCGGCGGCCGCGGATTCTCTACCTGTTCGCGGGCCTGGCGGTGCTCTGGCTGCTGCTGGGCATGTTCGGCGGCCAGTACCAGGCCAAGCTCGCCGAGGTGCAGAAGAACGACAACGCCGCGTTCCTGCCCGGGTCGGCCGAGTCGACCCGGGTGGCGGACGAGTCGGAGAAGTTCCGGTCCGTCCAGACGCTGCCGGGATTCATCGTCTACCAGCGCGAGAGCGGCCTGACCGCCGCCGACAAGGCCAAGATCGCCGCGGACGCCGAGGCGTTCCGCGCCGTCCCGGGCGTCGACCCGGACCAGTCCGCCGATCCCCAGTTCTCCACCGACGGTACCGCCGCCAACGTCTCCGTCCCGCTCGTCGGCAAGAAGGGCGACGTCGAGGTCACCGGCGACGAGCTGGTCGACGTCGAGAACGCGGTCGTCGACATCGCGAAGAAGGACCTCCCCGACGGCCTGACCGTGCACAGCGCGGGGCCTGGTGGCCTGCTGGTGGCGTTCATCGAGGCGTTCGAGGGCATCGACGGCGTGTTGCTGCTCGCCGCCGGCCTGGTCGTGATCGTGATCCTGCTTGTGGTCTACCGGAGCCCGGTGCTGTGGTTCTTCCCGCTCTTCAGCTCGGTGCTGGCCCTCGGGGTCTCGGTCCTGATCATCTACCCGCTGGCCAAGCATGACGTGCTCACGCTCAACGGGCAGAGCCAGGGCATCCTGTTCGTCCTGGTGATCGGCGCCGGCACCGACTACGCGCTGCTGCTGGTCAGCCGGTACCGAGAAGAGCTGCACACCCACGCCAGCCGAGTGGAGGCGATGATCACCGCGTGGCGCGGTGCGGCGCCGGCCATCGCGGCGTCGGCCGTCACGGTCGTGCTCGGCCTGCTGTGCCTGTACCTGGGCGAGCTGAACTCGAACAAGAGCCTCGGGCCGGTCACCGCGATCGGCATCGCCTGCACCGCGCTGGTGATGTTGACCTTCCTGCCGGTGTTCCTGGTGCTGTGCGGCCGGTGGGTGTTCTGGCCGCGCATCCCCCACTTCGACCAGCAGGCCGACCTGGCCAGCCACGGCGTGTGGGCGCGCTTCGCCGGCGGGCTGGTGCGCCGGCCGCGGATGGCCTGGGTCTCCACCGCGATCGTCCTGCTGGCCTGCGCCGGCGCGATGACGACGCTCAAGGTCGACGGCCTGTCGACGACCGACAGCTTCACCAACGACCCCGACGCGATCCTCGGCCAGGAGATCTTCGACGCGCACTTCAGTCAGGGCTCCGGCGCGCCGGCGGTGATCACCGCCGGCGTCGACCGCAAGGACGAGGTCATCGCCGCCGCCGAGAAGGTCCCGGGGGTGTCCACCGACCCCGGGGCGGTGTGCGTCCAGATCGACTACGCCAAGGTGGCCCGCGCGATCGCCACGGGCAGCCCGCAGCTGCGGCCCGGGGCGGACGGCTGCCTGCCCGCCAGCCTCCAGGTCTCCGAGGTCGACGGGCGGATCGCCGTCGAGGCGACGATCACCCACCGTTACGACACGCCCGAGGCCTACGACACGGTCAAGGCGCTACGGGCCGCGCTGCACCCGATCGCGGGCGCCGACGCCCTGGTCGGCGGGCAGTCGGCGATCAACTACGACACCCAGCAGGCGTCCGCGCACGACCGGAACCTGATCATCCCGATCGTGCTGGTCGTCATCCTGATCGTGCTCGGGGTGCTGCTGCGGGCGCTCGTCGCGCCGCTGCTGCTGATCGCCACCGTGGTGCTGTCGTTCGCTGCCACGCTCGGCGTGAGCGCGCTGGTGTTCAACCACGTCTTCGGCTTCGCCAACGCCGACCCGGGCTTCCCGCTGTTCGCCTTCGTGTTCCTGGTCGCCCTCGGCATCGACTACAACATCTTCCTGATGACCCGGGTGCGGGAGGAGACCCTCGAGCATGGAACACGGTCCGGCATCGTCCGCGGGCTGTCCGTCACCGGCGGCGTGATCACCTCGGCGGGGGTCGTGCTGGCGGCGACCTTCGCCGTCCTCGGGGTGCTGCCGCTGGTCTTCCTCGCCGAGGTCGGGTTCGCGGTGGCCTTCGGCGTCCTCATGGACACGATCGTCGTCCGCTCCATCCTGGTGCCGGCGCTCAGCTACGACATCGGGAAGAAGATCTGGTGGCCGTCGAAGCTGGCGAAGTCGGCCGACTGACCCTCGCCGGCCGCCAGGGACGCTGGGTCGTCGCGGCGGCGGTGCTGGGCTCCGCACTGGCGTCGATCGACGCGACCGTCGTCGGCATCGCCCTGCCGGCACTCGGGCGCGCGTTCGACGCCGACCTTGCCGCCCTGCAGTGGGTGGTCAACGGCTACGCGCTGGCGCTCGCCGGGCTGCTGCTCGTCGGCGGCTCGCTCGGCGACCGCTACGGGCGGCGGCGGGTCTTCGCGGTCGGCGTGGTCTGGTTCGCGCTGATGTCCCTGGTGTGTGGGCTGGCACCGAACGTGGAGATCCTCGTCGCCGCCCGGGCGCTGCAGGGCGTCGGCGCGGCCCTGCTCACCCCGGCCAGCCTGGCGATCCTGCAGGCGTCGTTCGACGAGGCCGACCGAGGCCGGGCGATCGGCGCGTGGACGGGGCTCGGCGGGGTGGCCACGGCCGCCGGACCCTTCCTCGGCGGCTGGCTCATCGAGGCGTTCTCCTGGCGGCTGATCTTCCTGATCAACCTGCCGCTGGCCGCGGTCGTGGTCGTGGTCGCGGTGCGCCACGTCCCCGAGAGCCACAACCCCGACGTCCGCGGGCGGCCCGACCTGTTCGGCGGCGCCCTGGTGACCGCCGGTCTGGTCGGCGTCGTGTTCGCGCTCATCGACGGCCCGGCCAGCGGCTGGACGTCCGCCCCGGTGCTGGTCGGGCTGGTCGGCGGGGTCGCGCTGCTGGCCGGGTTCGTCGCCCGCGAACACCGGGCGGCCGACCCGGTGGTCCCGCTGGAGATGTTCGCCTCCCGGCAGTTCACGGCCGCGAACGCCGTCACCTTCCTGCAGTACGCGGCGCTGGGCGGGGCGCTGTTCCTGCTGCCGATTCAGCTCCAGCAGGTCAGCGGCTTCAGCCCGCTCGCCGCCGGGACGGCGCTGCTGCCCGTCACCGTGATGATGCTGCTGTTCTCCGCGCGGGCCGGCGCGCTGGCCACCCGGATCGGGCCGCGGCTGCCGATGACGGTCGGCCCCGTCGTCGCCGGCGCCGGTCTGCTGCTGGTCACCCGGGCCGGCCCGGACGCCTTCTACCTCACGGACGTCCTGCCCGGCGCCGTCGTGCTGGGCCTCGGGCTCGCCACCTGCGTGGCCCCGTTGACGTCCACCACGCTCGCCGCGGTGCCGGCGCATCATGCCGGGGCGGCGTCGGCGGTGAACAACGACGTCGCGCGCACCGGCGGCCTGGTCGCCGTCGCCGTGCTGCCCGCCCTCGCCGGGCTGGGTGGCACCGCCTACCTCGACCCGGCCCTGTTCGACCGCGGGTTCCGCCGGGCGATGGTCATCTCGGCGCTGGTGTGCGCGGCCGGCGGCCTGGTCGCCGCGCTCGGCATCCGCAACCCGCGCCGGCCGGCCACCGAGCTGCCGGCGGCGGAGCGGGCGTCCGCGCGGATCGGGCGGCAGGCGGGGGAGCGGGTCTGCTGCCCACTGGACGCACCCGGCCTGCGTGCCACACCGGGCCCGGGGTCCCCCGCGGGCCCGCCCGCCGTCCCGGGCGGGCCCGCCGGCTGACCTCGGAGCTGACCTCGGAGTGGAATGCCGGCCGGCCCCGTGGTTGGCTCAGACCAATGGACGACACGAAGATCTTCGAGCGCATCGACTCCCTGGTGGCGGAGGAGCACGAGCTGCGCCAGCGGCGCACCCAGGGCCAGATCGACGCGGACGCCGAGTCCGACCGCCTGGCCGAGCTGGAGCAGACCCTCGACCAGTGCTGGGACCTGCTGCGCCGGCGCCGGGCGGCCCGCGCGGCCGGCGAGGATCCGGAGGAGGCCCGCGCCGGCTCGGGCAACCAGGTGGAGGGCTACCTCCAGTAGGCGGCCCGGCGGTCAGCCGTCCCTTCCGGAACGCCCGCCCCGGTCGTCTCCGGGCTGGTCGTCGGTCCCGTGACCGTGGCCGTCTCTGGACCGGCCCCCGCTGTGGTCGTCTCCGGAGCGGCTGCCGCCGGGGTTGTCGTCGGCGGGCCGGTCGAGAGTCGTTCGGTCGTCGGCGCCCTGTCCACCGCGGGAGTCGGCGCGCCCGCCGGTCTCGGCGCGGCGCACCTGGCCGGTCCGCGCATCCACCTCGAACCGGTAGCAGGTGCCGTCCCGGAGGACGCCGACCTTCCAGACCACGGCGCCGTGCTCGATCTCCCGCTCGACGCCGGCGACGCTCCCGCCGCCGGCCTCCCGCAGCGCGATCCCACCGGCCCGCTCGGCGCTCACCTGCTCGGTCCCGGCACCGCCGGTGGACGGCTGACCGGCGGTGCCGGGGGCCGACGGGGCCGAGGTCCCGCCACCCGCCGAGTCGTCCGGAGCGGCGGAAACCGACGCGGTCGCCTGCGGGGTGGTGGTGGCCGAGGACGTCGCGAACGCGGTGATCCCCGCCGGAACGGCCGGGCCCGGGTCGTCCGCGCCCGCGGCGAGCGCCGTGCCGGTCGCCGCGGCCGCGGCCAGCACACCGACGCTGACCAGCACCGCCGCGCGGCGGGTCCGCAGGCGCTCCCGCACCTGCCGGGCGGACGAGCGGGGGTTGATCCTGCTGGCCATGTGAACCTCCTGTGTGCCGCACCGGACAGGCAGCCCGCCTGGTTACGGTGCCGTCCGTCGCGTTCGCCTGGCACTGAGGTTCGCGCCGATCACGCTAGGGCCGCGCTTTCCGGACGCTAAGGGGCCGTTAAGGCACCCGGCTCCCCGCCGCACCGTTCGGGCGGAGGAAGGCGACGGCGAGGAGCAGTCCGGCGACCATCAGGATGGCGCCGCCGATCCAGGTGAGGTGGTAGCCGGCGGTGAGGGCCTCCGCCGGCCCGGCGCCGCCGTCCGCCGCGTTCCCGGTGCGCCACGCCGCCAGCGTGGTCAGAACCGCCAGCCCCAGCGCCCCGCCGACCTGCAACGTGGTGTTGGCCAGGCCGGAGGCGAGCCCGGCGTCGTTCGGCGGCACCCCGGTCATGCTGAGCTGGGTGAGCGCCGGCAGCGTCAGGCCGCCCCCGCACCCCAGGACGACCGCGACCGGCAGCACGTCCGTCGCGTAGGCCGCGTCCGGGGCCAGGCGGGACAGCAGCCACAGGCCGAGGCCGAGCAGGACGAGACCGGGCAGCAGCACCAGGCCCGCGCCGAAGCGGTGGGCGAGCCGTCCCGAGAGCCCGAGCGAGAACGCGCCGATCGTCGCCGCGATGGGCAGGAACGCCAGGCCCGTCTCGGCCGGCCCGTAGCCGAGGACACGCTGCAGGAACAGCGCGAGCACGAACTGGAAGGCGAACAGCCCGCCGGCCATCAGCGTCTGGACGATGTTCGCGACGGTCAGCGGCCGGGAGGAGAACAGCCGTGGCGGCAGCAACGGGTGAGCCGCCGTCGCCTGGCGGGCGGCGAAGGCGGCCAGCAGGGCGAGGGCGAGTGCGCCGAGGCCGATGGTCCGGGCGGAGGCCCAGCCCGCGTCGGCGGTGCCGACGATCGTGTAGACGCCGAGCATGAGACCCGCGGTGACCAGCGCCGCCCCGGGAGCGTCCGCGCCGGCGCGCAGGCCGAGACCGCGCTCGGCGGGCAGCACCCGCAGCGACAGCACGACCGCGACCGCGCCGATCGGCACGTTCACGAAGAAGATCCAGTGCCAGGTCAGCGTCTCGACGAGCAGGCCGCCGGCGAGCAGGCCGATCGACGCCCCGGCGGCGCCAACGAAGCTGAACACCCCGATCGCCCGCGCCTGCTCCCGAGGCTCGGGGAAGGCCACCACGATCATCCCGAGCACCACCGACGAGGACAGCGCCCCGCCCACGCCCTGCACGAACCGTGCGGCGATCAGCATGCCCGCGCCGGTCGCCAGCCCGCAGAGCAGCGAGGCCACGGTGAACAGCACCAGCCCGGCGACGAAGACCCGCCGGCGGCCGACGAGATCCCCCACCCGGCCGGCGAGCAGCAGCAGACCACCGAAGGCGACCAGATAGGCGTTGACGACCCAGGCCAGACCGGACGTGGAGAAGCCCAGGTCGTCCTGGATGGTGGGCAGCGCCACGGTGACGATGGTGCCGTCCAGGATGACCATGAGCATCGACGCGCACAGCACGATCAGCGCGAGCAACCGGGAGCCGGCGGCAGGCGGGGCTCCCACGTCGGGATGCGGCGATGTCCGGCCGGCTGTGGCCGGACTCGCGTCCGCCCGGTCGGGAGCGTCTGACAGGTCCGGCACGGTCGGGTTCGTCGTCGTGCCCGCCGGTGAGGACAGGGACTGGGACATGGACTCTCCTTGGGGCATTGTTTGTAACTGACGCCACGGGATGTTCCGGGGATCATGTTCTGTGACCATGCTGCGGGAGCGGCCGGACCAGCGGAAGAAGGCACTTTCATGTCCCAGCGGCACACGGATGTGACCGTGGAACGGCCACCGGCGGCCCACCCCCTGTCAGCGCGGCCCCTGCCAGCGCGGCCCCTGCCAGCGCGGCCACTGCCAGCGCAGCCGCCGTCGGCGCAGCCGTCGCCGGCCGAGACCTGCGGCGAGCTCGCCCCGGCGCTTGTCGAGGCGTGCCCGATCATGGAGGTCCTCGACCAGGTCAGTGGCAAGTGGAGCATCGGCATCCTGGTCGCGGCCGCCCACGGTCCGGTTCGCTTCACCGAGCTGGAACGCACCGTCAACGGCATCAGCCGGCGGATGCTGACCCTCACCCTGCGTCGGCTCGAACGCGACGGCCTGCTCGTCCGGAAGGTCTACCCGACCGTCCCGCCGAAGGTGGAGTACACGGCGACGAGCGCCGCCCGCGAGCTGTTCGGCCCGCTGACCGCGCTCACCGAGTGGGCGGAACGTCACCGGACGACCATCGCCCAGGCCCGCCATGTCTACGACCTGGAGAACGCAGAGAAGGGGTCGGCCGCAGGCTGAGACGGCATCTTCCCTGGTAGATGGCCCCGACCGCACTCCGAGTCCCGCTTTCCGACCTGCGGCAGGCCACCTTCGTCCGGGTCCGCAGCTCTCGGTTCAGTTCCCGGAGCGACACGCGCCTCGTCATCGAGCGCGATCAGGCCCCACCGCTGACCATGCAAACGATGAGCTGGGACGAGAAAGCCCTGGAAGGTTGCTGCGGTCGGCCAGGTGGTTGAGCGCGTGCGCGACCTCGCGCAGCTCGGGCGGCCCGGCCGCCCCGTCGCCGCCGCGGCGCAGCACGGCGCGTACCCGCGCGTCGAGCTGTCCGGCCGTGAACGGTTTCACCAGGTAGTCGTCGGCGCCGGCGTCCAGGCCCCGGACGATCTCCGCCTCGTCGTCGCGGGCGGTGGAGATGATCACTGGGACGCGGCTGACGGCCCGCAGCATCCGCAGCAGCTCCAGCCCGTCGAGGTCGGGAAGGCCCAGATCGAGGACGACGAGATCCGGCCGGTCGTCGAGCGCGCCCCGCAGGCCGGCCATGGCCGTCCCGGCCACCGCGACCGTGTGACCGGAGTCCCGGAGCGCGCGCAGCAGCAGGCGGGAGATCGCCGGATCATCCTCGATCAGCAGAAGCCGGGCCACAGCGGCGCGGGTCGGTGGCAGGAGGCGGCGCACCACACTCGCCGTCGTGGGCTGGTTGGTCGCGGCCGTCGCGGCGACGCTGACCGGCCTCGCCGCGATCAGCGTGATCGGCGACGGCATCACCGACCCGTCCGGCGAGGTGATCAGCGAGGCGCGGCTCGCCCGGGACCTCGCCACCGCGGCCCCCTTGTCCTCGTCGCCCGCCACGTGGGTCGCCGGCGGCGGGGGTGCGCCCCGCGCGCTCGGCACACCTGGTGGCACGGTTGTCGCCCGATGCGAAGGTCGAATGCGGGGGCGGCCAGCCTGCCGCGACCTGGAAGCGGGACGACCACCACAGCGACTGAAATCATCGTCCGGCGGTGTCGTGCGCCCGGGGCAGAGATCTGAACGTCGCCCCGGATCTTCGGGCCGCGTTGTTCTCCTGCAACCCATCAGATGCGATCTCCCGCCACGGCCACACCGCTGGCGCCCACCGGCCCCGGCTGTTCGGGAATCTGGGCCCGGACCTCGTCGACCAAGGCCTCGATGGCCGGGGCCGTGGAGACTCCCCGGCGTACCACGATCGCGATGTGCCGGTGCAGCTGCTGGTCGGCGAGGGGGAGTCGGGCGACCGGGAACTCGGGCCTGGACGGTACGAGGTCCGGCAGCAGGCTCACCGCCCACCCCGGAGCGACCAGGCCCAGGGCCGCCTGCAGGTCGTCGATCTGCGCGGCCGCGTCCGGTTCGAAGCCGGCGACGTGGCAGGCGTGCAGGGTCAGCTGGCCGAATGCCGAGGCCGGCTGAAGGACCCAGCGCTCCCCGGCGAACTCGGCGAGATGCCGAGGGCCTGTACCGGCCAGCGGGTGGTCGGCCGCGACGGCGACCCGGATCGGATCGGATCCGAGCGGGATCTCCAGCAGGCCGGGGAGCCGGGGCTCGGGCACCTGGTCGTACCGGAACGCCAGGACCAGATCGAGTCGCCCGAGGCGGACGGCCCGCCGGCCTTCCCCGGCCGCCACGCCCTGCAACGTGATCCGCAGGCTCGGGTACCGCCGCTGCACCCGGACGAGTGCCCGAGCGAGCAACGGCGGGCCGTGGTTCAGCGAGACTCCGATGCGCAGGGCACCGCTGGGCGTGCCCGCCGTCTTCCCGATCTCCGTCTCGGCCGCTTCCAGCTCGGCGAGGACGGTCTCCGTGCGGGCGACCAGCACCCGGGCGGCCTGGGTGAGCGCGACGCTGCGGTTGGTCCGCTCCAGCAGCGGGGTCCCGACCTCACGTTCCAGCGCGGTGATCTGCTGGGAGACCGCGGACCGACTGTAGGACAGGTTCCGCGCGGCGGCGGCGATGGAGCCGTGAGCGTCGATCTCGCGCAGGAGCATCAGTTTGCGCAGGTCGAGCATGCGTCACTCCCACTGACGGCCAGCGTCATCAATCGTCACGGCAGATTACGCCTGGGAACGGTTCGGGCATGGGTTTGATGGGACGGCGGGCCGGCACGCAGGAAGGCCGCTCCGTGTGCCGCTTCGTGTATGGACCGACACCGGGCATCCCGCCGCCGATCGGCATTCCACTCCCTGGAGAACTTCGTGTCCCTGGAGAACTTCGTGAGTCATCTACTCCACCTCGACGCCAGCGCGCGACCGGAATCGGTCTCCCGTCGGCTCTCCGCCGCCTTCGCCGAGGTCTGGCAGGAGAACAACCCCACGGGCCGACGCACCTACCGCGATCTCGCGGCACAACCGCTCGCGCACGTGGACTCCGCCCAGATCGAGATCATGACCCGCATGGAGGCGACCGGCGTACGTGAGCTGGTCGCCGCGCGGACCGCGGCGACCACGGAGGCCGAGCGGGCGAGCTGGGCTGTCACCTGGCCTCTGGTCGAGGAACTGACCGCCGCGGACACTGTGTTGATCGGTCTGCCGATGTACAACTTCTCGGTGCCGTCGAGCTTCAAGGCGTGGTTCGACCGGGTGGCGATCCCGCCGCTCATCGTCGACCACGCGACCAACCAGGGACCGTTGAGTGGCACCCGGGTCGTGGTCGTCACCGCGCGTGGCGGTGCGTACGGACCGGGTACGCCCCGCGCCGGCTCCGACTTCCAGGAGCCGTACCTGAGGGAGGCGTTCGGCATGCTCGGTCTCGCCGACGACCTCACCTTCGTCCACGCCGAGTTGACCAAGTCGGAGCACGTCCCACGGCTGGCCGGTTTTCGACAGAAGGCCGCCGACTCCCTCGCCGTGGCGCTGGACACGGTCGCCAAGGCCGCCACGGCCCAGCCGAGGTGATGGGCGAGGAGGATTCTTGACTGCTGTCAAGAATCCTGTTCAGACACGGTGGGTACGGACTGCGGAACTACGTACTGAAGGTCGAGCGCTACCTGTGACCCGCTAAGCCGGATCGGTGTCGGCCGGGACCGCGGGCTCCTCGTGGGGCGCGGCCTCGGCGGGCATCAGCAAGTCGGGATGCATCGGCAGGGTCACCCGGAACCTGGTGTCGCCGGGCTCCGACGTCACGGTCAGGTCACCGTGGTGGCGGCCGACGACGATGCGCCAGGAGATGTCCAGCCCGAGGCCGGTGCCCTCGCCGACCGGCTTCGTGGTGAAGAACGGCTCGAAGATGCGGTCGCGGATCTCCGGCGGCACGCCGGGCCCGGAGTCCCGAACCTCGACGACCAGGTTGTCGTGGTCCGCCGAGGTGGCGACGGTCAGTGTCCCGGAGCCGGCCATCGCGGCGACCGCGTTGTCGATGAGGTTCGTCCAGACCTGGTTGAGCTCGCCGGCGTAGACCGCGATCTCGGGCAGCGCCCGGTCGTACTCGCGCACCACCCGCACCCCCGACAGCTTCCCGCCGAGCATGGCCAGCGTGCTGTCCAGCAGCTCGTGGACGTCGACACTGCGGTACGGCGCCCGGTCGAGCTGGGAGTACTGCTTGGCCGCCCCGAGCAGGGTGGAGATCCGGGTGGTGGAGTCCTCGATCTCCTTCATCAGCAGTTCGCTCTCGACCGTGTAGTACAGCCAGCGGATCGCGCCCTCCAGCACCTCGGGCGCCACCGTCGCCGCGACCCGCTCCAGCCAGTCGACGTCGAACCCCGCCTGGACGAACGTCGGCGCGATCTCCCACCCCTGGTCGCAGCCGTGGTCCTCGAGCCAGTCGGTCAGGGTGTCCTCGCGGTCGCTGGTCTCCATCGGGGTCAGCGTCGGAGCCTTCGCCACCCGCTCGGCGGCCTCCTCCTGCAGGCCGATCAGGGTCTCCAGCGCCTTGCGGTCGTACGGCCCGGCGGCGATCAGGCCGAGCTTGTGCCGCATGCCGGCGACCCGCTCCCGCAGCGACGCCGTGGCCCGCACCGCGGCGGCCGCCGGGTTGTTGAGCTCGTGGGTCAGCCCGGCGGACAGCGAGCCGAGCGCGAGCAGCCGCTCCCGCTGGCCGGTGAGCGCCTGGGTGCTCTGCAGGCCGAAGAACAGCCCCTCCAGCATGTGGACGGCCATCGGGAACCACTCGCGCATCAGCCGCGCCAGCGCCGCGCCGTCCAGCACGACGAAGCGGGACGGGATCGTGACCCGCATCGAGTTGGTGTAGAGCTGGGGGACGCGGTCGCCGAGGTAGGAGTGCCACGCCCCGGAGTACACGCCGCGCTGGGTCGTCCGGCTGACCTCGACGTCGTCGTCGCCGACCCGCCGGGTCAGCACCAGGCCGCCCTCGACCAGCACGTAGAAGCAGGTGGCCGGTTCGCCCTCGCGGAACACGACGCCCGGCTCGATCAGCTCGACGTGGCCGTTGCGGCAGATCCAGTCCAGCTGGTCGTCGGTGAGCTTCTCGAACAGGAACAGTGTGCGCAGCTCGTCGAGATCGCAGGGCATCGCCTGGCCCTGGGCGCAGGCCTGGGTGGCGCCAACCGCGTCGTCCGCCATGGTGCTCACTCCGCCTTCCGTGGTCAGCGCTGCTCGGGTCAGCGCTTCGCGAGGTATCAGCGCTTCGCGAGGTAACGGTGCACGAGCGCGACGGCCATGGCCCCCTCGCCGACGGCCGAGGCCACCCGTTTCACCGACTCGGCGCGCGCGTCGCCGGCCACGAACACGCCTGGCACGCTGCTCTCCAGGTGGTACGGGTCGCGGTCGAGATCCCAGCCGGACGGACGCTGCCCGTCGACGACGAGATCCGGCCCGGCGACGACGAACCCGTGCTCGTCGCGCACGACGACGCCGTCCAGCCAGTCGGTGCGCGGGGCGGCACCGATGAAGACGAACAGCCACTGGGAGTCGACCTGCTCGGTCTGACCGGTGCTGTTGTCCCGCAGGACGAGGCTCTCCAGGTGGTCGGTGCCCTGCGCGGAGACGACCTCGGTGCACACCCGGACCGTGATCGTCGGCACGGCCGTGATCTGTTGGATGAGGTAGTGCGACATGGACGCCTCGAGCGACTTGCCGCGCACCAGCATCGTCACCGAGCGGGCGTGCCGGGAGAAGTACATCGCGGCCTGGCCGGCGGAGTTCGCCCCGCCGACGACGTAGACGTCCTGGCCGGAGCAGCTCGGCGCCTCCGTCAGCGCGGAGCCGTAGAAGACGCCCCGGCCGGTCAGCTCGGTCAGGCCGGGGGCGGCGAGCTGACGGTAGGAGACGCCGGTGGCGAGGATCACCGTGTGCGCGTCGATCTGGCCGCCGTCGGCGAGGAGCAGCCGGCGGGCCGGACCGGCGGCCTCCAGTGTCACGACGTCGGCGGCGGTGAGCAGCTCGGCGCCGAACTTCACGGCCTGGCGGCGGGCCCGGTCGGTGAGCTGGGAGCCGGAGACGCCGTCCGGGAAGCCCAGGTAGTTCTCGATCCGCGAGCTCTGGCCGGCCTGGCCGCCGGTCGCGTGCCGCTCGAGGAGCACCGTCCGCAGGCCCTCGGAGGCGCCGTACACCGCCGCGCCGAGGCCGGCCGGGCCGCCGCCGACCACGACGAGGTCGTAGAAGTCGCCGGTGGGGGCGGTCGCGAGACCGACCTGGGCGGCGAGCTCGGTGTCGGTCGGGTCGGTCAGCGCCGAGCCGTCGGTCGTGATGACGCAGGGCAGCGACTCCGGGTCCGCGCCGGCGGCCGTGAGCAGCCGCGCGCCCTCCGGCTCGTCGGCCAGATACCAGCGGTAGGGGACCTGGTTGCGGGCCAGGAAGTCGCGCACCTCGTACGAGCGGGCCGACCAGCGGTGCCCGACCACCCTGGTCTCGGCGACCGGCCGGTGGTCGGTGGCGCGCCACGCGTCGAGCAGCGCGTCGAGCACCGGGTAGAGCTTCTCCTCCGGCGGGTCCCACGGCTTGAGCAGGTAGTGGTCGAGGTCGACGACGTTGATGGCGTCGATCGCGGCCTCGGTGTCGGCGTAGGCGGTCAGCAGCACGCGCCGCGCGGCCGGGAACAGGTCCATCGCCTGCTCGAGGAACTCGATGCCGTTCATCCCGGGCATGCGGTAGTCGGCGAGCAGGACGGCGACCGCGTCGCCGCGCAGTTTGATCTCGCGCAGCGCCTCCAGCGCCTGCGCCCCCGACTCGGCACGCACGATCCGGTACGTCCCGCCGTACCGGCGGCGCAGGTCGCGGGCGACGGCGCGGGAGACGCTCACGTCGTCGTCGACGGTCAGCAGCACGGCCCGGGGGGCACCGCGCCCGCCGCCGGGGTTGCCGCGCTCACCCTGGCCGTCGCCGGAGCCTGGATGTGCCTGGCCGGCCGGGTTCTCGCCCGCCGCCATCAACGCGCCGGGTGGGTTGCCGGGAGTGTTTCGATGCGTCGCCTGCGTCCGGTCACGCGGTCAGTCTAGTTCCGGTGCAGCGGTCGCCCCGGGTGCTCCGTGATGTTTGCGCCGGAAGCGAAGTTCGTGGCGGAAACGTCGTTCGCGCGGGAATCGCCGCGCAACGCCGGAGGGCGTGACTCGCGGACGTCCGGGCGGGTCGCGTCATCGATCACGAAGTCGCCGAGGTCGAGGTCGCGCTCGCGGGTCAGGAACAGGCGGATCTGGTCGCGGTCGGACGGCGCGGCGGCGCGGACCCGGCGCACCGCGCCGGCCGCCCGCCGCCGGGGGCCGGCCGGGTCCGGCCCGCCCGGCGGCACCCCGCCGGGCAGCGGGCCCACCGCCACGCCGTCCACCGGGACGAACGGGACCACGCCGTCCAGGATGAGCTGGCCGGGCGCGCGGTCGCCCTCCCACGCCCCGCCGTCGCGCTGCACGAAGAGCTCCTGGCCGTGCACGGCGAACCGCAGCTGGGACGGCTCCGCCCGACCGGC
This sequence comes from Parafrankia sp. BMG5.11, assembly GCF_004337455.1. Classification (NCBI taxonomy): domain Bacteria; kingdom Bacillati; phylum Actinomycetota; class Actinomycetes; order Frankiales; family Frankiaceae; genus Parafrankia; species Parafrankia sp. BMG5.11. Next base: position 13,315 of record NZ_SJXI01000016.1, on the reverse strand, counting down.
GTGCACCGCGGCCCCGCCGTAGGCGGCCGCCATCCCGTGGCGGGCGGGATCCCAGCCGGCGGCCGGTTCGGCGCCGGGCAGGAGGCGCAGCCGCTCGGCGGCCCCCCGGATGTGACGCAGACTGAGCCCGGCCCGGCGCAGTGCCGCGATCGCCCGTGCCTGCGTCAGCTCGCCGCGGCCGGGGCGAAGCAGGCCGGAACGCCGCCAGTAGGCGAGCTGGCCGGGTGTCACATGGCCCGCGGGAACAGGGCTCGCGGGAACAGGGCTCGCGGGGACAGAGCCGGCCGGAACAGAGCCCGCGGGAATCGGTTGGCCCGCCGCCGGAATCGGCTCGGGCACGTCGTCGTCCGGGCGGACAGGCTGTTCCGGAATCGGCGCGGGCATTGCGCCCGGCGGCCCCGTCACCTGGTCCGTCACCCGGCGAATGTAGCTCTCCGACGGGCGGCCGGCTCGTCCGAGGTTGCCTTTGTTGTCAGCTTCGTGTCCTCGCCGGGGGGATCATTCCCCGGGGGATGGGACGTAATGTCCGGACGTGGCCGGAAAATCGGGTGACAGGTGGATCAGCCGAATCCTGTGCGCGACGGCCGCCCTGGCGTGTCTGACCGCGTGTGGCGCGGGCGGCGGCCGGCCCGCCGAGCCCGGTTCCGCGGGAGCGGTCACGCCTGCATCGTCCGCCCAGTCCCCGCCTGCCCGGTCCGCCCCGGGACGGGCTGCCGCGCCGGCCGGGGCGGCGGTGGCGAGCACGGCCGGCTGCGCGGCGGACCCCGCCACCGCGCCTGCCGTGGGCCCGCGGCACCTGTCGCACGACGCCGCCGAGCGCACCTATCTCCTCGCCCTGCCGACCGGCTACGACGGACGGACCCCGGCGCCGGTCGTCGTCGACTTCCACGGTTTCAAGGCGAGCAAGGAGACCCAGGAGGCCCGGAGCGGAATGGGCCGGCTCGGTGCCGATCGCGGCTTCGTCGTCGTGACACCGGACGCGCTCGGCGAACCGCGCCGCTGGAACACCCCGGCCGCGCCGGAGGCGGCCGACGACTTCGGCTTCGTCGCCGCGCTGCTCGACGACCTTGGTGCCCACCTGTGTCTCGACCCCGGCCGGGTCTACGCCGCGGGGCATTCGAACGGCGCCGAGTTCGCCGCCGCGCTGGTGTGCCGCCAGGCGCCACGGTTCGCCGGCGTCGCGATGGTCTCCTCGACCAGCCTCGCGACCTGCCCGCCCGGCGCCGCTCCCGCGACCATGGCGGTCCACGGGACGGCCGACCCGTCCGTGCCGTATGCCGGGGGCGTGATCAGCGGTTCCACCACCCGGGTCCCGGCCGCGACCCAGGTGATCGACGAGTACGCACGCCGATACGCCTGCGCGCCCGCCGTGCTGCGCACCGTGGCCGGGATGGGAGTGGAGCGGATGCGCCACACCGGCTGCGCGGGCGGCGCCGAGGTCGTCCTCGACACCGTCGTCGGCGGGACGCACGCGTGGCCGAGCAGCCCCGACGCGCTCGCCGACCGCGTCGACTCCCCGGCCGGCCGCTCCTACCAGGCGACGGCCGCCATCCTGGATTTCTTCGCCGGGCACTGACGCGTCCACCGGTCGGTGCGCCGCCTGACCGTGGTCCGCGGCCCCTGGTCACAGCGCGCTGAGACCCGGACGCAGCCCGGTCCGTCCGGTGAGCAGGAGAAGCAGGTCGGCGGGGTGCGGGCCGGCGGCGGCCAGCTCGGCCGCCAGCCCCAGGCCCGACGCGATTGCCGGTCCCAGCGCCGGGACGGGCGTCGCGCCGTGGTGGTCGGGCAGCACCCGGGCCAGGTCGAGGCAGTGCACCGTCAGCTCGAAGGTCCTCGTCGGCAGGTACTGGATGAACGGCATCGTGCCGACCGGGCTGCCGACCGGGCTGTCGTCGGGGGTCGCCGCCACCAGTGCCAGGACCCGGTCGGCCAGTTCCCGCACGGCGCCGGCCGGGTCGGCTCCGAGCGCGCGGCCGGCGGCCCGGCCGCGTTCGGTCACCGCGGCCGGGCCGGCGAGTACCGCGCGGGCCGACACGTAGTAGTCCGCCGGGCTGGTCAGGTCGAAGCCGCCCGGGGGCGGGCCGGTCGAAACGGCCGTCGACGGTACGTACGCCTCGATCGTCGACAGTGCCCGGCTGGCGTGGCCGAGCAGGTCCCGCACCGTCCACACGCCGAGCGCGGGCAGGGCCAGGTCGCTCGTGGACGCCCGACCGGCCAGGTCCGTGAACGCGCGCGCGGCCTGGTCGAACTCGACGCGCCGGGCCCGCGAGGCGCGCGCGTCCACGATCCCGGCCCTGTTCGTACTCTCCATGTAACGACTTATAGTCGTTATGTGGAGACGACGGCAACCAACACGGACGGGATGGTCGTCGACGGTCTGCCCGCCTGGGAGATGAACTTCCATTTCCTGTCCGGCCGGCTGTGCCTGTCGTTCACGGCGACGGTCGGGGAGCGGTGGCGCCGCAACTTCGAGCGGCTGCCCCAGCCCGCCGACCTCGGGCGCTGGTTCGTCGCCGCCGGCCTGCTGGACGTCCCGCCGGCCGTCACCGAAGAGGGTCTGCGCTCCGCGCGCCGGCTGCGGGAGGCGATCTACCGCACCGCGCTGGCCGGTACGCGCGACGAGCCGGGCGTGGACGGCGACCGTCGGGTCATCAACGCCCACGCCCGCCGGGGCGGACTCGCCCCCCAGCTCACCGCGCGGCGATCCGTCGAGCTGCGACCGGGGCGCAGTCCCGCCGCCGACGCCCTCGCGACCGTCGCCCGCGACGCCGTCGACCTGCTGGGCGGGCCGGACATCACCCGGGTACGCGAGTGCGCCAGCCACGACTGCGCACTGCTGTTCCTGGACACGTCCCGGCCGGGACGCCGCCGGTGGTGCTCGGACCGGGCCTGCGGGAACCGTGCCCGCGCCGCCGCCCACCGCGCCCGCCACTCCTGACGGGCCGGGCACTCGGGCGGATCACCGGGCGGGCGCGCACCCGCGGGGGCGGAGACAGAGCTTGCCTTCACACGGACGTCAACGTCTAGCGTCGGTGCGGAGGAGGTCGGGATGCGCATCGGTGAGCTGGCACGACGGGCGGGGACGAGTCCCCGGGCGCTGCGGCACTACGAGGACCAGGGGTTGCTCGCCGCCCGGCGGCTGGCCAACGGCTACCGGGACTACAGCGACGCGGACCTGCGAGCTGTCGAGGAGATCAGGGCGCTGCTCGCGGACGGGTTCGCGCTGGAGGAGACCCGTCCGTTCGTCGAGTGCCTGCGGGCCGGGAACGAGACGGCGGCCTCCTGCCCGGACTCGATCGAGGGCTACCGGCGCAAGATCGCCCAGATCGACGACTACGTCGCCCGGCTCCTGCGCTCCCGCGAACGGCTCGCCGCCCAGCTCGCGATGGCGCGGGACACGGCCGAGCCGCCCGGAGCCGAACCGGCTGACGGCCCGCCCCGGCCGGCAGTGCCGCCGCAGGGTGTCCCGGGGTGCTCGCTCTACCCACCGCAGACCCGATGACCACGAAGGAGCTGATCATGATCACGTCCGATGTCCAGGACCGGTCGGCGCCGGCCGCGTCCGCCGGAACCGTGTGGCACGCCGACGACACCACGTTCGACGAGATCGTCCTGCGGTCGCCGCTACCCGTCCTCGTCGACTTCTCCGCAGAGTGGTGCCCGCCGTGCCGGATGATGCGGCCGGTCCTCGCCCAGATCGCGGCCGACCTCGCCGACCGGCTGCGGGTCGTCGAGGTGGACGCCGACGCCAGCCCGCAGACGGCGATCGCCTACGGTGTGCTGGCCATGCCGACCCTGGTGGTCGTCCGGGGCGGCGAGACGGTCACGAAGCTGGTCGGCGCGCGCAGCCGGCGGCGCCTGCTGGCGGACATCGCAGATCAGCTGTGACGGGGCGGTCAGCTGTGACGGGGCGGCGGCGCGGCCGGGTCGTCCGCGGTTCTCCGGGACTCGATCACCGCGCCGCAACCGATCACGACCCGGTTGCGGCCCGCCGCCTTCGCGGCGTACAGGTTGCGGTCGGCGGCGATCAGCAGGTCCGTCTGGTCGTGCGCGTGCACCGGGTAGACGGCGGCGCCGACGGAGACGGCGGCCCGTAGCCGGGCCCCGCTGTCGAGCTCGATCAGGTCGTGGGCCACGTTGCGCCGCAGCCGTTCGGCGAGCTCGCCGACGGTCTCCGGCCCCACGGTGGGGCCGAGCAGGGCAAACTCCTCACCGCCGAAGCGGGCCAGCAGCTCGCCGGGCCGGCTGGCCGCGGCCAGCCGGGAGCCGATCTCCGCGAGGGCGGTGTCCCCGCACGGGTGGCCGTACCGGTCGTTGATCGACTTGAAGTTGTCGACGTCCACGAGGAGCAGCGCGAAGGGCTGCCCGGACCGGTCCGCGCGGCTGACCGCGGCTGGGAGCTGGTTCTGCAGGAACCGCCGGGTGCGCAGCCCGGTGAGCACGTCGGTGGTGGCGAGCCGGCGCTGCTCGGCGACCAGCGCGGCCAGTCGCGCCACGATGAGCAGGGCGAGCGCGGCCGAGGCGACCGCGATGATCCTGATCTGGGTGGGTGACCGGTCCGCCTCGACCAGCAGGAGCACCGGAGCGATCAGCGCGGCCGCCAGCAGTGCGGCGAGCCTGCCGGGAGCGAGCCGTCGGTCGTCGGCCTGCGGGGAGCACGACAGGTCCGCCATCGACGGGTGCAGCGCGGCGGCGGCGACCAGCACGTCCCCGAGGGCCCAGAGGGACTCGGTGACGTCCGCGACGACGTACCTGCCGCCCAGCGCCGAGATGGTGTACAGGATGTCGGAGGCCAGGGTGACCACCAGGCTGGCGACCAGCAGGACGAACGAGGCCGGCCGGCGGCCGGGCGCGAGCACCAGTATCAGCGACATGACGAGCAGGCCGAGGTCCATCACGGGGAAGGCGACCGAGGCCAGCTGGGCGAGCTGCCCTGAGGCCGCCCGCTCGTAGGGTGTGATCACATAGAGCCAGTACAACAGTGACACGGCGACGGCGATGGACGTCGTGTCCAGCACCGCCGAGAGATTGCGGCCGGGTGCCCGCTGCCGGAACAGAAGTGCCAGCGCCGCGATCGCGAACGGGTAGCGGCCGATGTAGAACAGATCGGCCAGCGATGGAAATGTTGAATTGTGAAATACGATGAGATTTGTATAGAAGATGGCGTCGGCGACGGTGTAAAGGCCCTGGGTGACGGCAAGGAGCACCCACGGCGCGCGGGGCTCGGGGCGCCACCTCCGCACGCCGAGGGCGATCGCTCCGACGGTCGACGCGGTCAGCAGGCACCGCAGGGCCACCTGCGTCTCCGGGCCGACGGGAACGTCCACGCCCGCGCGGGTGAGGATCGTGCCCGCTCCGATCTCGTGTGCCACGAAAAGCGTGTACAGGACGAAGTATCCGACACCGCCGACGAGATAGGCCACCCAGGGCGTCACGCGCGGGCGACGCCGAACGGAACGTGCCGAGGTCCCCGTCGGTCCACCTCCGCAGGCCGGAGACGAATGACCTCATCGTAGGTTCGGCGTGATTTCAATACATCTTTTGTTGAGTGAGTTTATTTTTGTTTGGTGTCGGTTCGACCGGCGTGCGGGGCTCACCAGCCTCGGCCCACACCGCCCCGCCCCGCGATGGCACGTGGTGGGTGACGGTCCGCCCGCTCCACCGGTTCTGGAGTGCGGGCCCGGCGCTCCGTAGGCTCGCGGTGTGAGCGATCGCCTGTACTTCCGCCAGTTGCTGTCCGGCCGTGACTTCGCGGTGGGTGATCCCGCCGCGACCCAGATGGTCAACTTCGTCTACCTCATCGGTGACCGGGAGACGGGCGAGGCCGTCGTGGTCGACCCCGCCTACCGGGTGGGCGACCTGCTCGACGTGCTGGCCGCCGACGACATGCGGCTGACCGGGGCGCTGGTCACCCACCACCACGCCGACCACGTCGGCGGCACGGCCTTCGGCATCGAGCTGGAGGGGATCCGCGAGCTGCTGGAGCGCACGTCCGTCCCGATCCACCTGCAGCGGGACGAGGCCGAGTGGGTGCGGCGCGGGACGGGCGTGGGGGCCGCCGAGCTCGTCGAGCACGGCGACGACGACGTGGTCACCGTCGGCGCGGTGGACATCCGCCTGCTGCACACCCCCGGTCACACCCCGGGCAGCCAGTGCTTCCTCGTGGACGGGCGGCTCGTCGCCGGGGACACTCTGTTCCTCGAGGGTTGCGGGCGGATGGACTTCCCGGGCGGGGACGCCGCGGCGATGTACGACAGCCTGCGCCGCCTGGGCGCCCTGCCCGACGACGTCACCGTCTACCCGGGTCACCGGTACTCGGCGGAGTCCGCCGCGGAGCTCGGCGTGGTGCGCAAGATGAACTACGTCTTCCGGCCGACCAGCTCCCGGCAGTGGCTGGCGATGCTCGGCGCCTGACCGCCCGCGTGGCGGGTATGGACCACAGCGGGGGTGAGCGCCGTGGAGACTGACGGCTCGGCCGGCACACGGCCCCGGGTCGAGATCGAGTACTGCACCCGGTGCAGATGGCTCCCGCGGGCGGCCTGGCTCGCCCAGGAGCTGCTGACCACGTTCGAGGCGGATCTCGGCGCGGTCGCCCTCGTGCCCGGCACCGGTGGGGTGTTCACCGTCCGGCTGGGCGGTGAGGTGATCTGGGACCGCGGCGAGCAGGGCTTCCCCGAGCCGTCCGCCGTCAAACGCGCGCTGCGGGACAGGATCGCCCCCGGCCGGCCGCTGGGCCACGTCGAACACTGAGCACGGGCCGCGTCGAGCGCCAGCGGGCCGCGTCGTGCGCCAGCGGGGCGCATCGTGCGCCAGCGGGGCGCATCGTGCGCCAGCGGGCGCAGCGCACGCAGTCAGCGGTGGACGCCGTCACCGGTGGACGCCGTCACCGGTGGACGAGGCTGATCTCCCTGGACGCGCGCACGCCGGCCACGCAGGCCAGGCCCAGCACCGTGACGACGACCGGCGCGCCCACGGCGAACGGGAACCGCCAGTCGGGGATGAACGGCAGAACGAAGGCGCCGACACCGCCGAGCACGAGCCCCTCGGCGAGCACCGCCGGCACCAGCGCCGGGACGAGCAGGATCGCGAACGCCGACTCGCGCACGTGCCGGGCCAGCCCGGCCAGCCAGCCGGAGACGAACCAGGCCGAGAGACCGAGGCCGTAGGCCGCGCCGAGCCGGCACACCGCCGCGGCGCTGTCGAACGAGACCCCGTTCGACAGCGCCCGCGGCCACCCGAACCCGGCGAAGACCACGCTCTCGACGGCGAACCCGGCCCCGAGGAAGAGCCCGCCCAGCAGGCCGACCGCCACCGCGCACACGACCACCGAACGGGCCAGCCGAGCCCGGATGACGCCGTTGGTGATGAGCATCGGCGCGAACGTCGTGGTCATGGTCGTGCCGGCGGCCAGCATCAGCCAGCGCTGCCAGGTGGCGACGGCCACCTGCCACAGCGAGGTGTCCCGCTCGCCGACGAACGATATGACGGCGACCGCGGCGCCGTAGCCGAGCGCCGCCAGCAGCCACACCCAGCCCACCCAGGCCAGCGTGCCACCGGTCGTCACCGCCGCGGTGTGCACCAGCGGGGCCGGCCCGCCGCCGCGCCGCGCCGCCGGTGGTGCGACCGGTCCCGGGACCATGAGATCGTTCATCGTCGCGTCGTCTCCCCGCCGGTGAGGTGGCTGACCAGATCCTGCAGGGAGACCGGGCCGATCTCGACCTCCCGTGGCGCCTCCGCCAGCCGCGGGATCGGGCCGAGCACGGTCGTGGACCTGGTCGACCCGAGCTGGCGCCGGGCGAGGACCCGCGCGTCGCCGACCAGCGCCCCGACCGCGTCCACCGGCCCGGTGATCTCGTGGCCCAGCGCGCGGGCCTCGTCCGCGGTGGTGTGCAGGAGTAGCCGTCCCCGGTCGAGGATCACGACCTCCTCGAGCAGCGGGGCGATCTCGTCGATCAGGTCGGTGCAGAGCACGACCGTGCGGGGATGGCGCCGGTGGTCGGCGCGCAGCTCCTCGTGGAACGCGGCCCGCGACGGGGCGTCCAGGCCCAGATGCGGCTCGTCGAAGATCGTGAGCGGCGCCCGGGCGGCCAGCCCGATGACCAGCGACAGGGCGGTGCGACCGCCCCGGGAGAGATCGCGGACCTTGGCCCGCCGGTCCAGGCCGAACCGCGCCGCGAGGTGGGCGGCGAGGGCGGCGTCCCAACGCGGGCGCAGGTCACCGGCGATCGAGAGCGCCTCGCCGACCGGCAGCGAACGCTCGACGTCCGCCTGCTCGCGGACCAGGCAGATCTCGCTCATCAGGCGCGGGTCCTCGAACGGGTCGGCGCCGTCGACGCGCACCGTGCCAGCGCTCGGCCGCCCGTAGGCCGCCAGGATCGCCAGGATCGTGGACCTCCCCGCGCCGCCGCGGCCCAGCAGTCCGGCGACCACCCCCGGACGCAGTGCGAACGAGACCCCGTCGACGAGACGGGACCCGCCGCGCCGCACGGTGAGGTCGGTGACCTCGACAGCGAACCCGGCCCGCTCGTCGGTCATCCCGCGGGCTCCTCGGCGTCGTGGACGAGCAGGGCGAGCTGCACCCGGTTGCTCAGGTCGAGCTTGGTCAGCAGCCGGGAGACATACGACTTCGCCGTCGCCACGCTCATGAACAGCTCGCCGGCGATCTCCGCGTTCGACAGGCCCCGGCCCACCGCCAGCGCCACCTCCCGCTCCCGCGCGCTGAGCTGGGCGACGGCCCGGCGGGCAGCCGTGCGGCGGGCCGCCGAGCGTTCCGCTGCCACGGCCTGTGCCGCGACGGGCGGTGGCGGGGTGGCCGGTGGCGGGGCGGCCTCCACCACCGCGATCCGGGCGATGAGCTGGCGGGTGACGGTGGGGGAGAGCATCGGCTCCCCGGCCGCCACCCGCAGCACCGCCCGCACGATCTCGGCCGGCGCAGTGTCCTTGAGCAGGAAGCCGCTCGCGCCGGCCCGCAGCGCGCGCAGCACCTGGTCGTCCGCGTCGAAGGTGGTCAGCACGACGACCTGGGGCGGCTGGTCGCGGGCGAGCAGCAGCTCGGTGGCCCGCAGCCCGTCCATCCGCGCCATCCGGATGTCCATCAGGACGACGTCCGGGCGCAGCGCGTCGACGGCCGCGGCGACCTCGTCACCGTCGGTCGCCTCGCCGACGATGCACGCGCCGTCGGCGCCGTCGAACATCATCGCCAGCGCGGAGCGGACGAGCGCGTCGTCGTCGACGACCAGGACCCGGACGGGCGCGTCGCCGTCGGACGGACCGGTGGTCAAGATCCCTCCCAGGGCAGCCACGCGTAGAGCCGGAACTCGCCCTCGGGGGTCGGGCCGTGCTCGAGCCGCCCGCCGACCAGCGCGGCCCGCTCGGCGAGACCGAGCAGCCCCGTCCCGGCCGGCCGGGCCCAGGACGGCAGCCCGGTCCGGGACGGCGGCTCGGAGCCGGGCTGGCGGGCGTTGCGGATCTCGAGGTGCAGTCCGTCGGCGGGTGACCCGTCGATGATCAGCCGGGCCGGTGCGCCGGGGGCATGCCGCCGGGCGTTGGTCAGCCCCTCCTGCGCGATGCGGAAGGCGCTGCCGGCCATCATCGCGGGGGCGCTCGCCGCCTCGACCAGGTGAATGTAGGTCCGGATCTCCATGCCGGCCCGGCGGCACTCGTCCACCAGCTCGGGCAGGTCGCCCAGGGCCGGTTGGGGCCGGGCCGCCGGGTCCTCGGGGCCCTCGCGCAGCACCCCGATCGCCGCCCGCAGATCCCGCAGGGCCTCGTGGGCGCTCTCCCGGATCACCCCGGCGGCACCGGCGATCTGCTCCGGTGGCGCGCCCGGGTGGAACTCCAGCGCCCCGGCGTGCATCGTGAGCAGCGAGAGCCGATGCCCCAGGACGTCGTGCATCTCGCGGGCGATCCGGGTGCGCTCGAGCTGCCTGGCCGCGGCCACCCCGCGCCGCTGCTCGGCCTCGGCCAGCCGGGCCCGCTCGCGCAGCGACAGCAGCAGCTGGCGCCGGGAGCGGACGAACACCCCCCAGCCGACCGTCAGCGCCAGCATGACGATCAGGAAGACGACCGCCCCGGCGTAGGGCAGGTCGGGATCCGGCCAGATCGCGAAGTACACCAGGCCGGGCGTCCAGTAGACGGCCGCCAGCAGGAAGGTCGTGCGCAGCCGGCAGTGCACGGCCACGGTGAACAACAGAACCACCGACGCGGCCGACGCTGTGGTGGAGAACAGCCCGGTGGGCCAGCTCAGCAGGAGCAGCGTCACCGGCCGGCGCCGCCGCCACCACAGCAGGCCGCACAGCGCCAGGCCCACGACAAGATCGACCAGCACCAGCGGATCCGGGACGTCGGCCCGCCGCGAGGCCTGCTCGACCAGTAGCAGCCCGCAGACCACCGAGAACGCGAACAGGACGGCGTCGACCACCCAGTCGCGCGCCGTGCGGCCAGGCGACCGGGCGGAGCCGTTCGCAGGCTCGTTCGCAGGCCCGTCCGCGGGCTCGATCAGCGCGCCGGGCAGCAGCCCAGCGGAACCGGGGATCGTCGACCAGGCCGACATCCGGCGGGCCGGGCTCGTCCAGGGAGCGGACGGCGCGCAGCAGCCGCCGCAGGCCCAGCGCGTCCACCGGGCTGCGCCCGGGTAACCCGCGCGGCCGGCCGCGCCGCCGCCCGGCCCGGTCGTCGACCGTGCCGTGCTCGTCCGCCGTCGTGCCGATCACGAGGCGAAGAGCACGCAGCCATCCGGCGCCGCCGCATCCCTCCGAGGTCTACGACCTCGGCCGCCCGGCGGGCCACCGCATCGACTTTCGGCCACCCCGGCCGGCGTCGATCGGCCACCGTCGACGCCCGCAGCCCAGGGACCGCCGGGGCCTTGGCGCTCCGGCGGTCCCTGGGCTCCGGCGGTCCCTGGACGGAGACCGGGGTCAGAGCTTCCCGAAGTCCTGCGTCCAGTAGTAGCGGTACGAGCCGCCCTGGGCGTAGCCGACGCCGATGTGGGTGTAGCCGCAGTTGAGGATGTTCGCGCGGTGCCCCGAGCTGTTCATCCACATCTGGAGGGTCGCGGCCGGCGTGGTCGACCCGGCGGCGATGTTCTCGCCGACGAAGCCCGACGGGAAGCCGGCCGCCCTGGTCCGGTCGCCCGGCGAGCTGCCGTCCTGGCCGTCGTGGCTGAAGTAGTCGTTCGCCGCCATGTCCGCGGTGTGCGCCTGCGCCGCGGCGGTGAGACGGGTGTCGACGGCGAGCGGTCCGCAGCCGGCCTTCTCGCGTTCGACGTTGGTGAGCCGGACGACCTCGTCGGCCTGAGGGCTCGTCCCCGGCGGGGCCGGCGGAGCGGACGTGACCGGCGGGTTCGTGGGAACCGGCGGATCGGTCGGCCCGGGCGGATCGGTCGGCCGGGGCGGCCGGGTGGACGGCGGTGCCGTGGTCGGCGCCGGCGGTGTGGGCGCCGTGGTGGTGGGCGCCGCCGTCGGTGTCGACGGGGGCGGTGTCACCGTGGGCGGCGCCGACGACGTCGGCGTGGCCGTGGGCGACGTGCTCGTGCTTGCTGTCGGCACCGGGAACCCACCACCTGGTGGACCGCCCGGGGCCGGCCGGCAGGACGCGACGGCCGCCAGCAGGGCGACCGTGGCAGCTGCGCTGGCGACGGTCTTACGGACCGGGGCCATGGAGACTCCTCTGGGTGATCTCCCCCCTCGCAACGTCTGGAACTGTAGCGAACCGGACAACCAGCCGCCACGACGGCCGGAGCCGTGGTCGGTACGTCGTGCCGGGGGTGTCCGGTGGTCGTCCACCGAGGCCGCGCGTGGTCATGATGGCGGATCATGTAGATGTCGTTCGCCGCGGCGGTGGAACGGCAGGAAGGTGTGCCGAACCCGCCGTGTTGGGCCTGGCATGAGCCTGACTCTCGGATCCGGCCCGTTCGCCAGCCACCGAGCCGGCACCTTCAACTTCGACCTGGAGACCGCCGCGCCCGCGCACGTCCTCTACCTCGAGGACGTGGCGCAGCGTGTCCGGGCGGAGCTCGCCGGCCAGACCGTGCTCGACACCCGTCGCGCCAGGATCCTGTACGAGACCAACCATCTGGGCGTCTGGTACGTCCCGCTCGAGGACATCCGGCAGGACCTGCTGGAGCCGACCGATCACCACACCTACTGCCCGTTCAAGGGCACCGCCTCGTACTGGACGCTGCGGGTCGGCGACCGGGTCGAGGAGAACGTGCTGTGGTCCTACCCCGAGCCGGTGCCGGGCGCCCCGCCCATAGCGGGGCTGGCGGCGTTCTACTTCGACCGCCTGGACGCCTGGTACGAGGAGGACGAGCAGGTCTTCGGCCACCCCAGGGACCCCTACCACCGGGTGGACACCCGCCGCGCCTCCGACCAGGTCGAGGTGCTGGTGGGTGGTGAGGCGGTGGCCCGGACCACGCGCGCGGTGAAGCTCTTCGAGACGTCCCTGCCGCCCCGCTGGTACATCCCGCTCGAGGACGTCCGGGCCGAGGCCCTGGAGGGTTCCGGGACGCACACGGTGTGCGCCTACAAGGGCCAGGCGTCGTACTACACGGTGCGTGGTGGCGGCGAGGTGATCACGGACGGCGCCTGGTACTACCCGTCACCGCTGCCGGAGTCGGCCGGGATCGCCGGGCTGGTGTCGTTCCTCGGCAAGGGAATCACGGTTCTGGTCAACGGCGAGCCCGCCCCCGGAACCTGAGGCGCAATGCCACAGGACGACTGGCCAGACACGTGTGTCGTCGCAGTCCGGCTGCCGCGGGTCGCGGCGATCCGGCGCCGGACCGCCTACGACGTCGAAGAACTCACCCGCGCCCGCCGCGTCACCGACCTGCAGACCGCCGCGGTCGGCGAGGACCCCCGTGCCGAACGCCGCCGGCGGATGGCCGAACCAGATCTGACCTTCGCCGCGTTCCGCGAGCGCACCGGCACCCCGTGGTACTCCACCGATCAGGGGGAACGGGCCTAGACCGCCTACCAGGCCGAACGCCGACGTCGCGGAGAGACCGACACCGACCCCTCCAGGGGAGTGTCAGGCGGCGTTTGAACTGGCCTGCTGGGGCGGGGTGAGCTGGGGGTCTGCCGCCCGTGTTGTCGGGGCCGGGGTGGGAGGCCGTCATTGGATCTGGCTTTTTCTGGGTGGTAGCCCCAGCGGAGCTTCGGGGTGGTGGCTGGAGCGTTTGGGTGAACTCGCCGATCGAGTCGCCGGACTTGGCGAGCTTGGTCGGGTGGTCGGGTTCGTCAGTGGCCTGGCCGGGCGGCGGCAAGTCCGAGCAGTTCCGGGACCGGCTGGTCGCCATCGTCTTCCGCGGTCTTTTCGA
>NZ_SJXI01000151.1:0-2054 GCF_004337455.1 Parafrankia sp. BMG5.11 | reverse complement strand
CAAACTACGCTTCACGGCATTGCACCTGGACCCACGCACGCTCCAGCAGGTCACCGCGATAGACCTTGTCATAGAGCGCGTGGAACCGCCGCCCGGGATCAGCCTTGGCCGCCCGGTAAAGCGTTTGCTGCAAGGCTTGAACCTTGTCTTGCTCGGCGGAACTAGCCACGAGGGCACTCACCAGCTCTTCCTCACATACACACGCGCCGACGAAGCAGCGGCCCTTCCCGTCACCGGCGGTTATGTTGTCCGACCGGCTCAAGCGGTAATATGGCCGCCTCCGACTCCCTACCCGACACGTCACCCACTTCCCGAGGTCATCGGTTATAGGGCGTCGCCTCCTCCGGCAGATATTCCGCGGTGCTGCCGGGCCAGGCAGGGTCTCTCCAGTTCCCGCCGTCACTATCTGAACGTTCCGCGCCCCATACCCCGAGGAGTCCTTCACGGCTGTAATCCAGGATCTACACCGCTTCCGTGGCCTTCGCCGTGATTTCCGCGGCTCGGCACTCCCTCTTCCCGCCGAAGCGGGCCTCTAACGAGGCGGCAGGCTTCGCTTCATGCTACGGACCGTCCAGTCGCTCCCCCTATTGGGCTTTTGACACTGGGCTTCGACCCGGCCAGTTACCCGACCAAGCCGCCAGTCTGCTACCGGGCCTCCTGGCAGCTACCCGGACCGGACTCGCACCGGCAAGCGACGACGAGCTTACGAACGGGGGATCAGCCGCTACACGGCGTCACCTCCGGCCTGCTGGACACACGAAAGATCGAGGCTAACTACGGGCGCCAGACTCGCCGATCGGCATTGTCGCCGACTTTGCGCAGCACGTTCTCGAACGCCAGGATCATGGCACGGGCAAATCCGATGACCGTCAGAATAGTGCTGCAGGCCTCCACCCTGTATCGGATCACCGCGCGGTACGCTGCCTCGGTCGGTTCGATCGCCAAGGATTCTGCATCGGCGGAGTAGGATCGGCTGATAAGTATCGGCGCGATCGGTATGCCAGCTAGGAGACGCCTACCCGAGCTACTGCCATAGCGTGCCAATGCGAACTCAGGATCTGGGTGCCAAGTTTCCTGCTCGATAGGCACGGGAACGGTTACCGTCATCGGGCCAAGCGGCCCCAGGGCAGCATCTGGCAGAAGAGGAGCTTCGTGATCTACGACACCGCCGAGTCGCGATCCGTACCCAGTCGCGTGCAGTGCTCGTCGGATGGTCTCGCGCACGGTGGCATCGGTGCGAGAGCCGTCCCAGTGTATGACCTGAGTTCTGTCGGCCGAGTACAGTCCCTCGTCGAGTGAATCCGTGCGCTCGATCAGCTCAATCGGGTTCTCGATCTGATCCATTTTGAGAGCCGCAGCGATATCGGCGACTTCAGTCAAGGTCGCTGCGACGGACGGCGCTGATAGCATGCTCTTGTTGGCGTTCTCATCAGTGAGCGCGCGGAGGGCCTCCAGTAGCTGGTGCACGGTGTATCGATCGGCCACGGCAGCGTGTACTGCAAGCGCAATGTAGGTCTGTGTCGAGCTGCTTGCGTATGCGAGGCCCGACGGCCGTGCATTGGTGACATCAATCATTTGGCTGGCCATCGTCCGAAGATCTGTCAGCTTCGTGGAGGGCGAGGCCCCTGCGACATGCACTCTGGAGAGAGTTGGTGCGATGGTTGTCATAGGGGTTACCCAAGTGAGCCACAGTCGACGACTTACCGTCTGAACCGACAAGCGAAGCAGGTCATGTTCTTGAACGAGCGAAGCGTATGCGGCGAGTAGCGCGTCGTGCGATAACGAGACGGGGAGAACGGCGGTCTCGGTCAAGATCCATGAGTTCGGATCGTCGCGCGACTCACGTAGTCTCTCGAGAGTCGGAGAGGCGGGCACAGCGACCATGCTTGTCGAAATCGCCTTGACCTCGACTTCTTTGATGATCTTCTGAGACAGCTTCGCGACGGTTCGCTGCTCGAAGACGTCCCGCAACGTGAAAGTGTGCTGTCGTTGTGACGCGCGCGCAACAAGACGTATCGCGAGGATGCTGTCACCGCCGAGTCGGAAGAAGTCGT
>NZ_SJXI01000150.1:0-12201 GCF_004337455.1 Parafrankia sp. BMG5.11 | reverse complement strand
TCCCGGCCCGTGGGAGTGGGACGTGAAACGGCTGGCCGCGAGCCTGGTCATCGCCGGCCGTGGCAACGGGTTCGCGCCGGCGGGCCGACAGGCGGCCGTCATCGCGGCGATCGGTGCGTACCGGGCCTGGATGCGCCGGTTCGCGGCCATGACCAACCTCGATGTCTGGTACGCCCACGTCGACGTGGATCAGCTGCAGGGTCGGTTCGCGGGCGTGTTGGGTCGGCGGTACTCCCGGCGTCTGTCCCGTGCGGCGATCAGTGCCCGGTCCCGTGACCGGCGGCGGGCGTTCGCCCGGCTGACCGAGGTGACCGAGGGCCAGCCTCGTTTCGTCTCCGACCCGCCGCTGCTCGTCCCGGTCCGTGAGCTGCTCCGCGGGGCCGAGCATGACCTGTTGACAGGTCAGCTCACGACCGTCATCGACCGGTACGGCGCCACCCTGGCGGATGACCGGCGTTCGTTGCTCGCCCAGTATCGGCTCGTCGACGTCGCGCGCAAGGTCGTCGGTGTCGGCAGTGTGGGTACCCGCTGCTGGGTGGCGCTGCTGCTGGGCCGTGACCGTGACGACCCGCTGCTGTTGCAGGTCAAGGAGGCGCAGGCGTCGGTCCTGGCTGATCATCTGCCCGGCAGTCGGTATGGCAACCAGGGGGAGCGGGTCGTCGCCGGGCAACGTCTGATGCAGGCTGCCGGGGACATCTTTCTGGGCTGGCAGCGGGTGGGCGGCATCGACGGGCAGTGCCGTGACTTCTACATCCGCCAGTTGCAGGACTGGAAGGGCGTCGCGCTCCCCGAACGCATGGACCCCGAGGGCCTCGCCCTGTTCGCGCGGCTGTGCGGGGCGACCCTCGCCCGGGCCCACGCCCGCTCAGGTGACCGTGTGGCGATCGGGGCCTACCTCGGCGCCGGAGACGCCTTCGACCGGGCGATCGTCCGGTTCGCCGAGGCCTATGCGGACCAGAACGAACGTGATTTCGCGGCGCTCGCCGAGGCCGCGCGGTCCGGACGGATCAGTACGGCAGGCCGACGAGCGAACCGTGTGGTTGCGCGAGGTTCAGATAGGTCTCCAACGAGACGTCGTTGACAAATCGCTGTTGACGTACGTAAAGGGGCTCCGTCATGGATTACCCACTTCTGTCGGCCTTCTGGACGATGCTGCTGTTCTTCGGGTTTCTCCTGTGGCTGTACGTGCTCTTCATCGCGGGGACGGGGGTGACCAGGTCAGTGCGGTGGCCGCTGACCCGGTTCGAGTGCGCCATCGGCAGCGTGGCGGCCCAGCTCGCCTGGCTGCGCGAGTACACGCGGGACGTACCAGACCGTGACGGAGGCGTTCTGGTCCACGGCCACCCGTCCGAGCGCGCAGTCGTCCTTGCCGGCGGCGAGTGCGATGCCGAGCGGTGACGTCGGGGTGCTGCCCTCGGGTCGCGCCACCTCGACGCGAACGTCGGTGTCCGAGAACGACTTCTCGACCGCGAGGCGCACCGCGGTGTCGTCCAGCCGCTGCTGCGCGGGGATCTTCTCGAGCGTCCTGGCCAGGATTTCCAGGGTGCCGAGCGGGAGCGAAGGGGCGGGCGACGGCTCGGGAAGGACGAGCGCGGGAAGGTCGGGGCAGTCGATGTGGTCGGGCGGGTCGCGGTGGACGCGAGGGTCGAACCCGTACGCGTAGCATCGCACCGCGTGCGACGGATCATCGAAGACGGCGCCCGAGCCCTCGCGTGTGACGGAGATCCGCAGCACGACACGGCCATCCTCGAATCTGTCACCCTCGGCCACCAGCGTCTCGATCGTCACCTCGAGCCCCCGTCGATTGATGGTTCCAGCTCAGCTGGCCGGTGAGGCTCGCCTGCCGGAGGCGCGTTCATAGACGCGCAGGGTCTCGACGAACAGGCTGCGCTCGGCCGGGGTCAGCGGTTGGAGGGCTTCGCGCCAGGCGGCGGCGCCCGGACCGAGCCATCCCTCGATCGCCGGGCGGCTGGCGTCGGCGATGCTCACGATGCGGCGCCGCCGGTCGTCGGGATCCTCGTGGCGTTCCACGACCCCGCCGCGGCTGAGGTCGGCAATCATGAGGCTGACTGTCGTTGGTGCCACCTCCAACCGTGTGGCCAGGGCGTTCACGGTCATGGGGCCGTCGAAGAGCAGGTAGGACAGCAGCGACAGGTGCCGGGGGCCGAGGGCCAGCCCGGCCAGCTCGTCCGGCGGCGGTGTCCGCTTGATCCGTCCGATCAGCTGCGGCATCAGTAGCAGGAGTGCTCGGACGGCCTCGTCTACGTCGACCTCGTCGCCGTGCCCGGGGTTGGTTGACACGCCCCTCCCTCGCGTAGTTAGCTTTGCCATGAAAGATGCTTTGCTAGCAAATGTAATGTGTACCTCTGACCTCACCGCAGGAGTGTCATGGCCATTCTTGTCACCGGCGCCCGCGGCAACATCGGGTCACGCCTGACAGCCAGACTGGACGCCGCCGGTCATCCGGTCCGCGGGTCGGCCCGCGACAGCACGACCCTACGGCTGCCTGGCGGAGCCGAGCCGGTCGAGCTCGACCTCACCGACCCGGGCGTCGCCGGAGCGGACGCGCTGCGCGGCGTCGACGCCGTTTTCCTCTATCCGGTCATCGGCTCGGTCGATGCGTTCCTGGAGATGGCCGCGAAGGTCGGCGTGCGCTATCTGGTGCTGCTGTCCTCGCCGGCGGCCTATGAGGTCGGGGAGTTCGACCAGCCCATCGGGTTGGTGCACCGCGCGGTCGAGCGGGCCGTCGCCGAGTCCGGGATCGCGCACACCGTGCTTTACCCGAGCTGGCTCGCCACCAATGCCCGGCGGGACTGGGCCGACCAGATCCGGACGACCGGGCGGGTCGCGATGGCCTTCGGGGACGCCTCCTTCACACCGATCCATCCCGACGACATCGCGGAGGTCGCCGCCGACCTGCTCACCCGCGGCACCCACCGGTCTCGGATGCAGATCCTCACCGGCCCGCGGTCGCTTCGGCTACGGGACACGGTCGCGGTCATCGGCGATGTCCTCGGCGTCGAGATCCCCGTGGACGATCTGACCCGTGAGCAGGCGCTGGAACGCGAGGACGGCGGCATCCCCCGCCCGATCCTGGAGACCCTGCTCGACGTGGCCGCGGCGAGCGTCGGCCTGACAGCCCCCGTGAACAACACGGTCGAACGGATCACCGGTCATCCGGCCCGGCCGTTCCGCTCCTGGGCCGAAGCCCACCGGAGGCACTTCCAGCCTCGCTGACGACTGGTCGGCATCGTCGTCGAGGATCTGGAGGGTCGGTCACAATCCGTGGATGCCTCTCGGCATCGCTCCTGCCTCGGCTGGCCGTGGCCGTCACCGTCGCATTCGCGGGCCAGTTGTGCGTAGGGGAGCCCGTCGCCGGGGACCGCCGGTTGGTCAGGGTCGACCAGGGCGCTCAACCGCGTCCCGCTATGCCTGGCGGTCTCAGGGGCCAGCGCATCACCTGCATGCTTTCCGGCCGACACGCCGGGCAGGCCTGGGAGATGGGCGCCGTGAGTAATGACATCGGGTAAAATGACGCCCAGCAAGGATGATCGTGGCCAGGTCGTGTGCTGCCGCCGTCTCTGCGTCGGTATTGCTCGGAAAGACACAGACGCATGACGAAAGAACGGGGACGAAACGTGCGGGTCGTGGTCTTCTCGTCGAAGGACTATGACCGCCGCTTCCTGAGTGGCGCTCAGACCGGTAGCCTGGAGCTCAATTTTTTTGAGCACCGGTTGACCGAACAGACTGCGGGTCTAGCGCAGGGACATGACGCGGTCTGCGTGTTCGTTGAGGATGAGGTGTCGGCCGGCGTGCTGACCAGGCTCGCCGCGGACGGCATCCGACTGGTGGTGCTGCGCTCGGCTGGGTATGACAATGTCGACCTTGCTTGTGCTCGTTCGCTCGGTATTGTCGTCGCCCACGTGCCGGCCTACAGTCCGCATGCAGTCGCCGAGCACGCAGTCGCCTTGATCCTGGCCCTGAACCGCCATGTGTGCCGGGCCTACAACCGGGTGCGTGATTACAACTTCGCTCTCACCGGCCTACTTGGTTTCGACCTCCACGGACGCACCGTAGGAGTGGTCGGCACTGGGGCGATCGGCACCGTCTTCGCGCGGATCATGACGGGATTCGGATGTCGAGTGATCGCATATGATGTCAGACGTAACCCGGAATGCGAACGACTCGGCGTCGGATACGTCGCACTGAACCAGCTTCTCGACGAGTCGGACATCATATCACTGCACTGCCCGTTGACCCCGCTTACACACCACATCATCGATGCCGATGCGCTGGCTCGGATGAAGCGCGGTGTGATGCTCGTGAACACGAGTCGTGGCGGTCTTCTGGACACAGTCGCCGTGGTCTCCGGCCTCAAGAGCGGGATTGTCGGCTATCTCGGAATCGATGTCTACGAGGAGGAGAACGCCCTCTTCTTCGAGGACAGGTCGGAACGAGGGGCGTTCGACGACGATCTTTTCGCGCGGCTACTGACGTTCCCGAACGTCCTGGTGACAGGGCATCAGGGTTTCTTCACCACCGATGCGCTGACGCGGATCGCTGAGGTCACGATCGCCAATCTCCAGGGTTTCGAACGAGGCGAAGGACCACAGTTCCCGATCAGAACAAGCGACTGAGAACGGCCGTAATTCGACACGGACCCCTGCCACGCCGGCCCTCATAAGCAGTGAAGCGTTCATCCCCTGAGGCAGCCCTTGCCAGGGTGATCGCGCACCCCCGCGACCTGAGCCGCCGCCCACTCCGCGGCAGTTCCCGCCATTGGTCGCATCCCGGAAACCCCGGCCCCGTCCGCGGTAGTGCGATGGCTGGAACATCCTTACGCTGGGGCCAGTATGACCCGTCTGCCCACCGAAACCGACGACCCCGATGCCGCCGGGAACGGATCGAGTGGATCGAGCCCGGCCTGCCGACGGTGCCGATCCACCACGAGGGCGGCCCGCACCTGCTCCACGGACCATCGGGCGGCACTCGCGGCAACGATCGTGGCCACCTGACTTCGCTCCCGGCGGCAGTTCAGTGCGCCGGCCGTCACTACCGCTTTGTCTTGTCGGCTGCGTTTTCCTTTGGCGGGACCGGCGTCACCGGGGCCTGCCACAGGCCGACGAGCGCGTCGATCAGACTGGCGGCGAGGGCGTCCCAGCTCGGCTCGAGGGTCGGGGTGCCCTCTGCGAGGGCGCGTTCACGTTCGACGCACATCTGCGCGATCAGGTGACGTGCCATGACCCACCGAACGGCGCGGATGTCGGCCGACAGGTCGGGCAGACACTGGTTCAGGCCTACCAGGAGCAGGCGCAGCGAGGCGGATTTGAGCGATTCCTCGACGGTGATCCTGCGAAGGGCGGGGTCGCTCACGACCTGGGCGCGGAATCGTGCGTACCAGGTGGGGCTGCCCAGGGCGGCCAGGTGCTCGGTGAACGGCCGAACCAGGCAGGCCACCCAGTCGCGGAGGTCGCCGGAGCCGGCGGCCTCGGCGACAAGGTTCACCCGGACCTGCTCCATCTGGTCGGAGTGCCGGCGGGCGATCGCGCGCACCAGGTCGGCCTTCGTGCCGAAGTGGTAGCTGACCACGGCGTTGTTGCTCTGCCCCGCGGCCTCGCTGACCTGGCGGTTGGACACCGCGTGCACTCCACGCTCGGCGAACAGCCGCTCTGCGGTGTTCAGGATCATCTCGCGGGTCGCGCTGCCCCGCTCCGGCCGCACCGCCCTACCCGTCATCGTCGGCACCTCCCGCGAACCGGCCGTGGCGACATGATCGATCTGCCGTTCGCGCCGGCGAATTTAGTCATCTGATTTAATCCGATAAAACGTGTGAATTAATTGATCTTACGTCGCTCTCCTGGCCGGAGGCTCGTCTGTGTCCCACCCCCTCACCGGACCCGCCGATCTTGCCAGTTCCGCCGACGCTGCTGCCGACGCCGCTGACACAGCTGCCGATGACGCCGTCGTCGTCGCCACGGGACCGCGCCGGGTGCCGTCGTGGCGGTTCTGGCGTTCGCCGGGATCGTGGTCGCGTCGATGCAGAGCCTGGTGATCCCGCTGCTTCCCGAGCTGCCCGGGCTGGTGCACGCATCGGCGTCCGGGACGGTGTGGGCGATCACCGCGACGCTGCTCGCCTCCGCCGTCGCCACCCCGGTGGCGGGCCGGCTCGGGGACATGTACGGCAAGCGGCGCATGCTGCTGGCCAGCCTCGGCCTGCTGGTGGTCGGCTCGGCCGTCGCCGGGCTGTCCACCACCCTGATCCCGCTGGTCGTCGGGCGGACACTCCAGGGCCTGTCTGCCGGAGTCATCCCGCTGGGGATCAGCATCATGCGCGACGAGCTGCCACCCGAGCGCCTCGGTTCGGCGACCGCGACGATGAGCTCCTCGCTCGGCGTCGGCGGCGCGGTGGGACTGCCCACGGCGGCCCTGATCGCCGACCACGCCAGCTGGCACCTGCTGTTCTGGATCTCGGCGGGGCTGGGTGTCCTCGCCACGGCACTCGTGCTGCGGCTGGTCCCGGAATCCCAGGCCCGCACCGGCGGGCGCGTCGACCTGGTCGGCGCGGCCGGGCTGTCGACCGTGCTTGTGTGCCTGCTGCTGGCGATCTCCCAGGGGGCCGACTGGGGCTGGGCCAGCGGTCGCACCCTCGGCCTGTCCGTCGTGGGTGTCGCGGTCCTGGTGGCGTGGGGGCGCTGGGAGCTGCGCGCGCGGCAGCCGCTGGTCGACCTGCGCACCAGCGCGCGACGTCAGGTGCTGGTCACCAACCTCGCCTCGGTCATGTTCGGGGTGGCCACCATGCCGGTCCGGCTGGTGCAGCCCCAGGTACTGCAGCTGCCCACCGCCACCGGCTACGGACTGGGGAAGTCACTGCTGGTCACCGGCCTGGTCCTGACGCCCACGGGTCTGGTGATGATGGCCGTCTCCCCGCTGTCCGCGCGCATCTCCGCCGCCAGGGGGCCGAAGACGACCCTGATGGCCGGCGCCGTCGTGATCGCCGCCGGCTACGGCCTGGGTGTCGGGCTGATGTCCGCCATCTGGCAGCTCATGATGGTCACCACCGTCATCGGCGCCGGGATCGGGCTCGCCTACGGCGCCATGCCGGCGCTCATCATGGCGGCGGTCCCGATCTCCGAGACCGGCGCCGCCAACAGTCTCAACAGCCTCATGCGGACCGTCGGTGCCGCCATTGCCAGCGCGGTCGGGGGAGCCGTACTGGCCGGCATCACCATCACAGTCGCCGGCGCCACCGTCCCCGGGCAGAACGGCCTGCGGGTGGCCATGGTCATCGGCGGTGCCGCGGCCCTGCTCGCCCTGGCCATCACCACGTTCGTGCCCCGCCGCCGCCCGCCGGCCTCCGCCGACGCGTGACCCCGCCGCCAACGCCGGGGATCAGCCGAAACTGGGGATCAGCCGCAGGTCCGCGGTGGTGAGGATGCCCGGCGGTGCCGCGCACACCGCGGGCACGCTATTCACGGGGAGGTTGGCGTTGATACCGGGGGAGTACCAGCCGTAGCTCTCCGTCGCGAAGCGGAGGTCGAGGTCCATCGGAGCATCGCCCCGGACGGTGATGTGCCATCCGGTGTCAAGCACGTCCCAGGCCGGTTCCAGGTCCTTCGTCACGTACATGGTTCGTGAGTACTCGAGCAGCGGTTTCCCCTGGTGGTACCCGACGATCCGCTGCCGCCAGGCCCCGACCGTCCCGGCCCTGATCGTCATGACGCCGATCTCCACGGTGTTCACCGCCACCGCGACCTTCGACGTCGCCGTCAGGTCGTCGAGAGGGACCGACATCGCATCGGCGATCTGCCGCAGGGACGCCCCGTCGGTACTCGCCGTCCGGTCCGCGCCGTCCTTGAGGTCCGCGCCGTCCGGGTAGATCCCGAAGAACTTTCCGAGGAACTCCGGGGACCTGCGGGTCGAGAGGTCGGCGAACTGGTCGATCGTGAAGCGGTCGAGACGGCGCTCCATCAGTGTCAGCGCCAGCGGGAGGACCTCGGTGATGAACCCCGGGCATGATCCGGTGTCGTAGAGCGACGTGCCGCCCTGCTCGCACGCCTTCTCGATCCGGGCCCGGACCACCGGGTCCACGCTGCCGGGGTGGTGAAAGGTGGTGATGGTGGTCACGATGTTCGCGTCCGACGCCAGTAACCGGCACATGTCGTCGATCGACTCGTGATCGAGCAGCGGCATGTACATGACGCAGTCCGGCCGGGCGGCGAGGATCTCCTCGATGTCCCTGGTCGTGGTGATGCCGGTCGGTTCCACGCCGCATAACTCGCCGGCGTCACGGCCGACTTTCGCGTCCGAGTACACGTACACGCCGACGAGGTCGAACCTTGGGTGCTCGATCACGGATCGCAGTGAACTCATCCCGGTGTGGCCCGTGGCCCACTGCGCGACTCGATACCGACCTGTGTCCATGTCTCACCTCGTTGTTGTGATGTCCGTGGGTACGGTGCTTCGGTGGCCCGGAGTCTGCAGCCCGGGCTCCGGCTGGTGGACGGGCGATACTGCCTGGAAGTCAGGCGGGCAGGGCGTTTCCGGCCGCCTCGCTCGCCTCCTCGGCGGCGTGGGCGACGAAGTCGTCGACCAGCCGGTGGAGAAGAGTCCCGCAGTCGTGCAGCTCCCGCGGTGACCACTGCGCCAGGGCGGCCTGCACCGCGCGTCGGCTCGCTGCCCGGATCCGGTCCGCCGCCGCCCGTCCCGAGGGGGTGAGCTCGATGAGCTGTGCCCGTCGGTCGTCGGGGTCAGGGACGCGCGTGGCGAGGCCGGCCTTTTCGAGGAGATGCGCCTGCCGGGTGACGTGCGGGGCCTCCACCTGCAGGAGGGCCGCGAGCTCTCCCGGGCGCATGGCCCCGGACTCATCGAGCTGACGTAGGACGGCCATGGTGGCCCGATCCAGCGGCACCCCGGAAGCGATCTTCATCCGCTCGTGCCGTCTGGTCCGGGTGAGCAGATGTGCCATCCGGTTGACTGCTTGTTCAAGCTCGATCGTCTCCGGGGATACGGCCGAGTCGGTGATCACGGGTTGCTGCGCGGACATGCAGGTAGTGTAGTCAATTTACTTAACTTAATTAAGGAAATCCGCGATTCGCCTTGCGGTGGCGGCCCTCGCTCCCGATGACCCAGCTCCGCTGGCTCGCATCTCTCGCTTCAAACTACTTTATCATTACCTAAACAAACGTTCTAATGGTCGTGTTAAGCTGCGTTTGTGGAGCGTCTCTACTCGGTTGATCAAGTTGCCGACCTGTTGGGCCTGCATGTGCGGACAGTGCGCGGATACGTGCGTGGCGGGCAGCTGAAGGCGGTGCGGATCGGCAAGCAGTACCGGATCGCGCATGAGGACCTCGAGGTCTTCACCGGCCGTTCGCTGTCGCCGCCCGCCCGGGAGACGGTCGCACGTGAGCGGCACTTCGGGGTGTCGAGCATCGTCGAGGTCGAGGCGGTCAGCCCCGACACGGCGAGCCGGGTGAGCACCCTGCTCACCGCCGCGACCGCCCATCGGCGCGACGCACCCGTGCGGATCGAGACGGTCTACGACGAGGAACGGGCGCGCATGAAGATCATTATTCTGGCTGGGATCGACGACACCGTGTGGCTGCTGGAGCACGTCAAGGCGGTCCTCGAGTCATGACCGCCATCTACCGGACCCAGGCGGGCGGGAACGAGGTCCGGCGGCGCTACGCCGAGATCCTCAGCGGCTGGCCGGTGCCGGCCGAGCACCTGCGCCTCCCGACGCGAGAAGGGGAGACATTCGTCGTGGCGTCCGGTGCTCCGGGCTCGCCGCCCCTTCTGCTGCTGCACGGCTCGGGCACCAACGCGGCGATGTGGATGAGTGACATCCCGGCATGGGCGGAGCACTTCCGCGTCCACGCGGTCGACCTGATCGGCGAGCCGGGCCTGAGTGAGCCCAGACGTCCCCCGCTGAGTTCGGAGGCCTGTGCGCTGTGGCTGGACGACGTGCTCGGGGCGCTGGGGATCACACGTACAGCCGTCGTCGGAGCGTCGCTCGGCGGGTGGCTGGCGCTGGACTACGCGACGCGACGGCCGGATCGGGTGGAGCGTCTGGTCGCCATGTGCCCCGGGGGCCTCGGCAGGCAGAAGGTGGGCTGGGTGCCCAAGGCGATCATGCTGCGCCCCTTCGGGGAGTGGGGCCTGCGAAAGACGCTGCAAACGGTAGCCGGCTTCGACTTCACGGCGATCCAGACCGCCAGCGGCCTGGACGCGTCGCGTACCCAGGAGTTCCTCGACTACATGGTATTGACCCACCGCCATTTCAGGCCCCGCACCGAGCGCCTGCCCCTGTTCTCCGACGACGCCCTGCGTCACCTGACCATGCCGACGCTCGTGATCGTCGGCGAGCGCGACGCGATGCTCGACTCCCATGAGACTGCCCAGCGAGTGACTCGCACCATCCCGCACGCCATCGCCACGGTTCTCCCCGGCGTGGCACACAGCATCACCGGCCAGACCCAGCCCATCCTCGATTTCCTGCTCAGCTGATCCCGCGCTCCGCATTGATCTCCCCTCGACGGCGAAGGCCCGACCGGCTCCCCCGGGAAAGCCAGGGCGCATGTGGTCGGGGACAGTCGATCTCGCAGGTGTTCGCGAACTCGGCGGCGTTGACGGCGGCGTCGTAGAGCCCGTCCTCGAAGGAGCACCGGTGGATGGTGACCGGCTCCCCGGTCGGGCTGAGCTCGCGGAGCACGTCGCCTCCGGCCCGCCTAGGTCGATCATCACCTCGCAGCGTCCTTCCTCCTGGTCTGTATTTCCGGAGGTCCGGGTTTCGGTGGATTCCACTGCGATTTTCTGGAAACCACCATACTGGCGCCATTCAGTGAATCCGCCTATCTGTACGCAACTCGCCACCGACGGGCGGGAACGGTTCCCGGGGCAGATTCCGGAATGATCGGCGACAAGCTGGTTGGGTAAGGGTCCCGAACCGAACGGATTCTTCCTGGTCGACATCGACTCGTGGTTCAGCTGCGCCCACACCCGGGGCCGGACTGGATGAACCTCGGTGGGTCCGTCGGGGTCATCCTCGTCACACACGCGGTCCCAGGCATTGAGCCGTCTGACGGGGCGTCGGCGATCTGGGCGGAGGCCGGGGCGGCGAGCAACAGCATGAGCGCGGCCGTGGCGGTCACACCAGCCCGGGCGGCTCCGGCTGGAGCTCCGACCTCATCGGGGCCCGCACGGAAGGCCGGCTGCCATCGTGGAATCGCGGTCCGCCGCCTGTGTCCCATCACGCTCGTCCGCCCCCTCCGCTGCGTGTCCGTAGGCTTTGTGTGTACCCGTCCTGCGGCTGCGACACTCCGATGTCGAGCGGGTGCGGACGGTGCTGGTGACTTGAGGGTCACCTTATGATCATTAGTCCCGGTCTGGGTCTCGCGGCGGTCTCGACCGCCGCGCCCGGACCGCCGTGCCGCACCCACCCGCTCACTACGCCGGGGTGGGTAGTCGCCGTCCGGCGTGGGCCCTGTCCAGCCTCGGGTAGGGCCTACAGACACCCTGCCCCGGCGACCCGAGGACACCGGCCCCGGACCGGCGCCTCCGCGCGGCAGCCACCAGGATCGTCACGCCACGGCGACA
This sequence comes from Parafrankia sp. BMG5.11, assembly GCF_004337455.1. Lineage (NCBI taxonomy): Bacteria > Bacillati > Actinomycetota > Actinomycetes > Frankiales > Frankiaceae > Parafrankia > Parafrankia sp. BMG5.11. The sequence goes on along the minus strand of NZ_SJXI01000150.1, from coordinate 609 downwards.
CAACCAACCGGCGGAACGCGGCTCCGGATAATCCACCAGCCCGCCATACAGGCCAGGCGAAAGATGCGAGCCGGCGGCGCTTTCGGCCGCACCGAGGGCTGGTGCGGTGGATGGCCAGGATGATATTCGATAGATCTTTTCTCATTCCATCGACATTCTTTCTGCATCTGGCGGGGATACTGGCGGCCGGGCCATGCATCGCCCGTCCTCCATCTGATGGTGAAGCGCAGGTCGCCGTTGAGCGGTCCGAGCCTAGTAGCGCAGTTACCTCGACGGCCCTGCCAGAAAATGAGCAGAGGAGTGTCATGACTCTCAACAAGAGCCGCGTTTATGCAATGCTAGCCACGGTTCCGGCGGCTGTGACCTTCGCCTTCGCAGCGCCCGCCTCTGCTCAGACCGCGGTTGGTGGGCCGACCGTGGGTGGCACGACCGTGGCTGGTGGTGCCGGTACGGCGGTTGGCGGGCCGACTGTGGGTGGTACGACGGTCGCCGGCGGCGCTGGTGCCGGTACCGCGGTTGGTGGGCCGACCGTGGGTGGCACGACCGTGGCTGGTGGTGCCGGTACCGCGGTTGGCGGGCCGACCGTGGGTGGTACGACCGTGGCTGGTG
>NZ_SJXI01000149.1:0-7200 GCF_004337455.1 Parafrankia sp. BMG5.11 | reverse complement strand
GTTCATGGCCAGCGCACTAGCCGCCGAGGAAGCGGCAGCCTCATCCGTCCAAGGGCCGACGGTGGTGACCTCCTACGGGGCCGGGCGGGCCCGGCGCGGGCGGGGTGGGCCGGCGGGCACGGAATCAGTGCGCCAAGGCCGCGGGAACGGGACTTATGCGGCCCCAATCCCGCCACCCGGCAATGTGTGGCGGCTGGGTGAGTCCGGGCTGTCACTCAACCGCCACGGCTGCTCGACATCGCGCATGAGGCCCAGCCGGCGTGAATACCTATCGGTTCCGGCCTGCTCCGGACGCCAGCACTCCTGCACGCGCGCCGCCCGCTCGACACCACGGCCGCCACGGGCACGGGCACGGGCACGGGCACGGGCACGGGCACGGGGGATCATGGCGGTCCACGGAGCAGCGGAGCACTGGTGTCAACCGGCGCCGTACGTCGGCTGGGACACGAGCGGGCCCGTACGCGAAACCGCCTCCAACCATCATTGACCGGACACGGCCTAGAGGGACGCGCCCTCTACACCGAACTGGTCCCCCGGCTACACGAGATCGAGCTGGCCGGCACGCCCGAATACATGCAGACCCTGTTCGTCGGCGGACCCAAACGCCTCCCCATCCGCTACACGATCACCTAGCCCGCCGCCACGGACACCGACCCGAGCGCCTTCGGGGGCCAGGATGACCGAACCGGCGGGTGGACAACCGGCGTGGATCGTCGACGACCCCAGCGTGGTCACCCCTGAGTGGATGACCGCCGCGCTGCGCCGAGGCGGCACCGACACCGAGATCGTCGGGCTACGCCACGAACCCGTCGGGGGTGGCCAACTCAGCTCCAGCCACCGCTTCCACCTCGACGTCCATCCCGACAGCGCCGACCCGGCGCCCTCCTCGGTGGTGCTCAAACTGGCCGCCGGCACCCCCGAAGGCCGCGGCCAGATCGCCCCCGGCTACCGCAGCGAGGTGGGCTACTACACCAGGTTCGCCCCCAGGCCGAAGCCGCGCTACGCAACCTCGTCGGCCTGCACGGCCCGTTCTGGAACAAGCCGGGCCTCACCAACGGCGCCGACTGGCTACGCCAGACCGACGAAGCCGGTCTCAGCTTCCTCGGCGAAATCCTCACCGCGGCCACCGAGCCGTTCCTCGACCGGTTCCAGGACCGTCTCTCCCCACCGACACAGACACACTGCACCGCACCGCCGATCACTTCGCCCGCTGGGGCCGACACGTCAGCACCCGCCACACCCTCATCCACGGCGACTACCGCCTCGACAACCTCCTGTTCACCGAATCCCACGAGGTGACAGCCATCGACTGGCAGTCGCTCGAGATCGGCTTCCCCGGCCGCGACGTCGCCTACTTCCTGGCCACCGCACTGCCACCCGCACTCCGACGCGCCCAGGAAAAGAACCTGGTCCGCGCCTACCACGAACAACTCACCCAGATGGGCGTCGACGACTACCCGCTCGACGACTGCTTCCACGACTACCGCCTCGGAACCCCACAGGCACCACTACTCACCGTGCTCGGCTCCGCCTACGCGACCAACGAACCCACCGAGAACTCCGACCGAATGTTCCTCTCCATGATCACAAACGCGTGCGCCGCCATCCGCGACCTCGGCACCCTGGACCTGCTCGGCAGCCACGCACGGTGATCCTGGGGCTCAAGGTGTTCACAGAGTGCGGATAGGTGCCGGACGACGCGGGCGAGTTCGGCGAATGCGGCCACCGGACGCAAATAAGGACCGGCGTCGAAGTACCGCTTCGGTCGCAGTAGCGACCGCGACTGAATGTTCTCGATCTTTCGAGTGCCAGAACTCGGCCACCGTATTGATGTGTCCCGATCATAAGGCGGCCCATCCGTATTCGTTGATTAGGACGCCCAGGACGGACCAGCGCTTGATCCTGCCGTCGCGGCGGCGGCCGGGGGTGGTCGTGCCAGGCCGGTGGGAGGCGGAGCCCGCGGTGCGGGCGTCGCCGGTTGCACCGGGCTGACCACCGTGGACTCGCGGCGCCGCTCCGGCCGACGCGTCAGCTCAAACGGCCCCGCCCCCTGACGGCCGGCCGCCGGCCCCGAGGCATGCCTCGCCCGCTCGCCTCCCGCTACGCCAAACACGGCTACTACTTCCACGGCGGAGCCGCCAACACCTTGATCATGATCTCGTTTTGACCACACCACCCAGCAAGATCACCTGAGGGCAACCTAAGTCGTTGACGCTGACGTCGAAAGTTGGGAGCATGTGCTCACTCGTCCGCCGGACAATGGCCAGCCAACTAAACACGGCCTTGTGAGAGCCACCTGCTCCCGGCAGGGCTGTTTTTCGTGGCTGATGGTGCCGCGATGCAGACAACTTCGATGACTCAGAGGTGGAAGGCATATGCAGAACACGGTGCCACGCGACCGAACAAGGTGGTCGCGTCGGCGGTCGGCGCGGGCGCTCTTAGCCCTGCCCCTGGCCTCGCTCCTGTTCGTCGCCGCGTGTAGCTCGGACGACGAGGATGCCACCACCCCGACCGAGACGGCCGCGGCCGCCAACGCGCTCGGGCCGGTCGACAAGGCCGCCGGCGAGCCCGTCAAAATCGGGATCGTCTCGGACGGCCGGTCTGCCGCCATCGACAACTCCGTCCAGTTCGCCGTCGCGGAGGCCACCGCCAAGTACCTGAACGAGCATCGCGGGGGCATCGGCGGCCGACCCGTCGAGCTGGTGACGTGTGAGACGCAGGCAGACCCGGCCAGGGGTACCGACTGCGGGAACCAGATGATCGAGAAGGACGTCGTCGCGGTCGCGGTCGGCGAGTCGGCGGTGGCCGAGGGCGTATGGAAGCCGCTGGCCGACGCGGACATACCCGTGATGTTCTTCGGCGCGGGCAGCCCGTCGATTCTGTCCGACCCCAACAGCTTCACCATAGGCGATCCGACGTTCGCGACGTTGCAGCTGCCGATCAGCCTCGCGAAGGACAAGGGCCTCAAGAAGGTCACCGAGGTCGTCATCGACGTGCCGGCCGCGCTCCACAACGCGCAGGACCTCGCACCGCCGCTGATGGAGAAGGCGGGGCTCGAGTACGAGCTCATCCGGATCGCTCCGGGCACGGCCGACATGACGCCGCAGCTGCAGGGCGTCGCGGGTGACAAGTCCAGCGTCGTGTTCATCATCGGCAACGACTCGTTCTGCATCAGCGCGATCAACGGCCTGCGGGCGGTCGGGTTCGAAGGCACGGTCAGCGCCATCTCGCAGTGCATCACCGACGCCACCCGTAAGGCCGTGCCCGGGGACGACCTGGAAGGGATGGTCATCGGCGCCTCTGTTCCCGTCGGTGGGGACGACCCGTCCAGCGTCCTCTACAACGCCGTGATCGACACCTACGGGAAGGACGTCGACACCGGCTCGTCCGCGGGCCGGGGCATGTTCGTGACGTTCGCCGGTCTCGCGGCGTCGCTCGAGGACATCAAGGGTGAAATCACGCCGGCGACCGTCACCGCCGCTATCAAGGCGGCTCCCGAGAAGGAGCTTCCGGGCGCCTCCGGGTTGCAGTTCCGCTGCAACGGCAAGGCCTACCCGGACTCGCCGGCGGCCTGCGTGCGCGGCGGGTTGTCCACGACTCTCGACAGCGATGGCCAGCCTACGGAGTACAAGGTTCTCGGCACCTCTCCGATCCCGGACTGACGGCCGCGTACCCACTACCCACTCATCGACGTATTTCTCGATAGCCGGTTCGGCCCCCCACTCGGCGTCTGCCCGAGTGGGGGGCCGAACCGGCCCGCGTTTTGCAGGACTGAACTGAAAGATGCCAGGAGATCGTGATGGAACATATAGGTTCGCTACTTCTGGGCCTGGGAAACGGAGGGGTGTTCGCGGCGCTGGGTCTCGCGCTCGTGCTCACCTACCGGAGCTCGGGAGTCATCAACTTCGCGACCGGGGCGGTAGCGCTCTACGTCGCCTACTCCTATGCCTACTTACGCGACGGCGAGCTGTTAGTCCTCTTTCCCGGACTGCCTGTCTCGGTTGACCTTGGCGGAGAATGGGGGCTGGCACCGGCGGCAGCGCTCTCCCTCCTGTTCGGGGCACTGCTCGGCGCACTGCTGTACCTGGCGGTGTTCAGGCCCCTGCGCGAGGCGCCTCCGCTGGCCCGGGCAGTGGCGTCGCTAGGTGTTCTGGTGGTCATCCAGTCGGTGATGGCGATCCGGCTCGGTACGGCGCCCGTCAGCGTCGAGGCGATCTTCCCGGCGGAACGGTGGGAGTTCGGCGGCGCGAAGGTGCTGTCCGACCGCCTCTATCTCGTCGTCGCCGTGGTGGTCCTGACGCTGGCGCTGACCGCGGTGTACCGCTTCACCCGATTCGGGCTGCTGACGAGGGCGGTGGCGGAATCCCAGACCGGCGCCTACGTCAGCGGCGTGTCCCCGGACCGAATCGCTTTGTTCAACTGGATGATCAGCGGCGTGACCGCCGGTGCCGCCGGCATTCTCATCGCGCCGTTGAGCCCGCTCTCCCCGACCACCTACACGCTCTTCGTCGTCCCGGCCCTCGCCGCCGCCGTCGTCGGTGGCTTCACCAACCTCGTGCCGACCGTGGCCGCCGGCATCGCCATCGGCATGGTCCAGTCCGAGGCGCTCTCACTCGCCGCCGACAAGGTGTGGTGGCTACCGAGGACAGGCGCGTCGGAACTCGTCCCGCTGGTGGTGATCCTGCTGGCGCTGCTGGCCACCGGACGGGGCCTGACGGTCCGGGGCGGTCTGGTTCGGCAACCGCTGGGTCGGGCACCCCGGCCGCGCTCCCTGACACTGCCCACGGTCTTCGGTACCGCCGTGGGCGTGATCGCCCTGCTGGCCACCACCGGAACCTGGCGAAGCGCGGTCATCGGCACCTTCATCGCCGCGATCATCGGCCTGTCGCTCGTCGTCGTGACCGGCTACGCCGGCCAGGTGTCGCTGGCCCAGCTCGCGCTGGCCGGCAGCGCCGCGTTCACGCTGAGCGGCCTGACCCAGAGCTGGCACGTCCCGTTCCCGTTCGCGCCCCTGCTGGCCGCGCTCGCGGCCACCGTGCTGGGCGTGGTGATCGGGCTGCCCGCCCTGCGATTGCGGGGGCTGACCCTGGGCATCGTCACCCTCGCCCTGGCCTACGCCATTGAGGCCGTCTGGTTCCGCAACACCCAGATCGTCAGCAGCGAGGGCGCCGCGGTGACCCAGCCCAAGCTGTTCGGCCTCGACCTCAGCATCGGCACCGGCCACGCCTTCCCCCGCATTCCCTTCGGCCTCCTGTGCCTGGCGGTCCTGGTGGCCGTGGCCTGGGGCGTCGCCCGGCTGCGGACCAGCGCACTGGGTTCGGCCATGCTCGCGGTCCGCGCCAACGAGCACTCCGCCGCCGGCATCGGGATCAACGTCGTGGCGATCAAGGTCGCCAGCTTCGCGATCGCGTCGTTCATCGCCGGCCTGGGTGGCAGCCTCCTGGCCTACCGGCGTGGTGTCGTCACCTTCGACTCGTTCACCGCGATCGGCGGGCTCGCCCTGCTCTCGACCGCGTACCTGGCCGGCGTCACCTCGGTCTACGGCGGCATCCTCGCCGGCATCATGGCGGCGTCCGGCATCACCTTCGTGGCCATGGACCGCTGGGTCCACCTGGGCGACTGGTTCCCGGTCATCACCGGCATCGGGCTCCTCGTCGCCCTCATCGGTCACCCCGAAGGCCTCGCCACCGGCGGCCACGAGCTCGCCGACCGACTGGACCGACTACGCCACCGCAAGCGCACACCAACCTCCCCGGAGCAGGCCAAGAGGCTGACGCCCCAGCAGCCCACAGCCGCCGAGGCCGACCTCACGACGAAGACCAGCGTCCCCGCACCGGCAAGCACCGACCAGACGGAACCGGTGAGTACCGCCAAACCGGTGAGTACCGCCAAAGCAGAACCGACCGTGCCGACACAGCCGGCAGGCGCCGACCAGGCGGCGGAACCAACCGAACCGGCAAGTACCGACCAGGCGGAACCAACCGAACCGGCGCAGCCGGCGGCCACGGTGCTCGACATCAGCGGACTCACTGTTCGTTACGGTGGCGTGACAGCTGTCTCCGAGGTCTCGCTGCGCGTCCACGCCGGCCAGATCGTCGGCCTCATCGGGCCGAACGGCGCCGGCAAGACGAGCGTGATCGACGCGACGACCGGATTCGCCCAGGCCTCGGGCACCATCCAGCTCGGCGGAGAGCCCATCGAGGGCCTGCCCACACACGCGCGGGTGCGGCGTGGCCTCGCCCGCACATTCCAGTCCCTGGAGCTCTACGACGACCTCACCGTCGAGGAGAACGTCAGCGCGGCGCTGTTCGGCGCGCGCGGGGACGAACGTCACCGCGCCCTGGCGGCCGCGCTCGACCTGGTCGGCATCGCCGACCGGGCCGGCCGGCACGCCGACGAACTGAGCCAGGGCGAACGGCAGCTCGTCTCGATCGCGCGGGCCTGCGCCACCAGCCCGCGGGCTCTGCTCCTCGACGAACCCGCCGCCGGGCTCGACACCACCGAGACCGCCTGGCTCGGTGAGCGCATCCGCTCGATCAGCCACACCGGGGTCGGCGTGATCCTCGTCGATCACGACGTCTCCCTCGTGCTGTCCGTGTGCGACTACATCTACGTCCTCGACTTCGGCAAGGTCATCGCGGAGGGGACCCCCGCGACGATCCGCGCGGACCGCGCCGTCGCCGACGCCTACCTCGGCTCCGTCCACGACGCCTCAGCAGAGGTCGAGGCGGAGATAGAGGAGATAGAGACGGAATCGGCAGCACCGCCGGAGACCGCCTCCCCGTCAGCGGTGGAGACCACCTCACCGCCAGCCGCGGAAACCACCCCGACCCCAGCACCAGCCACGGAGACCACCCCACCGGCGGCGGCGGAAACCATCCCATCGCCAGCACCAGCCACGGAGACCACCCCACCGCCAGCCGCGGAAACCACCCCGACCCCAGCACCAGCCACGGAGACCACCCCACCGGCGGCGGCGGAAACCATCCCATCGCCAGCACCAGCCACGGAGACCACTCCACCGCCAGCCGCGGAAACCACCCCGACCCCAGCACCAGCCACGGACACCACCCCACCGGCGGCGGCGGAAACCATCCCATCGCCAGCACCAGCCCGCGAACACCACTCCATCGCCAGCCCCGGAAACCACCCCGACCCCAGCCACAGCAACCACGACCACCCACCCAGAAGCCGCACAAA
>NZ_SJXI01000148.1:0-1397 GCF_004337455.1 Parafrankia sp. BMG5.11 | reverse complement strand
CCAACGCGTTCACGATTTCCCGGCGTTCATGCGCCGGCGGCCGGCCACCGGGTTTGGGATCGGGAATCAACGGAGCGATCAGCTCCCATTCGGCATCGGACAGATCAGTCGGATACCCGCGCCGCTCGGCCATCACCAGCCTCCCTCACACCGAGGCTTCACACACCCCCTGCCCTACCCATCCTGACCCTTTTCAGACACCCTCTACAGAGCTTGAATGGTCAGGGTCTGGCTACGGGGGTTCCGGGTCGAGGGGCAGGTCGGTCTGGCCGAGGAAGCCGGCGATCAGGTCGGGGCGGTACTGGATGCGCTTGAGCAGGGTCTTGATCGTGGCCGTGAGCTGGTCGACGGTGACGCGGACGTGGTTGCCCAGGTCGCGTTTGACGTGGGCCCATACGCCTTCGACGGGGTTGAGATCCGGGGCGTAGGCGGGCAGGGGCACCACGGTCAGCCAGCGGGCGTGGCGGGTGAGGAACACGCGCATCGCGGCGCTGTGGTGGGTGTTGAGGTTGTCCCAGCACAGGATGATCGGGGCGTTCAGCTGGTGGTGCGCGGCGACGAGCAGGGTGGCGTAGTCGTCCTCGGAGAAGCTGCGGCGCTCACCCTTACGGCCATGGTGGGTGAGCACCCGGTAGAACAGCCGGGGCCGCTGGCCGGGCCGGTAGCAGACCAGAGCGGCCATCGACACCCGCCCCGAGCCCTTCCCCGACACCCGCACGGTCGGGGTGTGTCCCCGCGGGGCCCAGGTCCGGGCCTTGGGCGGGCGCAGGCTCTGCCCGGCTTCGTCCTCGAAGACGATCCACGCGCCGGTCGTCGCCGCTAGCCTCGTACCTTCGCCCAGGTCTCCGCGCGCCACGCGGCGACCTTCTGATCGTCGCGTTCGGCGGCGCGACGGGCGGGAATCTGGGGGCTGTAGCCCAGGCGGTGCAGCAGATACGACGTACCGCGCAGGGTGTAGCGGGTGTGGAACAGCCGGCCGATCAGCAGGGTCACCCGGGCCAGGGTCCAGCGCTGGTCGGGCCAGCCGTGCGCGGCCGGACCCAGGTCCAGTTCCCCGCGCAGCCGATCAAGCTGGCGGTCCGATAGCCGGCACGACGCCCCGCTCGGTCCCCGCGACGCCAGCGCCGCCGTGCCACCGGCCTTCCAGCGCCGTTTCCACTGGTAGGCCGACTTCGTACTCACCCGCAGCCGCTCGGCGACCTCGACCGGAGCGACACCTGCGGCGAACAGGTCCGCCGCCTGCGCCCGGACCGCTTCCCGCCGGGCACGACCCTGCGCGGTAAGCCCGCCACCATCCGCATACCTCATGCCAGCGGCAAGCCCTGAGCACGGTCAGGCCATACCCGGACAGACCGGATGTGATCAAACAGACCCCGACCATTCAAGATCTGGTAGCG
>NZ_SJXI01000147.1:0-19751 GCF_004337455.1 Parafrankia sp. BMG5.11 | reverse complement strand
ACTAACGGCGACGACCACTAGCCGCCCTGTTCGGAGGGGTTCATTCGGAGGGGTTCAACGGACGTCCGCGGGCAGGAAGGCGAGCGCCTCGCGGAGATTGCGTTCGGCGATATCCCTCATCAGGGCGCGCTCCGGGAAGTCACCGTCGAGCAGCCGCAGCGGCCCGGCGACGAGCGACAGGCGCATCGCCAGCGTGTAGAACGCCAGCCGCCGCGCGTCGAGGTCACCGTGTTCCAGCCACCGGTAATGCTCGCCGAAGTGCAGCCGCAGGAACACGTGCTCCCACTCGACGTCGAAGAACATCAGCCCCTCGACGTCGATGAGAACCGGCCGCCCACGCTGGTCCACCAGAACGTGGTCCGGCCCGAGTTCCCCGTGGACGAGCCCGTACCGCGAACGCGGGCGCACGGCCGCGGCCAGTGTGTGGACCACTGACTCCAGGCGCTCCCGGACGCGGGTGAGCCGCGTGTCACGGACGGCGGCTTCGGCGAGGTCGCCGAGCGCGCGTTCGAGGACGACCTGCTCGCAGGAGCTGCCCCTGGACGTACCGCCCTTGTTGGCCAGGGCGACCTTGCCGAAGTGTGGACCGTGGTGCCCCCGCATCACGGCGAGCGTCTCGGCGAGCTGTGCCATCGTCGCCTCCGCGCCGTGCGGGTCCTCCCGGAGCAGTGCTTCCAGGCTGTCGCCGGGCACGTCCTCGACCACGGCGACGTCCGCCGGGTAGTGACCCCCGCTCCGGTCAGTCAGTCGGATCCGCGGCGTGCGGATGCCGAGGACGTCCAGCTCGCGGTGGGCGGCCTCGAAGAGATCGAGGCCTGAGGCCGGCCCGAACGGGTCCGTGTGGCTGTCGGTGTCGGTGTCGGTACCGCTGTCGGTACCGCCGGCCCGCGGGGTGGGCCAGTAGTTCTCGGAGTCGTCCCAGATGTAGACGATCGCGGTCGAGTCGTCGTCGAGAGTTAGTCGGTACACGCCCTTCCTGCTTCCGCCTCGCAGCCGGGAGACACCCACGAGTCGATGTCCAGCGCCCAGCGCGGCGCGTGCGACAGGCTCCAGGTGCTCTCGGGTGACGACTCTGCGCGCCATGTGCACGGCCTGCCTCTCCCGTGTGCCGATTGTTGACCTCAGACACGGCCCGGCGGCGGAGGCCCTGGTGCTTCTGGTGCTCGGCTACTCGCCTCTTGGTTTCTTTCTCGCCATTTCGGGGGGCATTTTCTGCGGAATCCGACCTGAAAGGGCGAGAAGGATGTCAGAGGGCGAGCAGGCCACCCTGACGTTCAGGCGGTTTATCCGATATAGGGCATAGCCCCTGGTAGGACGGCCCGGCGGCCCGACGGTGGCGCGGGGGTCCGTCCCGTTTCGTCATGCCCGACAGAATAGGCAATGGTCTTTCCTATTTGCAACGGCGGACTGCCCGCGCGACCGGAATGTCGACGTGGCCGAGAGCTAACGTGACTCACATGTCCAGGCCGGCCGCCGCGCAGACCACCCCGGCGCTGTTGCAGGCCGTGGCCCGGTCGCAGGCGTCCCGGGTGGCCGCCAGGTTCACCGAGGCCGGGCTCACCGGGCTGCGCCCGGGTCACGCGCAGTTGCTGATCCCCCTGCTGAGCGGTGGACGGCGGGTCTCCGAGCTGGCGGAGCAGCTCGGCGTCTCCCGACAGGCCGTGGCTCAGGTGGTTACCACGCTCGAGAAGGGCAGCTACGTCGAGCGGGTGGCCGATCCGCGCGACGGGCGGGCCCGCGTCGTCCGACTGACGGCGCTCGGCCTGGTGGCGCTGCGGGCGATGCGCGCCACCGCGCTGGCCGTGGAGCGGGAGTGGGCCGCCCGGCTCGGCGCCGACGGCCTCGGCCAGCTTCGCGACCTGCTCACCACCCTGCTCGACACCGACACCGACACCGACACTGGTGCGGGCGCGGGTTCCGACACCAGCGCCTGACGCGCCACCCCGGGCCATCTTGCGAAAATCGCAAGGCGAGGTTATCGTCGCAGAGTGCCCAGCATCCCCGAACGCCCGACTTCGTCCGGGCACACGACTTCGTCCGGTCAGGCGGCCTCCCCCAGGCACGCCACCGTTCCCGAGCGGGTCGCCGGGCTGATCGAGGCGTCCGGGCTGACCCGTCGCGATTTCGGGCTGCGCATCGGGCTCGACGAGTCGAAGATGTCGAAGTCGTTGCGCGGCACCCGCCGCTTCTCCTCGACGGACCTGGCCCGCATCGCGCAGGCCTGCGAGGTCACCGTCGACTGGCTCCTCACCGGTGACGAGCCGGCCCTCTCGCTGGCTGCCAGAACCGCCGGCGGTGACGCGGGCGGCGCGCTCGCCACGGCCAGACACCTCAGCACGATGCGCGCCGACCTGGCCGAACTCGGCTACCCGGCACCCTGGCAGGGGCCCCGGCTGGAGCACGTTCCCGTCGGCTGGTCCGAGCAGGGCCGGCGGCTGGCCGGGCGCGCGCTCGACGAGGTCGACAAGGCGGGCCGGTCGGTGCTGGAAGAGGACCTGATCAGCGTGATCGAGGCCGTCTTCGGCGTCGACATCGCCGTCGCCGACCTCGGCCCGGGCATCGACGGCCTGGCCGCTGCCTCCGCCGAGGTGGCGCTGATCCTGCTGGCGACATCCCCGGTGCCGGCCCGCCAGCGGTTCACCCTCGCCCACGAGCTCGGCCACCTGCTCGCCGGCGACGACCAGGACGTCCACCTCGACCGGGACATCTTCGACCTCGCCCAGGCGAGGGATCCCAGCGAGATCCGCGCGAACGCGTTCGCCTCGGCGTTCCTGATGCCGGCCGACGCCCTCGGCGACGCGGTCGGCGACCCGGTCGACCCGGCCGGCTTCGCCGACAGCTGTTTCGCCACCCTCGCCTGTGACCTGATGGTGACTCCGTCGGCACTGGCCTACCGGCTGCGCAACCTCCAGATGATCGACTCGGCCACGTGTGACCGGTTGAAGCGGATGACGGGGCCGAAGGCGGCCCACCTCGCCGGCCGCAGCGACCAGTTCGCCCGGCGGGCCGCGGTCGCCGGCACCCCGCGGCCACCCGGGCTCATGCTCCGGGACACCTACGCCGCCTACGAAACCGGCGTGACAACCCTGCGTCCCTATGCCAACCTGCTCGGCGTAGACGTCGATGATCTCAGCACCGCACTCGAAGCGGACCGCCCGGCGCCCGGGGAGTAGCCACGGAACTTCTCTTCCCCGACAACACCGTCCTGTGCAACTTCGCCGCCGTGGGGCGCCTTGACCTGCTCAGGTCGGTGCTCCGGGGGCGCGAGCGCTGGACGGCCGCCGTCGCCCACGAGGCGAGCCGCTCGGCGCGGTACTTCCCCGACCTGGCCCTGCTGCCGGCGGAGGGCTGGCTCGGCGAGGCGATCGAGATCGTCGACGAGGCCGACATCCGGCGGGTCAACCGCATCCGGCGGGCCGTGTTCGGCGGCACCGACGCCGAACCGCTGCGGCACCTCGGCGAGGCGGAGAGCTGCTTCGTGATCCTCGAGTGGGCGGCCTTCGTCGGCTCCTGGTGGATCTCCGACGACCGGGAGTCCCTGCGGTACGCCCGCCGGCGCGGCATCACCACCGCCGAGACGATCGACGTCATGGGAATGGCGGTCGCCGACGGCCATGTCGACAAGCGCGACGCGGTCGCCCTGATGCACCGGATGACAGCCGAGGGCAGGCACCTTCGGCTGCCCCGCTCCGACGCCGACCTCGTGACCTGACGGGTCGCCTGGGGCGTGACCTGCGCCGCGGGCGCACCGCCATCCGCGCCCGGGGTCACACCACGTCGACGACGATCTTTCCGCGGACGTGGCCGGCCTCGACCAGGGCCAGCCCCGCGGCGACGTCCACCAGCGGGATCGTCCGGTCGACGACGGTGGTGAGCCCGCCGGCCGCGGCGAGGTCGGCGAGCGCGGCCAGCTCGGAGCGATCGAGGCGGGTGGGCAGGACGCGCAGGTGCTGGCGGACGAACCTGTCGGCCGCGACCGCCCCGAGCATGGCGCCGACCGCGCCGAACACCCGCCCGGGTGAGCCGCCCGCGTTGACCACCAGCGTGCCGCGCGGGGCGAGCGCCCGCCGCAGCCGGCGCAGCGGGTGGTTCCCGACGTTGTCGAGGATCACGTCGTAACCCCCATGCCGCTCGAGGAAGCCGTCCGCGGTGAAGTCGTCCTTCGTGTAGTCCACGACGTGCGCGGCGCCGAGCGAGCGGACCAGTTCGGCGTTGCGCCCGCTGCACACGCCGGTCACCTCAGCGCCCAGCCCGGCCGCGATCTGGACGGCGTAGGTGCCCACCCCACCGGCGGCACCGTTGACGAGCAGCCTGGTCCCGGCCCGCACCTCGCCGGTCTCCCGCACCCCGCGCAGTGCCGTCGTGCCGGCGGTCGGCAGCGCCGCCGCGTCGGAGAAGGCGAGGCCGGCCGGTTTGCGGGCCAGCATGCCCGGCCGGGTGCGGGCGAGCTCGGCGAAGGCGCCCGGGCAGAAGCCGAACACCTCCGTGCCCGGGATCGGCTCGCGCACGTTCACGCCGACCGCCTCGACCACGCCGGCCGCGTCCAGCCCGGCCACCGGGTTCTTCGGCCGGCGCAGCCCCATCCCGCCCATCAGCCGCGCGACGTACGGGTCGCCGCGCAGCATGTGCCAGTCGTACGGGTTCAGCGCCGCGGCCCGCACCCGCACCAGCACCTCGTCCGGCCCCGGCACCGGCACGTCGACATCGGCCAGCCGCAGGATGTCCGGCGGGCCGAACCTGTCCTGGACGACCGCCTTCACCGTGACCTCCGACCGGGCTGACCGGGCCGACCGGGCCGGCCGGCCGCCACCGCGGCGCGGGCGCGCCCGGCATCCAAACTGAGAACCGTCATGAGGCAACGGTGGCGTCGCCGTGTTGAGCGGCGGCGGTGAATCGCTGGCGCGGCGGTTGAGTGTCGGTGGCGGGTCGCATACTGGCGGCGGGAGAGTTGATCGTCGAGGCAGGAAGTCGTCGAGGCAGGGAGCGCACCCGTGCTGCGGATCCGGCTGCTGGGCGGGGTCGGTGCCGTCACGTCCGGCGGCGAGCCGGTCGACGTCGGCCCGGCGAAGTGCCAGGCGCTGCTCGCCGCGCTCGCACTCGCTCCCGGCAAGGTCGTGCCGGTCGGGCGGCTGGTGGAGCTGGTCTGGGGCCCGCACCCGCCCAGGACGGCCGACCGCACCCTGCAGTCGTACGCCACCCGGCTTCGCAGGGCGCTCGGTCCCGGTTCGATCCGCCGGGTCGGCGCCGCCTACCTGCTGGATGTCGCGCCGGAGGCGGTGGACGTCGTCCGCTTCCAGCGGCTGCTCGACGAGCGGGACGTCGCCGCCGCCCTCGCCGAGTGGGCGGGCCCGCCGCTGGCCGGGCTGGTCGTGCCCGGCCTGGCCGGAGCCGTCGACGGGCTGGTCGAGCAGTGGCTGGCCGCCGTGGAGGTGGATCTGGCGCGCCAGGTGGAGACCGACGCGCGTTCCGCGCTGGGCCGGCTCACCGAGCTGACCGCCGCCTACCCGCTCCGCGAGGGCCTGTGGGCGCTGCTCATGACGGCGCTCTACCGGGCCGGGCGCCCGTCCGAGGCCCTGGCGGCGTTCCGCGCCGCCCGCCGGCACCTGGTCGACACCCTCGGGGTGGAACCGGGGCCGGCGCTGCGCGAGCTCGAGGCACTGGTCCTGGAGCACGACAGACGGCTCCTGCCGCCCGGCGAGGGATTCGGCCAGGTCGGCGAACGTCCCGTCCCGGGCGAGCGCCCGGGCAATCTTCCCCGCCGGCTGGGGCGGCTACTCGGCCGCGAGCATGATCTGGAGGCCGTCGGCGGCGCGCTGGCCGTCTCACCCGTCGTGACCCTGGTGGGGCCGGGTGGGATCGGCAAGACCCGGCTGGCCCTCGCGGCGGCGGCGCGGCACCGCGACGCGGACGGCGTCTGGCTGGTCAAGCTGGCCGAGATCGCGGCTCCGTCCGATGTGGCGCGGGCGGTAGCCGGTGTCGTGGGCGTGACGGAGAGCTCCGGGCGCCCGCTGGGCGAGTCCGTCGTGGCGGCGCTGCGCCATCGCCGGGTGCTGCTCGTCCTGGACAACTGCGAGCATGTCGTCGACGGCGCCGCGGCGCTCGCCCAGGCGATCGCCGAAGGCTGCCCCGAGGTGCGGATCCTCGCCACCTCCCGGGAGCGGCTCGGCCTCGGGAACGGCTTCGAGCGGCTCGTCGCCGTGGGCCCGCTGGAGCCCGCCGGGGCGGCCGCCGAGCTGTTCGCGCAGCGCGCCCGCGCGGTCTTCCCCGCCTTCGACGCGCGGGCCGGCCACGCCGAGATCACCGAGATCTGCCGCCGTCTCGACGGCCTCCCGCTCGCCATCGAGCTGGCCGCCGCCCGCACCGCGGCCCTCGGCCTCACCGACCTGCTCGAGCGCCTCGACGACCAGCTGCGCCTGCTCGTCGGCGGCGCGCGGACGGCCGACGAGCGCCACCGGACGCTGCGCGCCACCGTGCGGTGGTCCTACGACCTGCTCGCTCCCGCCGCGCAACGCCTGTTCCGGCAGCTGTCGGTCTTCGCCGGGCCGTTCGACCTGGGCGCGGCAACCACCGTCGCGGCCACCACCGTCGCGGCCACCGCCGTCGCGGCAACCACCGAAAGCAACGGTGCGGACGGCTCGCGCGCCGCCGGCCGGCCGGGCGACCCGGGCACGGCCGACGCGGGCGGCACGGGCGGCACGGGCGGCGCGATGGGCGAGGCGGAGGACCTGCTCGGTGACCTCGTGGCGCGGTCGATGCTCGTGGCGGAGACCGGGCCGTTCGGGCGGCGCTTCCGGCTTCTGGAGACGATGCGCCAGTTCGCCGCCGAACGGCTCGCTGACGCCGGTGAGACCCGGCAGGCGACCGAACGGCACGCCCGGTGGTGCCTCGAGGCGGCCACCCGCGTCCAGGTGCTGCTCGCCGGCCCGGCCGAGGTCGAGGGCGTCGCCCGTCTCGACGAGCTCTGGCCCAACCTGCGGGCCGCGTTCGACCGGGCGTGCGCGGCCGGTGACACGGCGCTGGCCCGGGCGCTCGTGCGCCCCGTCGTCGTGGAGATCGTCCGCCGCAGCCGCCACGAGATCGGCGACTGGATCGAACGGCTCCTGGCACTCGGGCAGCCGGGGGCGGAGCCGGACCCCGACCTCGTCGTCTTCGCGCTCACCTGGGCGGCGCAACGCTACAAGATGAGCCAGGACAGCGCCGCCTACGAACGACTCGTCGAACGCCACGGCGAGCCGGACCATCCGTTGGTCCGCCATGCGCGGGCGTCCGTCTACGAGGACTACCCGGCCCATGTGACCTGGGCCGCGCCGGCCGTGGCGGAGCTGCGCCGGCACGGCGCGGACGACCTGGCCGAGCAGTTCGAGCTGGACGTCGGCGCGGCCCTGCTGTTCACGGGCCGGTTCGCCGAGCACGACGCCGTGGTCGGGGCGCTGGTCGAGCGGTACCGCCGGCAGGGGCCGCCCACCCTGCTGAACCTGACTCTGGTGCTGCTCGGCTACTCGGCGCTGCTACGCGGCCGGCACGACCGCGCCGACCGGCTGTTCGACGAGGCCGTCGGCGTCGAGGTGCCGGCCCGGACGCACTCGCCGAACCGGGCCGTCCAGGCCCGGGCGGTCTTCCGGCGCGGCGAGCGGGCACGGGCGTTCGCCATCCTGCACTCGCACGTCGAGCAGCTTCTCGACGACGGGAACATGCAGGCCGCCTGCGTCACCACAGTCGAGTTCGTCAACATGGCGGCGGCCGTCGGCCGGATCGAGGACGCGGCACGCATGCTGGGCTTCCTCGAGACGACCGGCCTGCTCGAGCATCCCGCGTGGCGGACGCTCGTCGACGGCGCGACGGCCCGGGTCGCCGCCGACCCCCGCGTCGACCCGGAGCGGGAACGGGCCGGCGGCCGGCGGCTGGACGACCGTCAGGCACTGGAGTACATGCGCGGCGTCCTGGGCCTCCTCACCTGACCGGCGGCCCGTGGTCTCCGGCCCGACCGGTCGCCCGCCGGATGACAAGCGGGGACGATGCTTGGCGGGCGTCTCATAACGCCCGCTCACGCTCCGCGCCGACGCAGGAGGACCGCCGATGACAGTCGACTCCCCGTTATCGACCCCGCGCCAGGACGGCGCCGCCGGACCACCGCCGCCCTTCGACGCCGAGGTAAGCCCGACGATGGCGATCATGCAGCAGGCGCTGGCGGGGATGCGGACGCTGGATGCCGTCCTGGCCGCCCGTGAGCACACCGGCCGGGACCGGGACCAGGACGCGCGGCTGGCCCGCGACGGGGCGTTCGAGCTGACAGAGGTGTCGGTACCCGGCCCGCCTGGCGGGCCCGAGGTGTCACTGCTCGTGTGCCGGCCCACCGCGACCGCCACGCCACGCGCCGTCCTGTACTTCGCGCACGGCGGCGGCATGATCACCGGTGACAACCGGCTGACGCTCGACGACCCGCTGGACTGGGCGCAGGAACTGGGCCTCGTGGTGGTCTCCGTGGACTACCGCCTCGCGCCCGAGAATCCCCATCCAGCACCGGTAGAGGACTGCTACGCGGGTCTGGTGTGGACGGCCGCGCACGCGGTCGACCTGGGCGTCGACCCGTCCCGGATCATCATCTCGGGGCAGAGCGCCGGCGGCGGCCTGGCCGCGGCGACCGCGCTGCTGGCCCGCGACCGCGGCGGCCCGGCCCTGGACGGGCAGCTGTTGATGTGCCCGATGCTCGACGACCGCAACGACACCCCGTCCGCCCGGCAGATGACCGGGCTGGGCATCTGGGACCGCTCGATGAACGAGATGGGCTGGACGGCCCTGCTGGGCGCGGCCCGGGGTGGCCCCGACGTCTCCTCCTACGCGGCCCCGGCCCGCGCCACCGATCTCTCCGCGCTGCCGCCCACCTTCGTCGACGTCGGCTCGGCCGAGACGTTCCGGGACGAGGACGTGGCCTACGCGAGCCGCATCTGGCAGGCCGGGGGCGAGGCTGAGCTGCACGTATGGCCTGGCGGCTTCCACGCGTTCGACCTGGTGGCCCCGCAGGCGGCGCTCTCGCGGGCGGCGAAGGCGGCACGGCTCCAGTGGCTGCGCCGCCTGCTGCGGGACTGACCCGCTTGCCGCGGTGACGTGATTCACTCGACACTCGTCCGTGTATGTGTTCACTTATGAGGCCTGTCGGCGGCCCGGCAGCTTGACATCGGGCCGCCTACCACGACGTGGGTGCCGACCGGCCCCGCGTGCCGCGGCCCGCGGCCTACAGAACTGGAGTCCAGGCGATGAGAGTTGTGGTGGTCGGTGCGTCGAGCGGCCTCGGCCGGTGTATCGGCGTCGACCGGGGCCAGCGCGGCGACCAGGTGGCACTGCTCGCCCGCAGGCAGCACCGGTTGGTCGAGGCGGCCAAGGAGGCCGGGCCGGGCACGCTCGCCATCGCCTGCGACGTGACCGACGAGGAGTCCTGCGAGGCCGCGGTCGAGGAGGCGGCGGCGGGTCTGGGCGGGATCGACGCCATCGTCTACGCCACCGGCATCGGCCCGCTCTCCCGGTTCGAGACGATCGGCGCCGCCACCTGGCGCAAGGCGTTCGACACGAACGTGATCGGCGCGGCGCTGATCACCGCCGCGGCTCTCCCCCACCTGAAGGCCTCGGGTGGCGTGGCGGCCTACCTGTCGTCGGTGAGCGCGTCGCTGACGCCGCCCTGGCCGGGGTTCGCGGCCTACAACGTGAGCAAGGCCGCGCTCGACAAGCTCATCGACTCGATGCGCGGTGAGCACCCGTCCGTTGGCTTCACCCGCATCGTCGTCGGGGACTGCGCCGGCGGCGAGGGTGACTCGTCGACCGAGTTCATCGCCGGCTGGGACAGGGAGTACGCCGCGGAGGTGCACCAGATCTGGGCGCAGCGCGGCTACATGGCCGGCACGCTGCTCGACGTCGCGGAGCTGCTGCGCGTGGTGGACGTCGTGCTGCGGTGCGGCGGCACGATCCCCACGGTGGCCGTGACCCCACGCCCGGCGGCCATCCCTAACGGTGCGACCAAGCAGCTGGACTACCAGGAGTAGCTCCGGGAGAGCACCGACAGCCGCAATCGCTCCCCTCTCCGCCCACATGTGGCTAATGTCACCACCCATGACGCAGGCCACGTGCGGGCGTCCGGGCTCCCGGGGAGAAAACATGATTGCCGCGGTGGAGTTACCCGTCGCCCCACCTTCGCGACGTATGGGTGATCACGATGGGTGCTGAGCGCCGGGACCTGCACGCCCGGCCGCTCAGCACCCCGGGTTCCGACACGCCGGGCCGCCCAGCTCCGGATCACGCGGCGGCAGATCATGCCGCGCCGGGTCAGGCCGCACCAGGTCAGACCGCGCCGGGTGCCGGGCCCCATGGCAGCGCCCCCGCACGGCTGGGGTCGCTGGGTGGTCTGCTCGCCGCGCTGCGCGGGAGGCCTCGGACGGGCGGGTACGCCGCCGGTGCGGACCTGGCCGGCGCGGACCTGGCCGGAGTGTGCCTCACCGGGCGGATCCTGCGCGGGGCGCGGCTGCACGGCGCCTACCTCAGCGGCGCCGACCTGCGCGGGACGGACCTGCGGGACGCCTGCCTGCGCGGGGCCGACCTGCGGGACGCCGACCTCAGTCAGGCCGCGCTCGGCGGTGCGGACCTCGCCGGCGCGCTACTCGCCGGCGCCTTCCTCACCGGCGCCGACCTGCGCGGGACGGACCTGCACGGAGCCTTCCTCCACAACGCGGATCTCCGGAAGGCCTTTCTCGCCCGCGCCGACCTGCGCGGAGCCGACGCCGACGGGATCATCATGCGCGGCGCGGACCTGCGCGCGGCCGACGCCACCGACGCGGTCCTGCGTCAGGCGGACCTGCGTGCGGCCGACCTGCGCGGGATCCGCCTGGCCGGGGCGATCCTGCGCGGGGTCGACCTGCGCGGCGCGGACCTGCGCGCCGCGGACCTGGGCACCGCCCTCCTGAGCTCCGCCCGGCTCGACCGGGTGTACTGGTCGACCGCGACGGCCTGGCCGCCCGGTGAGTGGACCTACCGGATGCGGTCGGCGTCCCAGCAGGTCGCCCCGGGCGTCTTCCAGGTCTCCGACGAGCCGACGCGCCCCGGCCGCCATCGCCCGATGCCCGGCTGACCCACCGGCGGTGCCGCGGCCAGCCGCGCGGATCAGGAGACCGGCGGTTCCTTCCGCAGTCCTCCGATCGGGGCGACGGCGTGACCGCCCTCGGCCCGGCACCGCCACACCGGCCATCCGACGCCGTCCCAGTCCCAGTCCGGCAGGTGCAGGCCGCGACGATGGCGGGCGCAGGTCGGCCAGTAGAACTGGAACATCTCCATCACGCACTCCTGGACGTTCTCGGCGAGCGACAGGACCCTATGGGGCAGGTCGGCACCGTCCAGGCACTCCGCGGGGTTGCCCCCGCCGCGGTGGGGCTCGCCGCCGAAGCCGACGAGGAGCTGCGGCTCACCGTCCTCGCCGTATCCGCCCGACCAGTGGAGCGTCAGGCGGCCCAGGCCGGCCTCGGTCCCGTCCAGGTCCCGCTGCACGATCGTCAGGGCCTGCTCGGTCCGAGCCACGAGATCGGGCTCGAACCGGGCGCGCGACTCCTCCCAGGGAAACAGCTCACCAGTCCTCCAGATGCGGCTGCCCAACCCCGACCTGGCGCGCGACTCCTCCCAGGGAAACAGCTCACCCCACGCATCTGTCTGCGGCTCGAGGCTGTGGCCCAGCTCGGTGAGCGCGACGGGCAGCAGGCGGCGCGCTTCGAGATCGTCACGGACGCCGAGGGCGGCCAGCTCACGCAGCGCGGGGCTGTCGAACCCGGCCGCCAGCGCGTCCGCCGCGAGGTGCGGCAGGCTCACTCCGATCTTGATGCCCGTCCTCAACGCGAACCACGCGTCCTCAAGCTCATCCACCCGTTCATCGTGACAGTGGGAACAGCGCCCGCTGACCGGAACGCACGCGGGGCCCTTACCGGCCCGGAACGGCCGTCTGACGCCGGCCCGGGCCCGCGGACGGCTCACTCGATCCTGGTCGACCAGCGAGAACAATCACCGGACCGGTGATGGCCATTCACCGGCGCGCGCTTTACCGAAATACATCGCACCACCGGCCAAAAATCCTTTGGACGTTTTCATTCCAGGTATGTCAGCACGAGCACCTAACCCCGCCGGAACGATCCTCCCGGAGTGTGTCGGCGCCAACCGCCTGCCCCCGGCGGCGGTCGTGCCGGCGTGGCTGATTCCTGTCGGACCCTCGTGCAAGCATCCGAGCGCGGGTTTCAACCGGCCCGTACAGGAACCACCAGCCAAGGATTCACATCCTCACCAGACCCGTGAGGCAGGAGGCGGACTGTGGAACACCGGACAGGAACCGCGGACGGCACGACGATGCTCCCGGCGGCGGCCCTGGATGCGCTCGCGAACGCCGCGGCCAAGGTGGTGCCGGCGCTGGCGGGCGTCATCCCAGCAGACCCGGCGGCCCGGCTCGGCCGGCTCGGCGTGCCCGGGGGGTCACACGTTCCAGGCCCGGCCGGTCAGGGCCCGAACCCACGAGGGCGCTCCACCCGAGTCAGCTACCAGGGGCGGGCCGTGTTCGATCAGCCCCGGTCACCGCACGCGGCGCCGGTGACGATCCTGGGCCTGTCCGGGCCCGGGCCGGTCCCACCGCCATCGCCGAGGCCGGGCCCACGGCCCGCACCGCAGCCGTTCTTCGTGCCGCCCTCCCCGGCCGGCGAGGCCGAGTCGCCCGTGCTGCGCACGCTGCGCGGGCTCGGCCCGCTGCTGGCCGAACGCCTGCTCGGCGCACTTGAGCTGACACTCGGCGCGTTCGAGCTGGGCGGGGTCCCGACCGGGCTGGCGGCCAGCGTCCCGACGCCTGCCGGTAGCCAGGTGGTCGCGTTCGCCATGGCCAGTGGTGGCGGCGAGCCGGAAGCCGCCGTGATCACGCTTGACCAGGTCCGCTGGGGCGCGAGCACACTCACCTGCGACCTGGTGCGGGCGCTGAGCTCCCACCCGCTGGTCGCCCCGCTGCTCGTAGTGGAGACCGTGCCCAAAGAGGTCGTGGCGGAGGGAGAGACGGTAGCGGCCGAGGAGGTGATCGCGGCGCGGCATGGCGCGGTGCGGCTCGCCCTTGCGGTGGCGGTCTCCATCGCGGTGCTGCGTGAGCTCGGGCTGCCGGCGGTGCCGGCCCGGCCACCCGCGGTCGTCGGTCTGGCGCTCGGCGCCGCCGCCCATGTTCTCGCCGAGGTGCCGATGCCGGCCGCGTACGCGGCCGCGGCGCTGGCCCGTCGCCGGGCGGAGTACCGGCTTCCGCGCGGTTCCGCCGGGCGGGTCAGCGTGGCCGGCCACTGCTTCGCCCTCGCCGAGTCCGGCTCTCCGGCGCTGGAAGCAGCGGCGCCCACGTCGTTCGCCGCGAACGGACTGGTCGAGACCGTGCCCGGCGGCGCCCTGATCCGCACCGGGACGGCGGCCGGCTCGGCACATGTCCGCCTGGCGATTCTCCAGGGCCCCCCGGACGAGGTCGAGCTCGACGGATGGGACGAGGTGGTGGAGGTCAGCTGGACGGCAACGGCCGGATCCGCCTCCGTCTTCGGGGCAGGCCTGGCGATCCCCGCCCTGGAAGGAGAGACCCCGCCGTGGCCGGGTGCGTACCGCCTGCGTGTGCACGCCCGCGACCGGGACGAGGGCGAAGAGTACGAAGGCGACCTGCGCGGCGGCGAGGGCTACCTGCTCGTCGTGTGGGCGGCCCCGGCCGCGCCGGAGGTCGTGCACAGGCGGTCCGACCGGCTGGGGCACCGGCTACGCGGCGAGCCGCCGCCCGCGGCCCGGCCGGAGGCCGCCTACCGCTGGGTGCGCCACAGCCCGATCGGGGAGGCAGCCACCCTCACCGTCGTCCCCGGGGCCGACGTCGCGCAGGTGCTCCGCGCGTTCGGCGCCGACCCCGCCGCGCCGGTGTCCATGACCGAGATGCGCGAGACATGGCGGGCCGGCCGGTTCTGGGTGGCCGTCCTGGCAGTGGAGGGTGCCGTGCTGGCGGTCGAGGACAACGGCTTCCAGGGCACCCAGGCGCAGGTGCTGCGGGCGCTGTCCCGGCGGGGCCGGGCGGCCAGCATGTTCTGGAACGTCAACGCGGTCACCCGGCTGTCGCTCGCGGAGCACGGCGAGATCGTCGCCTCCTTCGAACCCTGGCTCGACCGGGTGGCCGAGCTCGCCCCGGCCGTGCTGCCGTACCTGGCCGGCATGGACCTCACCGACCACCGGCACAAGGTCGCGAAATGCCTGGTGGCCGTCGAGCGGTTCACCGGCTGCCCGGTGCGGCCGGTGGACATCGAGCGGGTGGAGGCGGCCGGCGTGGCCTACCTGATGCCCGACAGATGAGGGATGGACCCAACGTGGCAGCAGAAGAACCGCTCGATCTTGGTCGAAGGTCCTGAAATCACCGTCCGCCCGGTCGGGACGCGGCAGCCGACCAGGGACGATGCCGGACCAGGATCGGAATGATCACACCGTGGCCGACCTCGAACACACGTTCCGCAAAGCCGGTGGGAATCTTGCCACGTGAGTCACTCGCCTGTGGTGGGAGGGAATCGCGGGCGACGATCTTGTCCGGCGTGGGCTCATGGCAGCGATCCGAATGGGGCAGGCCGGTCGTCGCTCATCCGCCGGTGATTTCCTGACGCCAGGTGTGGAAGAAGTGGCGTAGCCGGTCGGCGGCCGGGCGGGGCAGTCCCAGGTCGTCGTCGGTGAACCGGCTGATGGTTCCGATCATGTCGGCGAACACCTGCAGGTCGAAGCCGCCGTCCTGGGTTTGGGCGAGGTGGACGAGTTCCTCCTTGGTGAAGACGTTCGCCAGGTCGTGCACATCGGTGAAATCGCGTGCCTCGGCTCGGCCGAACAGGGCGAGGGTCTTGCGGGCCGCCAGGTCATGGGCGCTGAGTGTCGGCCCGAGTTCGGTGAGGGTGGGTGGTTCGTCCGGCGGGCTGTCGACGCCGAGATCCACGATCAGCGCCTCGCTGTCTGCCTCGACGACAAGTCTGGCGAAGCTGTCCGTGAGCTGGACCCGCCGGGTGGCCCAGCCCTGCGAAGCCGCCGCGCGTTCGAACGCCGCTGCCGTGTCGGGGATCGATGCCGTGGGCGGGAGGGCGGTGAACAGGTCGACGTCGCGGGTCTCGCGGTCGACGAGATCACGTGCGATGAGCGCGGCGCCGCCCGCGACCGCGAAGCCCACGCTTTCAGGAAGCCCGAAGAAGATCCGCGCAACCGCCCGCTGCAGCGGCGTGATCACCTGAGGGCGGTCCGTTCCCAGGCGCGCCGGATCGGGGCGGGAAGGACAAGCTCCGGCCAGGCGTCGACGAGCAGTGCCCCGTCGACGTAGGCGAGGATGTCCTCCGCCGTTCCCTCGCGTAGGACGATCTCGTACAACCGGTGGCGCTGTCGGCGGTCGGTAAGGTCGTAGGTCCGATCGGGGTCGGACCAGTTCAGATGGACCGGCAGGCGTACCCGTGCCAACGCCTGCCGGATCGGGAGCCGGGGCAGCCGATCCGGCACGGTGAACGGTCGTCCCCGCCCGTCCACCACGACCTCGAACGAGGGCACCGGCACGGCGTCGAGCCGGAAGCCCGCCGCCGCCAGTAGGCGCGTCGCGGTCTCCAACGTCGGTGACTTCACCCCGTGCTCATAGGCCGCCAACGTCGGCCGCGACGTGTGCGCCCGCCGCGCGAGCTCGGCCCCGGACAGGCCCGCCTCCAGACGCGCCGATTCGATCAGCCGGCCCGCCAGCGAATCCGCCACTCCCCCTCCATCACGATCCCCTCCATCACGACATGAAGCGTATCCGATGAGATACGCTACTCGTCTTTCGGTCCGTTCGCCGGCCCATACGGCGTGACCTCGGCATGAGCCCTGCCACCAGGCGGCCCGAGCAGCTTCTACGCTGTCGACGGCCTGGTCGATCGCGCCGGGGAGATGACCAAGCGGGCCGTCGGGTCGGTGCCCGAGCCGGTTGAGGAGGGCTCGCAGCCGCGGATCGCTGATCGCATCGGTCAGCGCACGGGTGAGACGTTCAGTGCCGAGTACCCGGATGTCCCGGGCATGAAAGCGGCGCGGCGCGGGGTCGACAGGCTCAGCCAGACCAAGCCGGTTCGTGGCGTCGGCAGGATCGTGGCCCGCCGCGAAGCTGACCAAAAGTCAGCGAGCACGACGGGCCGGCTCGTGGAGCTTCTGCGCCACTACTCCGAAAATCTTGGACTCCTCAACGACCTCCGCTGGCTACCCAAAGTAGTCGAGAACACAGACGGTGATGATACGTCCGACGAACCGGACCTATGCGACCAACCCAACGGTCGGCGCGGGGAAGGTTCGTGATCGGTGTCCGCCGGGCAGAGCTCCGGCGCAACACCATCCTCATCGGCGATGTACGCACCCGACTGGCTGATCTACCGCCCGCCTCGATCGACGCCGTGATCACCAGCCCGCCGTACTACGGTCTTCGCGACTACGGCGTGCCGGGACAGCTCGGCCTGGAAGGCGACGTTCAGGGCTGGGTGGCCGGACTGCGAGTCGTCATGGCATCGGTAGCCCGCGTACTCAAGCCCACCGGCGTGGTCTGACTGAACCTGGGCGACGGCTACGCCCGCCATCCGCAGGACGGCGCACTGAGGAAGAGCCTGCTACTTGGACCTGAGCGGCTGGCGCTGGCGCTCACCGATGACGGCTGGATCCTGCGGAACAAGGTCGTCTGGGCCAAGACGAACCCCATGCCGACCAGCGTCGTGGACCGCCTGAGCACCACACACGAGGTGATCTATCTCCTCACCCGCAGCCGGCGCTACTTCTTTGATCTGGACACCATCCGCACCCCGCACGCCAGCAGCCAGGCTGCGGCGCAGGCCCGAGCCGCTGGTCGGGTCTACCCACCAGAATCGGCGGTCGCCACCATCCGCCATGTCCAGCGCACGCAGCGCAACACTGGACTCAGCGCCCTGAAGGCCAACGGCATCGCCGGACACCCACTCGGCAAGAACCCTGGCGACGTCTGGCGGCTGGCCACGGCCGACTACCGGGGCTCGCACTTCGCCAGCTTCCCAGTGTCGCTGATCGAGCGGCCGTTGCTGGCCAGCGCACCGGAACGGGTGTGCACCGCGTGCAGCGCACCGTGGCGTCGGAAGTCAGCCCCCAGACGGGGGTGGTCTACGGGCACTTCTACATCCAGGACAAGGGCGTGTCGTGGTTCCACGACTCGAGCCAGCCGGAACCGGGGCCGCCGGAGGACGACGACTTGGTGCGCACCGCGCTGGACTGGATCAGCATCGTCAGCGCGGCGGGCGATCATGTGGCCGGCGCGCAGCTGGAGGCGTGGGACTGGGAGCCTCAGCGTCAGGACGACTGGGAGGTGTCGGCCGACTTCGAGTTCACCTGCACCACGGGGAACGTGGCGTTGGTGGCGGTCATGATGGGGCCCTCAACGGAGGAGCTGATCATTGGGGCGCCGGGCACGTACCGGGGGCGGGTGTACTCCCGGGGGGCGGGAGGATGCCGAGGCGGCGCTGGAGACGGCGGATGAGGTGCCGGAGGGGACGGAGCAGTACCTCGTGCAGTGGTGGCAGGGGTGACAGAAGACCTTCCCGCCACAGGCGGCTGAGTCAAGTTGGGCGATCTACCCCTACAACAGCAAGGTAAACGCAGAGTCTGACGGTACTAAGACATTGCGCCCGACCAGCGTCGCCGCAGCCACGATAACTGCGAACGCAACGGTGGTTAGCGGCAGGAGGCGAGTTCTGCATCGAGCAGTTGGCCATGCGAACAGGGCCATGGGGGCAACGAATAAAAACAGGGCGAATTCAAGGGCGAGTGGCGGTCTCGCCAGGATAACAAAAAAGTTCCACGAAAGATCTCCGCCGAGCACGGAGTTAAAAAGTACGTAGCCCGTGATAGCTACTACCGTAGCCAATGGGCCGGCCAGTGCGCCAGCGGCAAGGCCACGTCGTGACTCTAGGAGGCCAGCCATTAGCGCTGTGACGGCTCCTGTCGCTGCAGCTAACCACATATAGCCCTGGGCCCGCTGAACTATCTCGCTCTGGGTTGCGGGTCCTACTATAAGTCGGAAAGAAATTAGAACAGCTGTTCCGGCAAGACCGGCTGCTACTCCTGAAATAATGATCAGCGAGACATTAATACGTCCGCCGTCTGGCCACGTCGTAGGTACTCGGTTCGATACCAGCCACCCTGGTGACGCCGTCTTCCGCGGCTGCCGACCGTGCAGGATAAACGCTGCCACAGCGACGGCAACCAACATGCCAACCGAAGTCAGGAGAAGCCACGAGCTGAGCGACTGAAGAAGCCATACTAGAACGGCATTGAGCCCTCCTATCTCTGTGACCAGCTGAAGGCTGGTCACGACCCACAGAACTGCCGAGAAAAAGATGCTGTTTACTACGATAGCGGTCAACCACGATGTTCTCGCGCTTCGAAGCGAAGGGGCAACGTCGGCCCATATCTCGCCCAAACTAGCTGACAGGATGGCGGATCCGAAGCCAAGAACAGCAGCTATGGGAAACCATACTGGGTGGGAAAAACCGAGCGGGGCGCCCGAGCCGCTCTGAGAAACAGACACAGTCTGACCTAACACTAGGCCAGCTGCGATGCCAATTGCGACTGGCATGGGATTTGCTGACCGCCCAGCGGCACGACTAACCAGAGCCTGGCGCCAAAGGCCGAGCCCTACTGATGCGCCAAGCAGCGGGCCTAGCAGCAGCGACGCAATAAGAACCGAGAGATCAGAATGCCCTGGGCCCGCGAGTAGCGCGGATGCAACCTGAGTGACAAGCGGCACAGTCAAGGACACAAAAAAGGCAGCAACTAGGCCGTCGATGAACGAAATCCTCGCGGCCTGCTCTGGCGCGGCCAAGACGTGTGACCGCTGGTCGGGTGTCGGATGCTTAGAGAGAAACCGATCATTTAGGAACACCAATCGCTGGCGAAGCCTCGGGTGCGTAGAGAGTAGACGATCAACCATGGCGGCCATTCGCTGGCGAAGCTTTGAGTGCTTTGAGGACGGTCGAAAGATTGCGCCTGATCGCAGGGTGGGGACAAGAAATTCCATTGCGTCTAGCCGCTCGGGGGTGCGGGCTGCCCGAAGATCAGCATCGTGCTCCCGGGCCCTCAATAGAGCTCGAATGACCAACCCGGTGACGAACGCAAGCAGCGCGGCGCGCCACACGTAGTCACCGAGAAGAGATCGGTCACCGCCTATCAGGCCGACCGCCAAGGGCAATGCAAGCAACGGCACCAGTACGTACTGGACTGAAATAGCCAGCCAGGTGAAGGCGACATCACGGTGCCAGATGTGAGCAATTTCGTGGCGTACTACCGGATCAAACAAGCTCGATTTCTGCCAGCTGACGGCAAGCTTTCGAGGCAAAGCAATAGCGTACTTTCCCGGTGCGCCGTAGCTGAAAGCGTCAGTGCCCTCTGGGCTCATGGAAACGGTGGGGACTCGCCGAATCCCTTCCTCTGCCGCTAGGGTTTCAACTCGCTTATCGAGGCCGACCCGCAATTCCGGCTTAGGTGGACCGAGTTTTCGCCTACGACGAATCCGTATAGGGTTCAGGTAGAGGATTGCTAGCGCGCAGATGCCAACTGTCGCGGCACCGGCCAATGCAAACAGTGCGCGACGCATCTCAGTACCTGTCCTGAATCTTGATGGCTATTAACTCTCCGTGGCCTTCCTGGGGGTCCAGCGTGGGACAGGGGTACCGCGGGCGAGCCGGTGG
>NZ_SJXI01000146.1:0-15578 GCF_004337455.1 Parafrankia sp. BMG5.11 | reverse complement strand
ACGTTCATGGCCAGCGCACTAGAGCGTAGCGCGAGGTGATCACGGCTGGCGGATCCGTGGGCGCGTCGGCGAGCGTTTCAGGTGACCCTCGACAACCATGACTGCCAGGGCAATCTCCCACCAGGGTGATCTTCCAGAAACCGTGACAGGTTAGGGGCCGGTGCCGGTTACTGTGCTCCGCCCAGCTGATCGGCGTCGGGCACGCCTTCCAGAATCTCCGCCGCGGCCACTACGAACTCGGCCTCGACGCCGAACCCCACCGTCGGCTCGCGTCAGCGTTCACCGAACTCGCTTTGGCCATCTGACCAGGCAACCAACCCGCCCAGCCATGTCTCGGGCCAGCTCAATGCAACAGCGCCGTACCGGCTCCATCCACACTGTGGACAGCGGCCTCGCCGCGAGCTGGCGGGCCGACGGGTCGACGGCGAGGACCAGCCCGTCGGCGCACGCTCGACGTGGTCAGGTGTACGCAGCCACCTGGAGCTGGAACATGTAACCGGCTGCGGCGTGTCCCCAGCCCGGGTTCCCCGGGCAGGCACCGCGGTTCGGCCGGTAACCGTCGAAGTACAGCGTGTCGCACTTGAAACAGAACCGCCACTCGGACTGGTAGCCGCCCGGTATCGGATTCAGGTCGTGGGGGAGGAGATTCTGCTGGGAGGTTCCGAAATGACCCGCCCCGCCTCGGGCGACGCATACTCCGTTGGCGTCGCCGTAGTAGATGAGCGCACAGTAGTAGCACTCCATCCAGGCGCTTTGTAGGGACGGCGTCTCGCCGGCGTGGAGAAAGTTTCCGTTCGAATACGCCACAGCGAACGTCCAGCCCTGGATAACATGAGAACCACCCTGCGGGCAATGATTGTTGTCCGCCCGGAGCTCTCGGAGCAGCCCGAAGCATTTGTTACAGAAGCGCCAGTAGTGGATCCCGTCCCCAGCCGCGGCGGCCGGTTTCGCCAGTGCCACCGTCGCGCCGACCGTCGCTATGCCCAGACCCGCGGCCAGGAAGGCCCGCCGTGGCATCCCGGTCGCGGATTCTTCTGCCGGCATCGAACCCCGCCCCCCGTTTCTAGTCGAAAATCTCGATCCACGACGCATTCCAGGCGACGTCCTTCGACGCGGTCCGGGGGGATACGGCGTCCGCGCCCTCGGCCCACCTTTCGACGTGGATGAGCCGCGCCGATCAATCGGCGGCCCGGGCCCATCGACGCGTTGTTGAGCCTGCGCCACATCCGCCTGCGGGTCGGACACCGTGTCCGCTCCTCCCCCGCGCCGAGTGTCCTGGGTATCGCCCAACCCCCGGCGCCGTCAGTCACGAGGCTAGAGATCGCCCGTCCGGGGCGCATCAGTGCTAGCACGGAATCCAGCAACCTTGTCGCGTCCGGTCGAGCCGGGCAGGCGGGCCGGCCGCAGCGGTGGAAGGCGATATGGCGTTCCGGCGTCGGCTAACGTAGTGGGGGGTGTCCAGCGTTGCTCCAGCGCACCGTCCTTTCGCCAGTGGTGATGTCGACCTGGGCGAGGACGGCGGGGATGCCGCCGAGCGGGCCCGGTGAGTAATCGGTAGCGAGTCTGGGACGACTCGCTACCAATGGCG
This sequence comes from Parafrankia sp. BMG5.11, assembly GCF_004337455.1. NCBI lineage: Bacteria > Bacillati > Actinomycetota > Actinomycetes > Frankiales > Frankiaceae > Parafrankia > Parafrankia sp. BMG5.11. Next base: position 13,990 of record NZ_SJXI01000146.1, on the reverse strand, counting down.
AAGGCGGACGAGCGCTCAGCGCCTCGTCTCGTACCTGGTCAGCACCACGCCGCCGGGAAACGTCCGCGTCTCCACCAGGTTCAGGTTCACCCAGCTGTCCAGCGCGGTGAAGAACGGCGTGCCGCCGCCCACCAGGACCGGATGGGCGGCGATCGCGTACTCGTCGATCAGCCCGGCGCGCATGGCCGCCCCGGCAAGCGTTGCGCCGCCGATGTTTATTGGGCCGCCGTCCTCGGCCTTGAGCCGGGTGATCTCGGCGATCGCGTCGCCGGTGACCAGGCGGGTGTTCCAGTCGACCTTGTCGATCGTCGAGGAGAACACCACCTTCGGCGTGTCCCGCCAGTTCCGCGCGAACTCGATCTCCGCCGGGGTGGCGTTGGGCTGCTGGTCGCCGGTCGGCCAGTAGGAGCTCATCGTCTCCCATAGCTTGCGCCCGTACAGCGACAGGACACTCGCCTGCTCGTGGTCGAGCCACCACTGGAACAGCTCGTCGCTCGGCGGCCCGCTCCAGCCGATGTCGTCGCCGGCCGCGGCGATGTAGCCGTCCAGGGTCAGGTTCATGCCGTAGATCAGTTTCCGCATGGCGCCAGCCTTCCGTGAGTCGGACTCCGGCGTATAGACCGGCGCCGTGCGGGAAACTCATCGGTGCGCGATCTGGGCTCACAGGTAGTCCTCGTGGTCAGGGCACACCACCGCAGCCGCCGCTGCGACGGAGGTGACGGTCACCGACCGTGTGGTCAGGTAGACGCCACCGACACCGGCGAAGACCCCATTAACCAATGCAAGCATCCCGGCGGCGTCCCACAGGTGCCCGTACCGCGAAGGCACGGCGGAGCTCCTGGAATCGGGGGCGGGGTCGTCCATAGTCAAGTCCCTTCGTAGTGACGCCGTCCGGTCGACGGCCGCGGTCACTGCTTAGGTCCGGTTCACCGGCAGGCTGTGAGCACCAACCACCCTGAGATCGGGGACTGGTCCCAGGCGAGCCGCCGCACCACACGTCGTGCGCGTTGTCGCCGACCACGGATAGCCCCCGCCGCGTGGATAGGGGCGGCTGGGGGTGTCACGGGGGCGGCGCTTGTTGATGGCGCCGGCGAGTTCTGCGCTGGGGGTGCGGGTGCGGGCGGGCCGGGGGTGGATGCCGCGGCGGTGTGTGTAATAGCCGGGGCGGTCGGGGATGGGTGAGGGCCGGGGCGGCCGATGTTCGGCTGCCCCGGCCCTGTGCTGTTCGGTTGGTCTAACCGGTGGTCCGATGAGGCGATGAGGTGGGGTGTGCGCTGCTGGTCTTTGTGTTCTTCCGGGGGATGAGTTGGGCTACGTTCTCGGCGATTTCGTGGGCGAGTTCGGGCAGGACGTGGGTGTAGGTGTCGGCGGTGATGGCGATGGAGGAGTGGCCGAGGAGGTCTTGGACGGCTTTGAGGTCGGCTCCGGCGGCGAGAGCGAGGGTGGCGGCGCCGTGGCGGAGATCGTGGAGGCGGACGGGGGGAAGGCCGGCGGCTTCGTGGAGTTCCCGGAAGCGGCTGGTGACGTCTTCGGGGGTGAGGGCGGTGCCGTCGGGTTCGGTGAAGACAAGTCCGGTGTCGGTCCAGGCGGCGCCGTGGGTGAGGCGGTGGCTGAGTTGCTGGCGGCGCCGGTCACGAAGAACGCTGACGGTGCCGGCGTCGAGGGTGACGTGGCGGTCCCCGGCGTCGCTTTTGGGGGTGTGCATGAGGGTTGCGCTGCCGTACTGGGTGATTTGCCAGCGGACGGTGAGGACGGCGTTGTCGAGGTCGAGGTCGGCCCAGTGAACGGCGCAGGATTCACCGCGGCGGAGTCCTCGGTGGGCGATGAGGTGGAACTGGGCGTAGTGGCGGTCGCCTTCGGCGTGGTCGAGAAACTGTCCGGTCTGGGCGGGTGTCCAGACCATGACCGCCGAGGGGATCTCACCGGTTGCCTGCCAGCGGGCTACACTTCGGCTGTCCACAGCAGTGCTTTGGGGCGTTTTCCACACCTACGGTGATGGCTGGATTCGCCAACATGCGGGCTCTCTCCCGAACTGGCTGCCTGCGCCCTTTCGACAGCGAGCGGGACGGTTTCGTGATCTCCGAGGGATCTGCCGTCGTCGTACTCGAGTCCTGGGAACACGCGGTAGCTCGCGGTGCCCCCGTCTACGGAAGAGTGCTCGGCTCGGCCAGCACCTCAGACGGCCACGACCTCACGGTCCCACTTGCCGACGGTACACAGGCCGCACGTTGCGTGGAGTTGGCGCTGAAAGACGCAGCTGTATCACCCGCCGACGTTCTCCAGATAAACGCGCACGGAACGGGAACGAAACTGAACGATCTGGCGGAGGCCAGCGCACTGCGCCAGGTTTTCGGCCAGAACGTGCCGGCAGTCACCTCGATCAAGGGCGCGACGGGCCATGCGTTTGGGGCATCCGGGGCCTTCGAGGTGGTTGCCTCGTTGCTGTCCATGCGGCATGGCATCATTCCGCCGACGATCGGGTTGGGTGAGGTCGACCCGGCTGCCGGGCTGGCGGTGGTGACTTCACCGGGAGACGACTGGGAACCCGGCGTGACGATCTCCAACTCGTTCGGTTTCGGTGGCCACAACGGCTGCCTTGTGCTCGGCACGCCGCAGGATGTTTCCTTCGGATCCGCCTGACGCGTCAATGTGGCCTGGGACACGCTCAACGCGGACTCGAGGGAACGGAGGACGTAGGGCTGCGTACGGTGTCTCCTGCGGACCTCTCGGGTTCAGTGACCCGTCCAGAACGAATCGAGGCAAATATGACCCTGCCGGAGATCCTCTCGGGGATAGTCGCGAAATGTCTTGCGGCCGAGACCATCACTCGTGAGGAAGCGCTGGCCGTTCTCGCCAGCGACGACGACAGCGTGATGGATGTCGTGGGCGCCGCCTACCGTGTCCGCCGGCACTACTTCGGCCGGCGGGTGAAGCTGAACTTCCTGGTCAACCTCAAGAGTGGCCGGTGCCCGGAGGACTGCGGCTACTGCTCGCAGCGTCTCGGGTCCGGCGCGGAGATCCTGAAGTACGGCTGGCTCCGGCCCGACGAAGCCGTGGCCTCGGCGACGACCGGTATCTCTGGTGGGGCGCGGCGAGTCTGCCTCGTCGGCAGCGGTCGCGGTCCCACCGACCGTGACGTCGAGCGGGTCGCCGAGACCATCGGGGCCATCAAGACCGAGCACCCCGACGTCGAGGTGTGTGCCTGTCTGGGCCTGCTCTCCGACGGGCAGGCCGAACGGCTGCGCGCGGCCGGCGCCGACGCCTACAACCATAACCTGAACACCGCGGGGGAGCGATACAGCGACATCTGTAGCACCCACACCTACGACGATCGAGTCGACACGGTGCACCGGGCGAAGGATGCCGGGCTCTCCCCGTGTTCGGGAATCATCGCCGGTATGGGCGAGAGCGACGATGATCTCGTCGACGTCGCATTCGCCCTGCGTGAGCTGAAGCCCGACTCCGTCCCGGTCAACTTCCTCATTCCGTTCGACGGGACGCCGCTTTCCCAGGAATGGAATCTGACCCCGCAGCGGTGCCTCCGGATTCTGGCCATGGTGCGGTTCGTGTGCCCGGATGCCGAGGTCAGGCTCTCCGGCGGACGGGAGATTCACCTGCGCACCCTGCAGCCACTCGCCCTCTACATCGTCAACTCGATCTTCCTGGGCGACTACCTCACCAGCGAGGGTCAGGAAGGCCACAAGGATCTCGCGATGATCACCGACGCCGGATTCGAGATCGAGGGCCTGGAGCAGCCGGCGCAGGAGCACGGTTCCGGGGATGTGGCGCTGCGGCGTCGCGGTGCCGGGACCCAACTACCCGCCAACGCCTGACCGTTCAGCGTTCCAGCCACCCATGCCCCAGGTGGCCGGCCACGACCCAGCACCACACCGGCATGCGTCGCCGACAAGTCACTACTCCCGCGCCGCGTGTCCTGATCTGGAGGACGACGTGTCACCGAGCAGCCCAACCGATGCACCCGGCCGGGTGAACCTGGGCAGCCGGGTGCACCTGTCAGCGGATCGCCTGCTCGCCCTCGACCGGGCGCACGTCTGGCATCCGTACGGGCCGATGCCTTCGGCGCAGGAGAACCTTCTCGTCGAATCCGCGTCCGGGACGCGCCTACGCCTGGCGCGGCCGGTCGAGGGTGCGTCCGAGGTGATTGACGGGATGTCCTCCTGGTGGGCGGCCATCCACGGCTACGCCCACCCCGAGCTGGACTCCGCGCTGCAGGCTCAGGCGGCGAAGATGAGCCATGTCATGTTCGGCGGCCTGACCCACGAGCCGGCGATCAGGCTGGCCTCCCGGCTGGTGGAGATGACACCCGAGCCGCTGCGTCACGTGTTCCTCGCGGACTCCGGCTCCGTGTCCGTCGAGGTCGCCGCCAAGATGGCCATCCAGTACTGGCGATCGATGGGGCGTCCGGAGAAGGTCAGGCTGATGACCTGGCGCGGGGGTTATCACGGTGACACCTTTCATCCGATGTCTGTGTGTGACCCGGCCGGGGGTATGCACCAGCTTTGGACGGGAGTGCTGCCGACCCAGATTTTTGCGGACCAGCCCCCCGCAGGCTTCGATGCCCCGGCCGACCCGCGGTATCTAGCAGACTTCGCGGACCTTTTGGCCCGGCACGCCGACCACATCGCGGCGATCATCGTGGAACCGGTCGTTCAGGGCGCCGGCGGGATGATTTTCCACAATCCCGGCTACGTTCGGGCGCTGCGGGATCTGGCGCAGGACCACGACGTGCTATTGATCTTCGACGAGATTGCCACCGGATTCGGGCGTACCGGGAGGCTGTTCGCGGCTGAGCATGCCGGCGTCAGCCCCGACATCATGTGCGTCGGGAAGGCTCTGACCGGCGGCTATCTCTCGCTGGCCGCCACGCTGTGCACCGAGGTCATCGCCCGCGGGATCTCACGGGGTGACATGGCGGTCCTGGCTCACGGCCCGACCTTCATGGGTAACCCGCTCGCCTGCGCGGTGGCCAACGCGTCGCTGGACCTCCTCGCGGGCGGGGAGTGGGCGCCGTCGGTGGCGCGCGTCGAGGCCCGGCTGGTGACCGGGCTGTCGCCCGTGGCCACCCTTCCCGGAGTCGCCGACGTGCGCGTTCTGGGCGCGATCGGGGTCGTCCAGCTTGATCATCCGGTGGATGTGCCGGCGGCGACGAGAGCGGCGCTGCGCAACGGCGTCTGGCTGCGGCCGTTCCGGGATCTCATCTACACCATGCCGCCGTTCATCTCGACCGATGCGGAGATCGACGCGATCACGCGTGCGCTGCACGCCGCCGCACTCGTCGGCTGAACTGCGGATGTCGCGACGCGGAGACCAGGTCCACCCGGCCAGGACTATGCAGAAGGAAGCACGCCACATGTCCCTACTGATTGTTACCGGCACCGGCACCGATGTCGGCAAGACGGTGGTCACCGCCGCCGTCGCCGCCCTCGCCCTCGCCGCCGGTGAGTCCGTCGCCGTCCTCAAGCCGGTCCAGACCGGCACGCGCACGGCGACCGAGACCGACATCGAGGTCGTCTCCCGGCTGGTGGGTCCGGCTGCCGACTGCGTGGTGCTGGGCTCCTATCCCGAGCCTCTTGCGCCCAACACCGCCGCCCGCCGTGCCGTGATGCCCGCGACGCCTCCGTCCGCCGCCGTCGAGGAGGCGCGCCGACTGGCGGACGGGCACAGCCGGGTCCTGGTCGAGGGCGCGGGCGGCGTGCTGGCCCGCTTCGACGACGCCGGCGGGACGCTGCTCGACGTCGCGGCGGCGCTGAACGCGCCCATCCTCGTGGTGGCCGCGGCCGGCCTCGGCACCCTGAACGCCACCGCCCTGACCACCGAAGCCATCCGCCGTCGCGGCCTGTCCTGCGTCGGCCTGGTCATCGGTTCGTGGCCCGCGGATCCGGATCTGGCGATGCGCTGCAACATCAACGACCTCCGGGACGTCGCCGAGACCGAGCTGGTCGGTGCCGTCCCGGCCGGCTCGGGCGCCCTCGACCCGCAGCGGTTCCGCCGGACAGCGCGAGCCTCGCTGGCCCCCGCGCTGGGCGGAACCTGGGACGTCGCCGAGTTCGTGGTGCGTCACGCCGCGCCGGCCGCAGCCTGAGACCAGTTCCCGGACCGGGGCGATCAGGTCGGTCGCTCCCGGCAAGCCGGACCGAGAAAGCAGTGGGGAGCACCACCGTGACTTCGGACATCGAGACCGAGACCTTTCTGCGTAACCCGGTCGACTACTTCGGCCGCTCGCCACTGCGCATGCACACTCTCGACCGCCCGGAACTGGAAAGCCTGCAGCTCGCCGGCCTGCGGCACCGTTTCGCCTCGCTGCGCGAGCGGATTCCCGTCCTGGCCATGATGGCCGGAGAGCAGGGCGCCGGCGACCTCACCGGTCTCGACGACGTGGTGCCGCTGCTGTTCCGGCACACCATGTACAAGTCGTACCCGTCGTCGCTGCTGATCAAGGGGCGTTTCGACCAGCTGACCCGGTGGCTGGACCGGCTGACCGCCGTCGACCTCAGCGGTGTGGACGTCACCGCGGTCGACTCGATAGACGGCTGGCTGGGGGTGCTGGACGAGACCACCCCGCTGCGGGTGGTCCACACCTCGGGCACGACCGGAACGATGTCGTTCCTGCCGCATACCGTGCGCGACTTTGACGTGCTCTTCCAGGGGCTTCGCCACGACGTGCTGGGCGGGTCGGGCGGCACTCCCGCCGTCGACGGGGACTACTGCGACGTGGTGTGGCCGACCTTCCGGTCGGGACGCAGCGGAATGGTCCGCTGCACGGACTTCCTCGTGCGGCACCTGGCTGGATCCGAGGACCGCTTCCACTCCGCGAGTGACGGGCACATCAGCGCGGACGTCGCCTATTTCTCCAGCCGGATGACGGTGGCCCGGGCACGCGGTGAGGCGCTCGATCTGGGGCCTTCGCTGCAGCGGCGGTCGGCGGAGTTCGATGCCTCCAGGCGGGCGCTCGCCGAGTCGCTCCCACGGTTCTTCGAACGCTGCGTCGACCACCTGGCCGGCAGTCGCGTCTACTCGATCGGGCTGTGGTCGGTCTACCACGAGATCGCCACTGCGGGGTTGGACCGCGGCCTGGAGGGCTGCTTCGCGCCGACGTCATCCATCTGGCCCGGCGGCGGGCAGAAGGGCGCGGCGATACCCGAGGGCTGGGAAGACGCCGTGTGCCGATTCTTCGGTGTGCCCGAGCTGCAGCACATGTACGCCATGTCGGAGGTGATGGCGTTTCATCGCCTCTGTCCCGCGGGGCGGTACCACATCCAGCCATGGGTCGTTCTTCATGTACTCGATCCAGACACCGGGCAGGTGCTGCCGCGGACCGGAACACAAACCGGCCGGGCCGCCTTCTTCGATCTGCTCCCCGACACCTACTGGGGCGGGTCCCCACCCGGCTGGGTGGGCGCTCAGGCGGTCGCAGGCCCGAGGTCCTTGCGGAGGGCGTAGGTAGCGATCCGACAGCCGGAGATCTAGACCTAGGCATAGTGCGGATCGCCGACACCCCGCGCTGGGCGACGATCGCGGGCAGTCGGGACTGGCAGGCCGTCCGCTTCTGCGGTGGACGGGCAAGGCCAGGCTGGGTCTGGGTCCAATCTACGAGGACGTTGTTAGCGGGCCGTTCGCTTGCGCGTCTATACCACGTTCTGGTTCGAGAGGACGGCCACGGCCGCGGCGGCCTGGTCTGCAGTGATGAGACGTCGCCTTTAAGGCTTGCCGAGACCATTCGTAAGTGAGAGCGGCCGTCGAGGTGGAAGTGCCGTCCGTAGTCGAACGGCTACACGACTCGGCCTCTGGCGGGGGCGGGGGCGCAGGGCGAATCTGGTGGCAGGAAGACCCCCGCGCATGCGAGGGCGCCCTCCAACGGTCAGCAGCCCGCGGCCAGTCCGCTGTCGTCCCGGCGCAGGCGGGGGGTCTTTCGGGGTGGACACCCCCTTTTTTTGATCACCGCAGAGGTTCGTCCCCGTGCAGGTGGGTGAACTCCACAACGTCGACTCCGAGTGGAGTCGTCCCCGCGCGCGGAGGCTCCTGGACCGACGTCATCTGGAACCCGGTCACCGGCGTCGTCCCTGTGCACGCGAGAGTCCTTCCCCGGTACCACTGGCCTGAGATGCCCGACGTCGTGTCGCTGCCGCATATGCGGGATCTTGCGCGGAGATCACGGTAGAACCATGTAAATTCGCGCTTCGAGGTCCGACGTCCTCTCCATGCCTGTACGAGACTCGCGGCCTGCGGCTACGGGCACGGCGTGGTTCACCAGGCGACCATCAGGAGGTAGGCGGGGCGCGCTGGGTGCGTAGCTGATCCGGCCCTTGAGCGCGGCCGTGAGCACAGTTGGCGGGCCGCCGTCACGCGACCTTGTGTGACTACTTGACGCGCGCGTGGACGGGGCCAGACCTACCATGGCCGTTCTGCTGAAGCTCGAACAGGTCGGTCGCGACCATCAGGTCCATGAGGCGGGAGTAGCCGTAGGTCTTCAGGACGATCGCGGGGTGCTTCCGGATGGCTGACCCGACGGCCGACAGATGCGTCCACCCGTCAGGGCTGGGGTTCGTCGTCACCGCCTCGCGTAGCCGGCTGACCAGCACGGCATTCGCGCGCAGTTCGGCGGACGTTGCCCGGGTGGGAGGCACCCCCGGGGTGGACTTCACCTTCTTCTTGTTCTTCGGCGGGTCAGCGACAGCGGTCTGCGGCGTGTTGGCAGCTGGGGCCGCCGCGAACCTCTCAGAATTGCTAGGCGTCCCAGGTGACCGCTGCGTCGGAGGGGCGGCCTGGGTAGGGCCGAGCGCCTGGTCTGGCGTCAGAGCAGGCGCTGGCGGCACTGCCGCTGCGAGGATCTCGACGAAGGTGAAGGTGTCGCAGGCGGCTGGCAGGCCCGGGTCCGTCTTCTTCTCCTCCCCGAACCCGTAGACGGTCAGGCCGGCCTCGCGGATCCGTTCGGCCAGGCGGGTGAAGTCGCTGTCGGAGGAGACCAGGCAGATTCCGTCGACGGATCCGGAGTGCAGCAGATCCATCGCATCGATCGCCAATGCCAGGTCTGCGGCGTTCTTCCCCTTGACCGCGGCGAACACCTGCACAGGACGGATGGACAGTTCCAGCAGGGTCTTCTTCCAGCTCCTCGGCGCGCCGGCCGACCAGTCGCCGTAGGCGCGCTTCACCTGCACGTTTCCGTATCGGGCGATTTCGGTGAGCAGCGGTTCGATGGCCCACAACGGTGCGTTCTCCGCGTCGATGAGCACCGCAAGCCGGGCCGGCCCGGGGCTGTCCACCACGCTGGTTCCTCCCTCTCGGGCACCCGGCGCTCACGGCTACAAAACACGCCTGGCGCTCACAGGATGACACGCGGCCTGTAGGTCCGCAGCACCAGCGGCCCCCAGGCCGTTTGCAGTGCCGCAGCGCCTCGCGCCACCCGGCCTGCACCCAGCGGGTGCCACACCTGAGCGTGACACGGGCGTGGCACCACGGTCCCATCGTGGTCTACGGGCCCGATGAGTTGGATGCCTTTGCCGACAGCACCGGTGACGAGATCGACCAGTAATCGTCGATACCGCCCGGCCCTCACGCGATCGCCGGTGGCCCGGTGCCTCTGTCCCCGAACAGGCCAGACCGTCTCTCCCTAGTTCGCCATCGACCACAGATCGTGACCGGCGCGCTTTGCGTGTCCGGTAGCGGTGATTATGACTTTTATGTCGACAATGCGCTGGCCGCGTGTGTGCGCATTGTGTGCGCGGATGCTCCGGCACGTCGCGACATCGGCCGGCACGTTACGGCACCGAAAACGCCCTGACCTCGGATTTTGCGGCACGACGCGGCACGTTCCGGTATGTTCAGATACGCGGTGTTTCGTCTTGTAATCGAGCGGTTAGGGGTTCGAGTCCCCTCGCCGGCTCCAGAGGCCCTGTGGGGTGCCAGAACTCGGCCACCGGCGTTGACCTGGTCTTTTAGGCGGCTCGTTCGTATTCGTTGATCAGGCCACCGAGGGCAGGCCGGCGCTTGATCCGTGCCGTCGTGACGTCGGTGATTGGATGGTCGGGCCGGGGTGGTTGAAGGCGGAGCGCGCGGTGCGGGCGTCGTCCGTTGTAGTGCCGTGCGTACTCGGCCAGGACGGTGCGCAGGTGCCGTTCACCGAAGATCAGCATCCGGTCGGTGGCTTCCGTCCGGACGGTGCGGACGAACCGTTCCGCGTAGGCGTTCGCCCGCGGAGTCCGGGGTGGGATCCTGACCGTGGTGATGCCGGTGTCGGCGAGGACCGCGTCGAACGACGCGGTGAACTGCCCGGCCCGGTCGCGGATCAGGAACTGGAAGTCGACCGCCCGCTCACCGAGGTCCATCACAAGGTTGCGGATCTGCTGGGTGGTCCAGGGCCCGTCCGGGTGGGCGGTGACCTCGAGGATATGGACGGTGCGGGAGCCGACCTCGATGGCAAAGAAGCAGTACAGACGCCGCAGCGTCACCGCGCAGTCCACGTGGAAGAAGTCCACGGCCAGCATGGTCGCTGCCTGCGTGCGCAGGAACTGTCGCCATGTGGTGTCGGTCTGCCGTTTCGGAGCCGGTGGCAACCTGAGGGTCTTCAGGACCCGGCGGATCGTGGATGCGCTCACCCGGTAACCGAGCTTGAGGAGCTCGCCCTGGATCCGCTGGTAGCCCCACGTCGGGTTCTCGGTCGCGAGCCCCTTGATCAGCGTGGCGATCTCCTGGCTGATCGGTGGCCGTCCCGTCCGCTGCGGGTGGGTCCACTTCCGTGTGACCAGGCGGCGGTGCCACCGCAGGACGGTGCCGGGAGTGACCAGCCGGTGCGTTCGCAGTGCCCTGGGCAGGAGTCGGATCAGTGCGGTGAGGACCGCCCGGTCCGGCCAGTCCCATCGGGGCTTGGGCTGGGTGCGGCGCAGCACCGCGACCTCGTGTCGCAACACGAGCAGCTCGATGTCCTTCGACGCCGACGAACGGCCGAGGAGAACCAGCCAGCCACACACCCGCACGAGGATCAGGTACAGCAGGCGGATGGACATAGTTGACCATCATGCCGGCTGCCGCACCGTCGCATCAGCCCAGCTCACGGGCCCAGGCCGACTTCTGGCACCCCGCAGGTCCTCTTCATCTTCATCGCGGGGACGGACCCGGGACGGGACGGGTTAGGCGTCGAGGTGGGCGTTGAGCTGCCCGCGGTCGTAGTCCGTTCGTGCGGCGTCGATGTCCTGGAGGTGCTTGGCCGCCCAATCCAGGACGGGTGCGACCGTGCACAGCAGCGTTCGGCCGAGCGGGGTCAGCGAGTACTCCACCCGGGGCGGGACCACGGGGAACACCTGCCGGTGGATCAACCCGTCTCGTTCGAGGCCGCGCAGGGTCACTGTCAGCATCCGCTGGCTGATGCCGTCGACCTCCTTGCGGAGCTGGGTGAACCGCCGTGGGCTCTCGCCGAGCTGGCAGATGACGTACACCGACCACTTGTCGCCGACCCGGTCGAGTACTTCACGCACCCGGCAGCCAATCGGCGCCGGCAAGACGGCCTGCTGGAGCGAGCCTTCGGCTTCCACGGTTCCCTCCAGGTAACTGACGCATCTCAAAGTGCCGTCTTGGCACGCCGCTGTCGGGTCCCGAGGATGGTCTCAGTTCCGGCCAGGTACTGACCACACTATCGGTAACCAAGCTACGAGGAGCCTCTCCCATGACTGCACCCGCCGTCCAGATCCCCGGCTACATCGCCGGCACGTGGGCCATCGACCCGGTGCACTCCGACGTCTCCTTCACCGTCCGCCACATGATGATCAGCAAGGTCAGGGGTCGCTTCGGCGCGTTCACCGGGACCGTCGTCACTGGCGAGGACCCGCTCGCCTCCGAGGTCAGGGCCGAGATCGATCTGACGTCGATCGACACGAACAATGCCCAGCGCGACGAGCACGTCCGCTCGGCGGACTTCTTCGAGGTCGACAAGCACCCGACCATGACCTACGCCTCGACGGGCATCCGGCTGGCCGGCGACGGCTTCGTCGTCGACGGTGAACTCTCGCTCAAGGGGATCACGAAGCCTGTCCCGCTGGCACTCGAGTTCAACGGTGCCGGGCCGGACGCGTTCGGTGGCACTCGCGCCGGCTTCTCCGCGACGGCCGAGATCAGCCGCAAGGACTTCGGGATCGAGTTCAACATGCCGATCGACGGCGGCGGCGTCGTCATCGGCGACAAGATCTCGATTTCGCTCGAGATCGAGGCGGTCCTGGAGGCTTCGACCGCGTGAGCTCGCCCCTGCCGGGACTGGGCTGGTGGAGTCAGACGTCGAGCGTGCGTCTCCTATACTCGCCGGGCGGACCGGGAGCTGACCGGCCTGGTCCGTGACTTCTCGGCGATGTCACGGCGGCGGGCCCGCTTGAGAGCGGCGGAGAGCTGTGCGACGGTCAGCCGCCGCGCCAGCTCCGGGGTCGGTGCTTTGGCGGTCGGTGCGGACCATGTCCGCCAGCGCGTGCGCGTCACCGGCGTCGCTCTTCGCCCCGGACGTCGAGTACCGCTCCCGGTAACGGGCCGCCTGCAACGGGTTGACCGCGATCACCTGATAGCCGGCCGCGACCAGCGCGGAGACCCACGGGCCCCGGTCGGTCTCGATCCCGACCACCACCTGGTCCGGGCCGGCGTCCTCGTCCAGGTGGCCGCCGATCAGCTCGTGATGGTCAGTTGTGTCCGTGCGCCTGCTGTATCTGATCCTCGTTCGGGTGTGTGGCTGGCTGGTTCTCCTCGGCCGTTCGTCGGCGTCGAAGGACATCGAGCTGCTCGTGTTGCGACACGAGGTCGCGGTGCTGCGCCGCACCCAGCCCAAGCCCCGATGGGACTGGCCGGACCGGGCGGTCCTCACCGCACTGATCCGACTCCTACCGAGGAGGCTGCGGCTGCACCGGCTGGTCACCCCCGGCACCATCCTCCGGTGGCACCGCCGCCTGGTCACACGGAAGTGGACCCACCCGCAGCGGACGGGACGGCCACCGATCAGCTTGGAGATCGCCACGCTGATCAAGCGGCTCGCGACCGAGAACCCGACGTGGGGCTACCAGCGGATCCAGGGCGAGCTCCTCAAGCTCGGTTACCGGGTGAGCGCATCCACGATCCGCCGGGTCCTGAAGACCCTCGGGCTGCCACCGGCTCCTGCTCACTCACTCACCGGCCGCGGGCGTCGGTGACGGCGTCGACGCTGCCCACCGCGGCTTTGCCGAGATTCATACGCTGCTCGCCGCGCTCCAGCCGCGCTACTTCATCCATGGTCACGTCTACGCCGACTCCAGCCAGGACCGACCCCAGACCGGCCCCACGACGGTCGTCAACGCCTCCAGATACCAGCTTTCTGGACGCCGGAGGCCTGGGCGTGTAGGAACGTGCGCCAGGAGGCATCGGCCCGCCGGGGCGTGGGATCGACACCGGCGCGGTGCAGGATCCGCCAGACGGTGGCCCCCCGACCGGGTAGCCCAGCCCGACGAGCTCTCCCTGGATCCGGCGGTGGCCCCCGGTCGGATTCTCCTGCGCGAGGCGCAGGACCAGCTCGCGGATCTCCCGGCGGATCGGTGGCCGTCCGGGGGTCTTGCGCGAATGGGTCCATTTTCGGGCGAGGAGGTCACGGTGCCACCGCAGCACGGTGGCTGGGGTGACGAAGAACGAACCCCAGCGAGCTCGGGGTAGCAGCCGGGACAGGGCTGCGAGGATCAGCCGATCCGCCGGTTTCAGCGTCGGACGGTTCACCTGCCGTCGTAACGCCGCCACCTGATGTCGCAGGACGAGGAGCTCTACGTCCTTCGCGGTGTCCCCGCGGACTCGGAGCAGCATCAGTCCGAGAGTGTTGCGTGTCAGGGCGTGGAGCAGCGACCACACCATGACCATCCAGCCTGCCCGACACAGGCCCAGTCCGGCAGGCAAACGTGCAGGTCACCGCCCAAATCGGGGTTCTGGAGCCCCACAGCCGGACCAGGCCGTACGGGTCGTCCGCCTCAGGGATGAAGTGCAG
>NZ_SJXI01000145.1:0-1506 GCF_004337455.1 Parafrankia sp. BMG5.11 | reverse complement strand
CATGCTTTAAGTGATCGCCGGCTGGTAGGTTGGTGATGTGGCTCATGACGGGGCTGAGGGATTGTCGCCGGAAGGCTGGCTGCCGGACCGGGTGTCGGTGGGGGCGTTGACGAAGGCGTTCCCGCCGGATCTGGTGGACCGGGTCCTCGAGGCGACGGACACGGTGGAGGTGCGCCGCCGGCTGCTGCCGTCCCGGCTGGTGGTGTATTTCGTGTTGGCGCTGTGGTTGTTCCGGGGCCGTAACTGCGGTTACGGGCAGGTGGTCTCCAAGCTGGTGGATGCCTTTTACCACCGTCGCCGCGCCGCTGACCTGCTGGCGGGGCTGCCGTTGGACCCGGCCGGTACGGTGGACGCCGGCTCCGGCCGTACGTGGAGGCCACCGAACGTCTCCTCGCTGGTCCGGGCGCGCGCCCGGGTCGGAGCGGACCCGTTGCACATGCTGTTCGACGAGGTCGCCGGCCCGGTCGGCACCGAGGGTGCCGCCGGGGTGTTCCTCTGCGGGCTGCGGGTCGTCTCGATGGACGGGACCACCACCGACCTGCCTGACACGCCAGCCAACGAGGCGGTGTTCGCCCGGCCGTCCAACGCCGGCCGGGCGGGGGCGTTCCCGCAGGTCCGGTGGCTGGTGGCGGCCGAGTCCGGGACCGGCGCCCTGGTCGGCGCCACGTTCGGCCCGTACACGGTCGGGGAGCAGAGGCTGGCCGCGGACCTGCTGGGCGCGTTCGGTCCGGGGATGCTGGTGCTGGCCGACCGTAACTTCCTGTCTCACCGGCTGGCCCGCGACGTGCTGGCGACCGGCGCGCACATCCTGTGGCGGGCCTCGGCGTCGTTTGCCCTCACCCCGACAAAGGTGCTGGCTGATGGCACCTACCTGGCCCGGTTGAACCCCGCCCGCGGGGCCGACGGCGCGGCGGTCACGGTCCGGGTAGTCGAATACACCGTGCACACCACCACCACCGGCGGCGGCGAATCCTGTTCGGAGCTGTTCTGCCTGGTCACAGACCTCCTCGACGTCGAGGAGTACCCAGCGTTGGACCTGGCCTGCGCCTACCCGGACCGGTGGGGCTGCGAGACCGTGATCGGTCACCACAAGACCGACATGGGCGAAGGCCAGCCCGTCCTGCGCAGCAAGGACCCCGAAGGCGTCGCCCAGGAGATGTGGGCGCTGTTCGCCGTCTACCAGGCGATCCACACCCTCGTCGGCGCCGCCGTGGACGCCACCGGGATCCCACCAGGCAGGATCAGCTTCCCGCACGCCCTGGCCGCCGCGACCGACACCGTCACGGCCGGTTTTCCCCCCTCACCAGCTTGACCTGGCGCTGGCCACCTTCCTCCTCAAGATCCTGCGACCCGCGACGTTCGTTCGCGACCGCCCCGACCGCGCCAGCCCGCGCAGAACCAAGAAGGCCGGTGACTTCCCCGCCCGCCGGCCCGGCGAACCCAGCGTGGTCAACGTCAGCCGACGCATCGAACTCCACTGCCTCGACCGGCCACGATCACCTTAAA
>NZ_SJXI01000144.1:0-47600 GCF_004337455.1 Parafrankia sp. BMG5.11 | reverse complement strand
GCTGAACTCCGCAAACGCCAGGTGACACCAACCGGCCGCGCCCGGCTACGCGAACGCACCAAGGTCGAACACACCCTCGCCCACGTCGGCCACTGGCAAGGCCGCCGCGCTCGCTACCACGGACAGCGCAAGAACCTGTTCGACCTACGCCGCACCGCCGTCGTCCACAACCTCCACGTCATCGCCCGCCACAGGAACGATCAACAGGCAGCCTGACTACCTGACCGGCGCTCTAGCCGCGCGCGGCTTCGATCAGGTGCGACGTGAAACGTCTGCCACGATGACTTCCACTCCTCGGAGCGAGGGATGGCGCATCATTCGCTGGCGCCGGCCCCGCCCAGGACGACGGTGTCGATGACGGTGAGGGCATCGCTGATCGTCGCCGCCAGGTCTCCGCCGAGCAGATACCAGCGGGTCTGTGCGGCGAGGATGATCGCACCCGCGGCGACTGCGAGCATCGCGGGCTCCAGGTCGTCGGGCGCCTTGCCCAGCCGCATGCCAAGGAACTCGGCGAGGACGCCGTTGAACTCCAGGATGCTCACACCGAGCATCACCCGGGTGGCGTAGAGGCTGGCCTCCACGACCTGGACCCACCGGGCGACCTCGGCCGAGTCCTCGGCGGCGACGACGTCCTGGACGGCCTGGCGGACCGAACGCATCGGCGCCTCGTCCGCGGGTCGGGTCGCCAGGGCGGTTGCGACGGCCTGTGCCCGGCGCCGGACGACGGCCCGCAGGACATCGTCCTTGGCTGGGAAGTAGCGGTAGAACGTGCGGACGGAGATCCTCGCGGCGGCCGCGATGTCGTCGACCGTCACCACGTCGAATCCGCGGAGCTCGAACAACTGGAGAGCGGCTGACTCGACGGCCCGGGCCGCGGCTTCCAGCCGGTCGGCCCGGGCCTGTCGCACACTCGGCGATGTCCGGTACGGCCGCTTTGCGCCGTCCCCAGCCACTCGCCCTCCTGCCCGTGCGCCCGTGACGGTGGATCGGACCGTCCACCACCAGGCTAGGCGCCGGGCAGGCCCCACAGGCTCAGGGTCAGGCGACGGTCGGAAGGGTCAGGGTGGAGCCGCCGACGCCGGTGGCGACGGTGACGTCGACCGGGGTCGGATTCTGGGTGAGCATCGTCGAGACGCCGCCGGAGACGCGCACGGCGATGCGGTGGCCGGCCCCGAACTGCCAGTCGTCCGGCCGGATCGGAACGGTGAGGGTGACGGGTGCCCCGGTCGGCACCGGGGTGGGCACGACGCTCGAGATCCGGTGGCTGGCCCGGAGGAAGCCGTTGTTGACCAGCGTCTCGGTACCGTCAGGTCCGACGTCGAGCAGTTCGACGTAGAGGTTGGCGTCCGGGCCGGACAGCCTCGCCCGCAGCGTGAGCGTCGGGCGGCCGAACAGTGCCGTCGGTGCGGTGAGCGCGCTGGTCTGGAAGAGGACGGACCCCCCGGCGGTCGACGGATCCTGCGGCTGGTGGAACGTCCTGGTTCCGGCCGTCGGGCTGGCCGCTCCCAGCGAGCCGTCCGGGTTGAGGGTGAACGCTCGCGTGGTGGTGCCGGTCGGCCGGTAGCCGATGATCTCCCGCCATCCCGCTGAGGTCGTGCCGGGGCTGGCGCCGGCGTAACTGACCAGCGTCGGCCGGGGCGGGATCGGGACGTTGGGAATCCGCATCACCCAGTGGTCGAACCAGGCGAGTGTGATCCCCGGGGAGAGTCCTTCGGAGTTGCAGACCCGCCCGCAGCTCGGATACCGCAGCGGGGCCTGGTGCGGCCACTGGCCGTAGATGGCCCACGTGCGGCCGAGGGCACCTTCGATGTTGGTGAACTGGCCGGAGCGGAAGTACTGGTCGACCCAGCCGCCCATCGCGAAAATCGGGACGTTGATCGCATGATGGCGGCCGACGAACGATCGTGACTGCCAGTAGTCGTCGTAGGTGGGGTGCGCGCGGTTGGCCGCGTACTCGGCCTCGGCGTTGATCGCTCCGCCGCTGATCAGCTGAGCGGTGTCGGGCCAGTTGTCGATGCTGCCGCCCTCTGTGGTCTTGATGCCACCCGGATAGATGACGTCGCTGTAGAGGTCGGCCGGGGACTGCAGCGGGGCGATGGCGACCAGGTGCGGAGGCCGGTTGATGGCGGCGGCGTAGGTCGTGTCACCGCCGTAGCTCTCGCCGGTCATTCCGATCCGGCCGTTCGAGAAGGGCTGGACGGCCAGCCATTCGACCAGGTCGCGGGCATCCTTGCCGTCCTGGGGCGACATGGCGTGCTGCCAGGTGCCCCCTGATCCGCCGGTCCCCCGCAGGTTGCAGACCAGGGCGTTGTAGCCGTGGGTCGCGAAATAGGTGGCCTCGCTGGCGACGTAGCTCGCCCGTAATGCCGTATACGGAGTGAACTCGACGACCAGGCCGGGGAAGGTACCCGCGGCCGGCGCACCGTTGGTCGCCGGCCGGACCAGGGTGCAGCTGAGCGGGGTGCCGTCCCGGGCCGGAACTGTGGTCTCGGTGGAGACGGTCTGATAGGTGGCCGGACGGTCGTAGTTCCACCAGGCCTGTGTGTCCGCCGATAAAGGACGGGCGAGGACGGGCGTGGGCGGGGATGTCGACGGGGCGGCGATACCGGCCGTTGCGGACAAAGCCGATGCGGACAAAGATGCGGCGACCGTCAGAGCGGCGACCGGAGCGAAGCGGCGGATGAACGTTGGCGCACATCTGGCCATGAGGCTCCTTCCCAATCAGACGGCAGATGCTGCCATACAATTTGGAGAAGGTCACGACGGTCCTCAATTCCGCATACCGGATTCGACGGTCAGCATCCTGTTCTGGTCGCCGCTACAGCTGGTATCGACTGCCTCCGTACTCAGGCCGGCGTGGTGCCGGGCAGCCCGGTGACCCGGGGCAGTTCGGCGATCGGGGGCAGCTCGGTCATCCGGGCGAGCAGCCGGGCCAGGAAGAGCGTCTGGCGATGCAGTAGGTCCCGGTCCAGCTTGTCGAGGTTGTCGCCCGGGGTGACCTGCAACAGGTAGGCCGGCCCGGTGATCATCGCGATGGTGGGGATGCCGAGGCGGTAGGCGAAGGTCCCCTCGCCGTAGAGGCCGTCCTGGAACGGCTTCTGGATGCCGGTGCGGGCCAGGTCGCTGTGGCGGACCTCGTCGGTGGCCAGCCGGCGCAGGGTCTCGCTGTTGCCCACCGCGACGGCGACCGGCTCGGTGCGGCCGGTGGCGCGGTAGGGGCCGGTGCCGCCGTCGTCGTCCCAGGCCATGGCGCCGAGGTGTTCGACGGCGAGCGCCATGTCGATCCCCGCCGTGATGTCGGGGTGCTCGCGCAGCCACTCGTCCGGCTTCACGGTCGCCGTCTCGGCGGTCATGTGGCTCGGAGAGAACATGAACAGCAGGTCGCGGCGGCGGGTGGCGGCCGGGAACCGGCTGAAGTACTCGGCGAGCGCGAGCAGCGCCGGGCCGCCGTTCTCCTCGAGCGCGTTCTGCCCGTCGGTGTGGGTGGCGACGAGGACGGTTCGTGGGTCCTGGCGCGGCCCGGCTCCTGGCAGGCGGGCCAGCAGGTAGTCGACGGTGGTGCGGCTCCGGTCGGCGTCCAGGACGAGGGTGGCGCGCACCGGCCCGCGGGCGAGCAGGCCGCGCAGGAGGGCGCCCTGCTCCCGGTCGACCCGCAGCGCCGGGAGGTCGGCGTGCTCCTGCTGGTGTGGGGTGTACTGCCCGGCGGCGAGGGCGGGTGACATGTCGGAGACCTCGATCATGCCGACGGCGCCGTGGGCGCGGGCGGTGGCCAGGCTCGGCGCCGGCGGGATCCCCAGCCAGACCCGGGAGTAGTCCTCCGCCGCGAACTCGGCGCGGGCCTCGGGCGGGTGGACGTCGTACGCCAGGTCGGCGAGCACCGAGGCACGCAGCCGGGCCACCGGGGCGTCGACCAGCACGATCGCCCCGGACGGCGACCCCGCACCCGGGACGCCCGGGGCATCCGGGGCTCCCAGAGCACCCGGGCCGCTCGCGGCGCCCGCCAGGCCGGCGCCGGCGGCCTGGTAGTCGGCTTCGGCGCCGGCGCCCAGGTCGACCAGCGGTCCCTCGACACCGGCCGGGCCGGTCTCCCCCGAGTACGGCCGGTAGTAGGCGACGGGCACCGACCGGGTCGCGCCGGTGGCGTCGGTGACCCGCAGCGACCAGGACCGCGCGAGCCACTGCGACAGCGGGGTCGGATGGCGGGTCACCTCGAGGCCGTAGTCGCGCAGCTGTCGCTCGAGGTCGTCGATGTGGTGCCGGTGCGCCGCCGAGCCGGTGAACCGCGGTCCCACCGCGGTCATCCGCTCGACCCAGCCCCAGAGCGTGTCGACGTCCACCAGGTCGGTGGCGGCGATCGGGCCCGGCGTGCCGGTGGCGAAGGGCCGGGGCGCGGCGGTGGCCGACGGTGCGCCGCCCGGGTCGGGCGCCGGGCCGTCGCAGCCCGCCGCCCCGGTGCCGGCGACCGCGGCGAACCCGCCGGAGGCCGCCAGCCGCAGCGTCGCGTCGAGGAATCCCCGCCGGCTGGCCGGCTGCCGCCCGTCCCGCGTCGTCATGGCCCTGGATCATGGCAGGTGCGCGGCCACCCGTCGCCACCTGACGGCTACCCGCGCGACACGGCGCGGTTCGGTCAGGAGGTGCGGGTCGGCTGCGCGAGGGCGGCGGCCGGGGACATCAGGTCACCGACGGCGGCGCGCAGCATCCGGCCGAGGTCGGCGTCCGGGACGGCGGCGAGCACCTCACCGCCGAGCACGAACCCGCCGGCGATCGCGCCGAGGGCGCACATCAGCCGCACCCGCAGCTCCACCGGGACGTTCTCGTCGGTGAGGATCCGCTGGAACCGCTCCTGCAGGTCGGCGTGGTCGGCGTCGTGGCTGTGGCCGTGCAGCCGTTCGAGCGCACCGTGGTTGCGGATGTGGAACAGGAACAGCGACCGGTTCGCCAGCATGGTGTTGACGACGAGGTCGAGCAGCTGCGGCCAGCGCTCCGGGCGGGCCAGATCCGCCTCGAGATCGTCGAAGCCCGCCCGGCCGAGATCGTGCAGACGCAGGTGCAGGGCGAGCAGGATGTCGTCCTTGCTCGAGAAGTGGTAGTAGAGCGCCGCCTTCGTGAAGTTCATCCGCTCCGCGATCTCGCGCAGCGACACCGCTTCGTACCCGGCGGTGCTGAACAGCTCCAGGGCCACGTCGAGGATCCGTTCCCGGGTGCTCTTCTCCCCTTCGGTGGGCGCGGGCGGTCTGGGCATGATCTCAACCTACTTGACGACCTGACACGATGTTACTTACCTTGCGACAGGTAAGTCAGCTTACCTGCTGGCAGGTAAATATTCGGCGAGACGGAGCCCGGATGGACCAGATCATGATCGAGGCGACGGACCTCGCGAAACGCTACGGCGACACCCAGGCGCTGGCCGGGGTCGACCTGAGCGTCCCCGCGGGAACGATCCTCGGTGTCCTCGGCCCGAACGGGGCGGGCAAGAGCACCGCCGTGCGGATCCTGACGACGCTGGCCCGGCCGGACGCCGGTCACGCCCGCGTCGCCGGCTACGACGTCGTCACCCAGGCCGGCGAGGTCCGCCGACGCATCGGCGTGACCGCGCAGGACGCCACCGTCGACGAGGCGCTGACCGGCCGGCAGAACCTGCGGATGGTCGCCGAGCTCAGCGGCCTGCGCCGCGGCGCGGCCGCCACCCGCGCCGACGAGCTGCTGGAGCGGTTCGAGCTGGCCGGCGCCGCCGACCGCGTGGTGAAGGGCTACTCGGGCGGGATGCGCCGGCGCCTCGACCTCGCCGCCAGCCTGGTCGCCCACCCGGCCGTGCTGTTCCTCGACGAGCCGACCACCGGGCTGGACCCGACGAGCCGGGCGCGGATGTGGGACGTCGTGCGCGACCTCGTCGCGGCCGGCACGACGATCCTGCTGACCACCCAGTACCTGGAGGAGGCCGACGCGCTCGCCGACCGCATCGTGGTGATCGACCACGGCCGGGTCGTCGCCCGCGGCACCGCCGGTGAGCTGAAGGCGGCGACCGGCGGGCACCGGCTGGAGGTCACGCTGAGCGCCCCGCACGACGGCGCACTCCCCGCGTTGGCGCCTCTCGTCGAGGGCCGGGTCGACGTCGACGCGGACGGGCGGCGGCTGCGGGCCGGGGTGCGCAGCGGCTCCGGGGTGGCGACCGAGGTGATCCGGGCCCTCGACGGGGTGGGTGCGCTCGTCGACGACGTCGTCGTGCACGCCCCGTCCCTCGACGACGTCTTCTTCGCGCTCACCGGCCAGGGAGTGTCCTGATGTCCCAGCTCACCGTCGCGACCGGCACCCCCACGCCGAGCGCCCCCGCGACGCCCGCGACGCCCGCGACGCCCGCGACGCCCGCGGCGCCCGCGGCGCCCGCGCGGTCGGGCTCGATCGGCCAGGCGGTGCGCGACGTCGTCGTGCTGACCCGCCGCAACCTCGTCCACGTCGCCCGGGAACCTCTGCAACTGTCCGACGTGACCATCCAGCCGGTGCTGTTCACGCTGCTGTTCGTGTACGTGCTCAGCGGCGGCGTGGCCGTCGGAGGCGGGGACTACAAGCAGTTCGCCATCGCCGGGCTGATCTCGCTGAACCTCACGACCGCCTCGATCGGGACGGCGGTCGGCCTGAGCACGGATCTGGGCAGCGGCGCCGTCGACCGGTTCCGCACCCTGCCGATCTGGCGGGCCGCCGTCCTCGTCGGCCGGTCGCTGTCCGACCTGCTCTCGTCGCTGGTGTGCATGTCGATCGTCGTGCTCACCGGGCTGGCGATCGGCTGGCGGCCGCACACCTCGCCGGCCCGGTTCGTGGCGGCGTTCGCGATCCCGCTGCTGTTCGCCTACGCGCTGGCCTGGGCGACGGCGTGCCTGGGCATGGTCAGTGACGGCCCGGAGAGCGCGCAGGGGATCGGGCTGGTGGTGTTGTTCCCACTCGCGTTCGTCTCCAACGCGATGGTGCCCGCGGCCGGCATGCCGGCCGCGGTGCGGGCGATCGCCGAGTGGAACCCGGTCAGCGCGGTGACGGCGGCCGCGCGGGACCTGTTCGGCAATCCGAACCCCTCGGCCGCCGCGGACGCCTGGCCGATGCAGCACCCGGTGGTCGCCGCCGTGCTCTGGTCGGTGGGGATCGTCGCGGTGTGCGCGCCGCTGGCGGTCGCCCTCTACCGGCGCCGCACGACCGACTGAACGCAGCCGCAGCCGCAGCCATTCGTCAACTCTAGGTTGACGCTTCGAGGAGCGTCAACCTAGAGTTGACGAATGACGAACCCGAGCCCCGTCCCCATCAGCAACCCCGTCCGCCTCGACGACCTCATCGCGGCGATCAAGAAGGCGCACTCGGACGCCCTCGACCAGCTCACCGACGCCGTCATGGTCGCCGACCACCTCGGCGAGGTGGCCGACCACCTCATCGGCCACTTCGTCGACCAGGCCCGCCGCTCCGGCGCGTCCTGGACGGAGATCGGCGCCAGCATGGGCGTGACGAAGCAGGCCGCCCAGAAGCGCTTCGTACCCAAGGGGCCCGGCGAGCCGTCCAGCCTCGACCCGTCACAGGGGTTCGGCCGCTACACCCCGCGGGCCCGCAACAGCATCGTCGCCGCCCAGAACGAGACCCGGGCGGCGGGCAACGCCGAGATCACCCCCGGCCACCTGATCCTCGGTCTGCTCGCCGACCCGGAGGGCCTCGGCCCGGCCGCCATCGCCGCCCAGGGTGTCTCCCTCGACGCCGTCCGCCAGGCGGTGACCGCGGCCCTGCCCCCGCGGGTGGACGACCTTCCCGCTCTGATCCCGTTCGACGGGCCGTCCAAGAAGGCCCTGGAGCTCACCTTCCGGGAGGCGCTGCGGCTGGGGCACAACTACGTCGGCACCGAACACATCCTGCTGGCGCTGCTGGAGCTGGAGGACGGCACCGGCCCGCTCACCGCCCTGGGGATCAGCAAGACCGCGGCCGAGACCTACCTCGCCGAGGTCCTCTCCCTGATCACCGCCGGGCGCGCCACCGGCGGCCAGGACTCCGGCGTGTCCCCGTCCTGACCTGGCGACGGCCCGGGGCCTCGCGCTCTCACGCTCGCGGCGCCACGGTCACTCGTGAATCGTGGTGATGATCCCGTCGAGGCCGACCCGTCGGATGGTCGTGCCGGTCTCGTTCACGTACAGGACGCCCGCGGCGTCGACCGTGATGCGGCGGGGAAACCAGAGCCGGGCCTTCGCGGCGGGGCCGCCGTCGCCGTCCGAGCCGAGCTCGCCGGTGCCGGCGACGGTGGTGATGGTCCCGCCGGGGTCGACCCGCCGCACCCGGTTGCCGAGGGACTCGACGACGTACAGACCGCCCGCCGGGTCGAACGCGAGGACAGAGGCATCGACGGACAGGCTCAGGGCGGCGGCGGTCGCCGGGCCGCCGTCCCCGCTGTCGCCCTCCCGGCCGCCGCCGGCCAGGGTGCGCACGGCGCCGTCCGGGCCGAGTACCTGGATCCGGTCGGCGGAGTAGTCGGCGATGTAGACCTGTCCGTCGCGTACCTCCAGGTCACCGATGTTGGCCGCGACGACGGGCACGTCCTCCTCGCCCTCCGGGGGCGCCTCGGTGGATCCCGGCTCCTGCGTGCGGGCGACGACGTGCAGGATGCCGTCTCGGTCGACCCGGTAGATCCGGCCCGCGCCGTAGAGGTAGAGGTCGCCGTCCGTGTCGACGGCTATCGGGCCTGAGATGAAGGAGAGCGAGACCTCGGTTGCCGGCTCGCCCTCCCGGGCGAGGCGCGTCCCGCCACCCACCACCGTCGTGATCACCCCGTCGCGGCCGATCCTCCTGATCTTGCCGTTCGAGTCCTCGCCGAGATAGACGGTGCCGGCGCCGTCGACCGCGACGGCGTCGAGCCCACGCAGGCGTGCCTGGACGGCGGGGCCACCGTCACCGTCCGACCCCTGCGCACCGGTGCCCGCGACGACGGACACCTTCCCGTCCAAACCCAGCCGCAACAGCCGGGTGCCGCCGTCCTCGACGACGTAGAAACCGCCGGACGGCGCGGCGGCCCAGGCGGCGATGCTGTCGATCGTCGCGGGCGCGGGAGTCCGCGGCGGGGCGGTCGGGGTGACGGGGACGGCGACCTGGTCGTCGGAGCCCGCACCGCCGCCGACGAGCACGACCACTCCGGTGACGGCCAGGGCGACCGCGGCCACCCCGGCGACCACGACGGCGGTGACGCGCCGCCCGCCCCACCCGGCGGTACGCCGGCGCGGGCCGTACGGGGTGCCCTCGAACAGGTTCCGCCCCGGCGGCCCGGAGGCGCCGCCGGAACCCGCGGAGCCCTCCGGACCGGGCCCACCCGGCGCGACCGGAACCGCCACCGGACCGGACGTCACCGCCAGGTCAGCCGCCCCCGGTGAGCCCGGCGGGCCGGGTTCGCCGGGTGGGCTCACCGGACCGGAGGGTCCGGGCGGGACGGACCGTCCCGCGGCCGGGGTGAAGCGGCGGACGGTGCCGGTGCCACCGGGCGGATCCGGTGCGTCCGTGGTCTCGGTGCGCCGGACGATCAGCCCGCTGCGCGCCAGCCAGTCCGGGCCGAACAGACCGAGGGCCGCCTCCGCCAGGGCGCGGGCCAGCTCGTGCGCGCCGGGCTGGCGGGCGGCGGGATCCTTGGCCAGCGCACGCAGGATGATGTCGCTCACCACCGGCGGCACGCCGGGCGGCGCGGGCGGGTCGACCTCGCACTGATGGCGCAGCAGCTGCGCGACCCCCAGCCCGGGGTCGAACATGGGCCGGCCCGCGGCCAGCTCGTAGAGGACGGCGCCGAGCGCGTAGAGGTCCGCGGGCGGCCCGACCGGCGCACCGGTGATCTGCTCGGGCGCCATGTACTTCGGGGTACCGACGGCGCGGCTGACCGTGCCCGCCCCACCCTCGACGATCTTCCCGATGCCGAAGTCGGTGAGCTTGGGCTGCCCGGCGTCGGTGAACAGGATGTTGTCCGGCTTGATGTCACGGTGCAGCACGCCGTGGGCGTGCGCGTGGGCGAGCGCGTCGGCGACGGCCACCCCGACGGCGAGGGCCGCCTCGGCCCGCAGGCGGTGCTGGGCGAGGCTGCCGCCCCCCAACTTCTCCATGATCAGCAGGCACAGGTCGTCCTGGGCGACGTAGTCGTAGATGCGGACGATGTGCGGGTGGTCGAGGCGGCTGAGCATCCGCGCCTCGGCCCGGAAGTCGTCCGCGAGCGCCGCCACCAGGATCTTGATCGCGACAGGGCGGTCGAGATCCTGGTGGTGCCCGGCGATGACCAGGCCGAACGAGCCCGAGCCGAGCTGGTCGCCGAGGGTGTAGCGGGGCAGCGCGTGGGCGATCCGCGCGCGGTCGACGGCGGGCACGCCGGACCCTAGGCCGCGGTGCCCGCGACCGCGGGCGTCGCAGCTGTCGCGGGCGGGACGGGTCCGGCGGGCGCCGGTGACGCGCCGGGGGCCGGTGACGCGCCGGGGGCCGGTGACGCGCCGGGGGCCGGTGACGCGCCGGGGGCCGGTGAGGACGTCGGGCACGGCGCGGCGGCGCAGCTGCCCGGCGGGAGGCGTACGGCTCGCACCCGGCTGTCGATACCGTCGGCGATGTAGAGGTTCCCGAGCTGGTCGAGAGCGAGTCCGCCCGGGTACACCAGCTCGGCGGCGGTCGCCGGGCCGCCGTTGCCGGAGTACTTCGACACCCCCGTACCGGCGATCGTGGTGATGGTCCCGTCGGGGGCGATGCGGCGGACCCGGTTGCTCCCCGGGTCGGAGAGGTAGACGTTGCCCGCAGCGTCGACGACGAGGTCGGCGCCGACCGCGTTGATCTGCGCCTGGTCGGCCGGGCCGCCGTCACCGGAGTACCCCGTCTTTCCCGTCCCGGCCAGCGTGCTGATCGTCCCGTCCCCGGCGATGCGGCGCACCCGGTGGTTGTCCTGGTCGGCGACATAGAGGCTGCCGTCGGGGCCGCGGGCCAGCGCGCTCGGATAGCTGAACCGGGCGGACGTGGCCGGGCCGCCGTCACCGCCGAAGCCCTCCGCGCCGGTGCCCGCGATCGTGGTGATGATCCCGTCCAGGCCGATGCGGCGGACCCGGTTGTTCTCACCGTCCGCGATCAGCAGACTCCCATCGGTCTCCATCAGCACGGTGTTGGGGTAGTTGAGCTTCGCGTTCACCGCGGGCAGGCCGTCGCCCGAGTAGGCCAGGCCGTCCTCGCTCACCTCACCGGCGAAACCGAACTCGTCCTGCCCCGCGATCGTGGTGATGATCCCGTCCCGGCCGATGCGGCGGACCCGGTGGTTCCGCGTGTCGGCGACGTACAGGGTTCCGTCGGGGGCGACCGCGACACTGGTCGGCTCGTCGAGCTGCGCCTCGGTGGCCGGGCCGCCGTCGCCGGAGAAGCCGTCCGCCCCGGTGCCGGCGACCGTGGTGATCGTGCCGGCCCGGTCGACGCGGCGGATCCGGTGGTTGTCGGTGTCGGCGACGTAGACGTAGCCGCGCGGGGCGTCGATGGTCAGATCGCTGGCGCGGTCGAACTCCGCCTGTACGGCGGGACCGCCGTCGCCGGAGAAGCCGTCCGAGCCGGCCCCGAACACGGTGGTGATCGTGCCCGTGGCCAGCTCCGGCTGCCAGGCCGGCGGCGGCGCGGGCGGCGCCGGGGGCGCGGGCTCGGGCTGGCCCCACACCGCCCAGCCGACCCCGCCACCGGCGACTAGGGCGAGGAGGACAGCCAGCGCCGTCACCGCGAGCGGCACCCGGCCGCCGGATCCGCCGCCGGCGAGCAGCACCGCGGGCAGCCGGGAACGCACCCGTCCGGCCGGGCCCGGGCCGCCGGCACCGCGCCACGGATGGTCGTCGGCCCGCGGGGCCCGCCCGAACCTGCGGGTGGTGATCTGGCGGACGTCGTCGGCGAGGTGGATCGGGATGCCGGCGCGGTCGAGCCAGTGCCGCCCGAACACGGCGGTGGCGGCGCGGGCCAGATCGATCGCGAACGCCCGGGCGCTGGGATGGCGGTCCTCGGGCCGCTTGGCCAGGCTGCGCATCAGCACGGCGGCCAGCGGAGCCGGCACCCCCGGCGGCGGGGGCGGGACGACCTCGGTGTGATGGCGCAGCAGCACCGGCAGCGGCAGCGACGGCGGGGCCAGTGACGCGCCGGTGAACAGTTCGTAGAGGACGACGCCGAGCGCGTACAGGTCGGTGGCCGGGCTGAGCCGGTCGCCGGTGATCTGCTCGGGGGCCATGTAGCGGGGGGTGCCCACCACCCGGCTCGCCGTCGACGCCGACCCCTCGAACACCTTCGAGATACCGAAGTCGGTGATCTTCGGCTGGCCGGCGTCGGTGAACAGGATGTTCGCCGGTTTGATGTCACGGTGCAGCACGCCGTGGGCGTGCGCGTGGGCGAGCGCGTCGGCGACGGCGAGGCCGACCGCGCAGGCGGCCTCGGGGCGCATCACCCGGTGCGTCAGCGTCCCGCCGGGCAGCATCTCCATCACCAGCAGACACAGGTCACCGCGGGTGACGTAGTCGTAGGTCCGCACGATGTGCGGGTGGTCGAGCCTGCTGAGCAGCCGGGCCTCGGTGCGGAAGTCCGCCGCCGCCTCGGCCGCTCCGCTGGAGAGCACCTTGACCGCGACCCGCCGGTCGAGCTCCTGGTGGTAGCCGGCGAGGACGAGCCCGAAGGCACCCGACCCCAGCTCACCGCCGATCCCGTAGCCCGGGAGCGCGGCGGCGACACGCGCGCGGTCGACGACTGGCACGGCTCCCCTCCGTCCTGGTCTGGTCGTCCGGTCTGTCGGTTGTCCGGCTGTCTGGTCCGCTGGTCCGCTGGTCCGCTGGTTCTCGTTCCGGCACCGGGACGGCCGGCGGCTCCGGTGCTACCCGGAGCCGGTCAGCTCCACGTGGAGCACCCGGTTGTGCCGCCGGTCGGCGACGAAGACGTCCCCGGTGGGATCGAGCGCGACCGGCCCATCGGGACTCATCTCGTCCGGGTCGACGGACTCGTCCCGGCCCGGGTGGGCGGTGCCCGCGACAGTGGTGATGATCCCGGACGGGTCGACCCGCCGGATACGCCGGTTGGTCCGGTCGGTGATGAAGATGGCGCCCCGCGCGTCGACGGCGACCCCGCGCGGGGAACGCAGCGTGGCGCGCGTAGCCGGCCCGCCGTCGCCGGAGTAGCCGGGCAGGCCGGTGCCGGCGACGGTCTCGATCACCCCGTCCAGCCCGATCCGGCGGATCCGGTTGTTGCCGGAGTCGGCGATGTAGAGCCGGCCGGGGCGGTCCATCGCCACACTGATCGGGAACGTCAGCAGGGCGTCGACCGCCGGGCCGCCGTCACCGAACGCGCCCTCGCCGTCCCCGCCGGCCACGGTCTGGATGATCCCGTCGGTGCCGACCCGCCGGATCCGGTTGTTGCCGCTGTCGGCGATGTAGATGTTGCCGGTCGGGTCGGCCACGACCCCGCCGGGGTACCAGAGGCTGGCCTCGGTCGCGGGGCCGCCGTCGCCGCCGGGCCCGCGGTCGTCGCCACCGGCCACGGTGGTGATGATCCCGGCCGGGTCGACGCGGCGGATCCGCTGGTTGAACGTGTCCGCGATCAGGATGTTGCCGGCCGAGTCGAGCGCCACCGCCGCCGGCTGACGCAGCTGCGCCTGGGTGGCGGGGCCGCCGTCGCCGGAGAAGCCCGCCTCGCCGGTCCCGGCGATCGTGGTGATCGTCCCGTCCGCCGTGATCCGCCGGACCCGGTTGTTGTCGAAGTCGGCGACGTAGATGTTGCCGGCCCAGTCCGCGACCATCCCGAACGGGCCGTTGAGCGCCGCCGAGCCGGCGGGGCCGCCGTCGCCGGAGAACGCCGCCTCGCCCGTCCCGGCCACCGTGACCACCGGGTACGGCGGTGGCGGCGGCAGCGGTCCCGGCCGTTCCGGCGGCGCCGCCGTACCCGGACCGCTCAGCGGGCTGGCCGGAGCGGCACCGGTGACCGCCTGCTCGTCGCCGGTGACCCGCGGGACGACCAGCGCGGCCACGACCGCCAGCACCGCCGCGACCGCGGCGCCGACAATCCACACCCGCCGCCGGGACGCCCGCCGGCCGGCCGGTCCCTCAGGCCCGCCGGGGCCGGCGTCGGGTGCTCTGCCAGGCGTGGCGCCGGGGGTGGCCCACGGTCCGCCGGGATGGTGGCCGGCAGCCTGGTGACCGGGGCCGCCACCGGCCGGCTCGCCTGGCGCCGCAGGCGGGAACGCGCCGGGCGGGCCGACAGGCACGGGCTCCGGAAGCAGGGAGGTCACCGGCGGCAGCGGCGGGTCCAGCCTCGTGGTCCGCCCCGCCGGATCGTCCTCGGCCCCTGTGCTGGCTCCGGCCCCGGAGGTGCCGGAGCCAGGTGTGCCGCCGGTGCCGGTGCCGGTGGCGCCCGGCGGTCCCAGCGCCGGGTGGGGCCCCGACCCCTGCTCGCGCAGCCCGTCACTGACCGCCAGCGGGACGTCCGCCCGCGCCAGCCAGTCGCCGCCGTACCCCAGCCGCGCGGCCGCGGCGAGATCCATGGCGAACTGCCCGGCGGTGCGGTGCCGCTCCCCCGGCGCCTTCGCCAGCGCTCTGGCCAGCACCGCCGCCACCGGTGGCGGAACGCCCGGCGGCGGAGCCGGGACGACCTCGCAGTGATGGCGTAACAGGTCGGGCGCGGTCAGGCCGGCACCGAACAGCGGCGTCCCGGCCAGCAGCTCGTACAGGGTCGCGGCCAGCGCGTAGATGTCCGTCGCGGGCCCCAGGCGGCCCCCGGTCACCTGCTCGGGCGCCATGTACTGGGCGGTCCCGACGACCCCGCCGGCGGTCAGCGGCGTCCCGTCGACGAGCCCGACCACGCCCAGGTCCGTCAGTTTCGGCCGGCCGTCCGCGGCGAAAAGGATGTTGGCGGGTTTGACATCGCGGTGCAGGACGCCGGCGGCGTGGGCATGCATCAGCGCGTCGGCGGCGGCGAGCACGACCGCGCACGCGGCCTGCGGGGTCAGGCTCTGGCTGGCCAGCGTCCCGCCGGGCAGCAGTTCGGTCACCAGCAGCCGCAGCCCGTCGGCGGGGACGATGTCGAGCAGCTGGCACAGGTGTGGATGATCGAGCTGGGTGAGGATCCGGGCGTCCTGGTCACGGTCCGGGGCCGGCGGCGGACCGGCACCGGGATCCGACCCGAGCACGACGGTGCCCGCGGACGCCCCGCTGGGGCCGTCACCGTCGGCCACGCCCAGGTCGAGGATCTTGACGGCCACGTCCGTTGCGGCGCCGTCGCCCGCCGCGTCGCCTCCCGCCTGGTCCAGGCCAGGCGCGACGGGGCCGGGTGCGAGTCGACGCCCGGCAATCACCAGACCGAACGCGCCCGCGCCCAGCTCGCGGCCGAGCACGTACCCCGGCAGTGCCGTGGCCACCCGAGCCCGGTCGATGACCGACACAGACCGACCTCCTGGTCGCCGCCCCGCGGAACGATGGTGCGCGAGACACGCCCGCTATCACCATCCGTGCCCCTTTTCGGGCACCCCTAGAGTGCCGGATGGTAGCAAAGCGCGATCGGTCCCGGTCTGGCAGTGATACGCCCACCCGGGCCCTAACACGACCGACGCATGACCGGCTTCGACCCCACCGCAGCACTCTGACCTGCGGTAACGCAGCGAACGAGATGCCCGGCGGCCGCGGCACCCGCCCCGACTCGCCGGACCGACCGGTACCCGCTGACGGCTATCCGACAACGAGGCCAGGAGCCGGCCTCCGGCGCGAGCGGCCCTCATGCCGTAGTGGACGACCCTGACACCCGGCGCCGTCCCATCAACGAGATCTGCCTGGTCCGGGACGACCTCCTCGTCGCGGACCTGTGTCACGCCGACCTCGAAGGCGCCTGGCTGGAAGGCGTGCAGGGGACCACATCCACGTGCTGACCCGACATCGCCCTGCCCGACATCGACCCGGGTCACCCCAGCCAATCCCCTGTACGCCCCCGATGTCATTCATGGCTGGCGCGACGACAATCGCACTCCGTGACGTCATCACTGGTGGAGGTGCGAAAACCATTTTCGCATATGTTCGCGGCGAGCTCGTCGCGCCATCCATTCCCGACGGAGATCAAATACCTCTCGGTAGAACAGCAAGATCACCAGTCGGAGGCACGGGCCGTCAACGGCGTTGACTATCTTGGGTTTGGGATGGCGGGCCGCGTTCGAGGGGCGGGACCGGGCATAGGGACGCCCCGGCACCCGGAGGAGACACTTCGACGACCGGGCCTTCGCGGCGCCCGGCTGGTTGTGGTTGCTGGTGGCGTTGGCGTGATCGGGTTCGGTTCGGCGCCCGACCAGATAGGTTGCTGCGCGTGCCCGATTTCAATCTCGCTGCTTCCTCGCCCGCTGAGGCGTTCGCGGTTCTGAGGGAAGGCAACGCGCGCTTCGTGCGCGGTGAACGGCTGCACCCGAACCAGGATGCTGACCGTCGATCGGCTGTGGCGCCGAGACAGCATCCGTTCGCCGTGCTGTTCGGATGTTCTGATTCCCGCCTGGCAGCTGAGATCATCTTCGACCGGGGGTTGGGGGATCTCTTCGTGGTGAGGACCGCCGGTCACGTCGCCGGGCCTGAGGTTCTGGGCAGCATCGAGTACGGCGTCAGCGTGCTCGGCGCGCCACTCGTCGTCGTTCTCGGGCACGATTCGTGTGGCGCTGTCACCGCGGCGTCCGAGGCAGATCGTGACGGGACCGCGCCTGCGGGCTATCTCGGGGACGTGGTCGAGCGGGTGATGCCGAGTGTGTTGTCGGCGCGGGCGGCCGGACACACTGACATCGACGCGTTCGTGCGCACGCATATCCGGCGGACGGTCGACGGCCTGGTCGGCCGATCAGTCCTGCTCGCGGCCGAGGTCGCCGCAGGACGATGTGCGGTAGTCGGTCTGTCCTACCGGCTCGCCGAGGGCACCGTCGGCGTTGTCACCAGCCACGGGCCTGTACCCGCAGCCACCCGATGACCTGCGCCGGCGCCCTCCGGCTGCCTCACTGTGGACCACACCGGCGACCGGCCTCGCCGAGTCGCGGCCCTACCTGTCAAGATGGTTCGAGCCAGGGATGTCGGTACATGCCTCACCAGAACCTACCTCGATGATTGATGGATCGTACGGGGCCCGCGCTCACGGCTCTATCCACTAAAGCGCGAGACCGTCCTTTAGCCGCCCAGATTCATTACCCGTGTCCGTAGTAGTTTGCTCGCTTGTCCACCAAGAGGCGAACGACCGATTCGGCGATCGATAACGAAGGGTCATTTCGAAGGCTCCGATATTCATCCAGGCGTAGAGTTTTACCATTCTCGAGCGATAGAACGGGAATTCGCCAGGGAAGAACTTCGCCCGGATCGACAATGGAGGTGGAATTTATTTCGGACCAGGAGAATTTCCTGGTGTTTTGGATTCTGTGAAGTGAAATCCCCACATCTCCCACCACGACTCGAAGGCGAATTAGTCTCACAATCAAGAGGGTACTCAGTGTCGCTATAGCTCCGCTTGAAGATGCGGCCACCTACGCCTCCCACCTCGTCAGCGGAAACTACCAGTCCACTTAGGCCGATCGCTCCAAAGGCCATTGCTGGCACTGTCATCGCCCAACTATAGAGGCGGGGTCGCAGTACTATCCCGTCAGCAGCCATAGCAGCATTCCTTCGATCAGGGTGCACAGTAGCGGCGGTCCCGCCACCGAGCGAAACCACTGGTAAAATTTGCGGCCCCGCCCAGTCCGCCTCCCGCTTTCAGAATCCCTTCGTATGCCGGCAGAGGATGGGGAGTAGGGCAGGCCGAAGCGGTCGGCACGCCTATTTCGTAAAGTGCTATTCTTCCATGGATCACGTCGTCTTATGGACCCTCGCCGACAAAGCATCACCCACTCTCACCAAAAATCTAATCGCCGCCACCTGAGACAAATGGACGCACCGAGACCGCGTCGTCGAGGCCACCGAGGCCCGCGCCGGCCTCGACTTCCCCCACGCCGTCCAGGCCGTCCAGATCACCCGCCGACGGCGGCCCCACACCGGCGGACCCGAGAGGACGACCTCGCCCGCGGCCACTGGACCATCGAGAACCAGTTGCACTGGATCCGCGACGTCGCCTTCGACGAGGACGACCACCGCGCCAGCACCGGCAACGCCCCTCAGGTCATGGCCAGCCTCCGCAACCTGACGATCAGCATCCTGCGCCTGACCGGCGCCACCAACATCGCCCAGGCACTATGCCCCCACGCCCGCCAACTCGAACGACCACTTCAGGCGATCATGAAACCTGAATTACTAGCCCGCAGCCTTGCCGGAGCCCTGCCCCCGGCCGGCACGGTGCTCCTCAGCATTGATGAGAGAACCGGGATCAGGCGAAGACCCGCAGATCCTGCTGCCACCCGACCGCGGCGCACGCCAGGAGTCCGAGTACGGACGAAAAAGATCCGTTCAACCAGATTCCCATTCAACAGCGATCTCAAGATCCTGAAACCACTCTTCTATCCGGCGTTCATTCTCGGCCCAAATATCCCAACCCTCACCCGGGTCACCCGGCGGATTCTCCGAGACGTAGATATGCCAACCAGCTCCGGCCCTGTCTTTTTCTATGCAGATATAACGGCCACCATACTCTCCGACTACAACCCTTCCAGCCACACCCGTTCGCCACAATGGAATCGACACAGAAACCCCTCGTCTCCCTACTGTAGATCCGAGCCGGGGTCGAATCCGAAGATGACCGTTGTGACGCCACCTTCCACTCGGCTTCCCGCGTCGCTCAAAATTACTCCAGACTCCGCCGTACGGGTTCCTCGCAGGACTCCTGTTACGAAGGCCCTATACGCCGTGACCGCGCCCCTGCCACTGAGATAAAGGAGGCGGCAGGCTGAACTACAACGGCTGTACCAGGAGAACGCCCGCCTGCACAGAGCGCTGCTGCGGCGGGGAGACACCGCTCCCGCACCGAGGCCCTCCACGTCGTGCCGGCCGGCGGCCGGCGGCGGTTCAGTGCGCGACGGTTACCGCTCGGCGGTGGAGGTCGCGGCGGTCGAGCACGTCCAGCAGGGCCATGGCCAGGTCGGAATAGGTGATGCTGCGGGCCCTCGGCAGCGGCGCCTCCGTGGCGACGCGGTAGGAGCCGGTCCCGGGGCGGGCGATCAGGCGGGGCGGGCGCACCGAGATCCAGTCGGCGTCACTGGTCCGCAGGATGTCCTCCATCCGCCGCATGTCGGCGTAGGCCTCGCCGAAGAAACGGTCGAGTACCGGCATCATCAGCCGCCGTTCCAGGAAGGGCAGTTCGCCGCGCGGCCCCGCCGGGGTCGCGGAGATCACGGCGATGGTGCCCGCGCCGCCGGCCCGCATCGCCGCGAGCAGGTTGCGGACGCCGGTGGAGTACACCGTCGTCGGTTCCCTGCCGGCCGCCGCGCCCAGCGCCGAGACGACGGCTTCGACGCCGGCGAGCGCTGGGAGGAGGGTGTCCCGGTCGAGCACGTCCGCGGCGGCGACCTGCAGGTTGTCGTGCCGGGCCGGCACCGCCTCGGGCCGGCGTGCCACGGCCGTCACCCGATGGCCGCGGGCCAGTGCCTGCTCCACGACCAGGGCTCCGGTCCGCCCGGTCGCCCCCACCACGGCGATCTTCATCTCAGCCACTCCCCACCTCGATCACACAGAATCGGCGCCAAACGCCCGTCCAGTGATTGTCACCTTAGATGACAATCACTGGACGGTACACTTCCGACTCGTGAGCGACGTCCCGGCGGCCCCCTACTCCGCGTCCCTGCCCTTCCTGCTGTCCCAGGTCGGCGCCTGCACGGCGCAGGAGTTCGCCGACCGGCTGGCGCCGCTCGGCGTCTCACCGCGAGCGTTCGGTGTGCTCAGCAACCTGACCACCGCGGCCGCGGGCCGGACCCAGCAGCAGCTCGCGGACGCGCTGGGCATGCACCGCAACAACATGGTCGGGTTGATCGACGAGATGGAGGAGGCGGGCTGGGTCCGGCGGCGGCGCAGCGCACAGGACCGGAGGGCCTTCGAGATCGACCTGACGCCGGCCGGCACGGCACTCCTGGAGCAGGTCGCGGAGATGCTCCCACCGCTGGAGGGCGAGATCGCCCGCGATCTGACCGCCGACGAGCGGCGGGTGTTCGTCGGCCTGCTGCGCCGGGTGGCCGCGACGCTGAAGCTGCACCCGGGGATCCATCCGCACCTGGGAGCCCGGCCCCGTTCCACCTGTGCGACGCCCGAGGATTCCTAGGCCGATCACCGGCCGCCGGTATACCGATGGGCGGCACAGTCGACGGTATGATCGCGGGGTGTCCGCCTCCGTCCCGCTGCGGGAACCGACGTTTCTCATTCTCGCCGCGCTGGGGCCCGGGCCGCTGCACGGCTACGGGGTGATCAAGGCCGTCGAGGAGATGTCCCAGGGGCGCGTCCGGCTCCGCGCGGGCACCCTGTACGGCGCGCTCGAACGCCTGGAGGCTGACGGGCTCGTCGCCTTCGACGGTGAGGTGTCGGACGGCGGCCCGCCACGCCGCAACTACCGGCTGACCGACACCGGTGCCGACCTGCTTGCTCAGGAGGCCGCGAGGCTGCGGGCGAACGCCGACCTGGCCGTGGCCCGGCTCGGGTTGCGCGGCACGTGACGGCGTCCACCCCCGGCCCGCTGGGACGCTGGAGCGACGGCCGGCTCGCCGCGTCGACGCGGTGGCTCGCCGCCCGCCTCGAGGGTGTGGACCCCGCGTTCACCCACGACGTGGCGCTCACCGTCGCGGAGGTCGGTGCCACCCGCGGCCGGCGCGCCCACCTCGGCGAGCTCGGGTCGCTCGCCGCGCTGGCGCTGCGCCTGCGCGCACGGGCCCGCGCCGGACCGGGGCCTGTCGACATCTGGCGCGGCGGCCTGTACCTCGGCGCGGTGGTGTTACTGCTCGTCATGACGGTGGATGTCTGGACCGCACAGTTCGGCGGCGCGACGCCCCGGATCACCCCCGCTCTCCTGATTGGTCAGGTTCCCGAGTGGTGGACCGCCGTGGCGGGAGTGAGCGGGGCGGTAGGCGTCGGACTGGGATACAGCGGGCGGCGGGCCGGCGCACTGACGGCAACCGCGCTCACGGTCCTGGTCACGATCACAGCCAGTCTGACCGCCGCGAACAGCGGCGGGTACGGGGATCTCGGCTGGCTGTCCGGCCTCGGCGTGGTCTTCCTGGGCCTGCTGCTGGGCCGTCCGGCGCAAAGGCCGGCGGCAGCGGCCGGGCCCTCCGTGCGGCACTGGCCGCGGTCCGCGCGCCGGGCCGGCGTCGCCGCGACCTACGCCGCCGGCCCGCTGCTCGCACTCGCCGCGACCTGCACCGTGGGAGAGGCGGCACCGGTCGCGCTCCGCCTCGGCCTGACCGTCCTGCTGCCCGCCTTGTGCGTCCTGCTCGGCGGGCAGGATCCACGGCTGGCGGCCGCCGCGGCCGTCGTGTGGTTCGGCCGGCTCGCGCTGGGTGCGCTCGGGGAGCTCGGCGACGCCCTGCGGGCCGTGGCGCTCGACCGTGACGAGCTGCTCCTGCTGCGCTGGCTGCTGATGGCGGCGGGAGTGGCGATCGCGGTGGCGGTGACCGGCAGTGGAAGCCGCCGCCTCACCGAACTGCACTGAAACTCACTGACCCGCACTGACCCGCGCCTCCAGCGGGGCGGCCAGCTGTCCCGTTGCCCACTAGTACGTCTACCGTTATATTGGCGATCAGAGTACCGGCTACCGATATAGACAGGGTCGGTGGCCGGGGCGACACTCCCCGCCGTTCGGAGGACGACCATGAGCACCGACCGAGACACCCCATCCAGCCCGCCCGCTGTCGAGCCACGAACCCGGCTCGCGGCCGCGGCGGCGAGCATCGCGGGCGGCGCCGCCGTCCTGCTCGACGCGCCGGTGGACATCGCCGGCAGCGAGAACGCCGTGCTGAACACCGCCGGGGTCGCCGCGCCCGTCCTCGCGGTGCTCGCCGTCGCCGGCATCACCGCCTGCCTGCGCAGGCCGGGTCCCCTCGCCGGGCCGGGCAACCGGCTGCTCGACCTGGGCGCGCTGGCGAACATCGTCGGGCTGGTGCTGCTGACCGGTATCGAGTTCTCCCGGGTGTACGTGCTGTTCCCCCTGGATGAGCCCGTCCGCGACGCGCTCGCGGACTCCGCCCCGACGATGCCGGCCGTGTACACCGCCGGGATCCTCTACGTCGCCGGCAGCATGCTGTTCGCCACGGCGCTCGTCCGTGAACGGTTCGTCCCCGTCGCGAGCTGGCTCCTCCTGCTGATGGCCCTGCCCGGCACACTGGTGGACGTCCTTCCGCTCGCCCTGGTGGCCGTCTTCCAGGCCGTGGCCGGAGCCGCGTTCGTCCTGGTCGGCGTCCACCTGCTGCGGGTGGACCGCGACCGCGCCGGCCTCGGTGACCACGGCACGGGTGCGGGCGTGGGGAAGGCGACGGTGGTTACGGGATGAGGTGCTGGCTGCCAGGAGTCGTGGCGAGGTGATGGCTGCCGGGAGTCGTGGCGCAGGGGTGCTCGCCGACGGCCGTGGCCGTGGCGACGGTGGCGGCGGTGGCGGCGGTGAGGCTGGCGAGCAGGGTGAGCCGTTCGGCGCTCGCCGAGCCCGGCTCGGGGGAGAGCACGAGCAGCCGCAGGCCCGAGTCGTCCTGCACGCGCAGCACCTCCTCTGCGAGGACGAGGTCGCCCACCAGCGGGTGCCGGTACTCGCGGACGGCGTGCCCGCAGTCACGCACCTGGTGGCGGGCCCAGTTCACCGCGAATTCCGGGCTGTTCACACACAGCTCGCCGATGAGGGTGGTGAGCTGCTGGTCGTCGGGATACTGACCGGAGGCCAGCCGCAGGTAGCGGACGACCTCATCGACCTTGCGCCGCCAGTTCACATAAAGATCACGGATGTGGGGGTCCAGCAGGATGAGGCGGGCCATGTTCGGCTGGGTCGCGCAGCGGTTCGGCGCCGCGAAGTCCAGGTGCGGCGCGAGCAGGGCGTGCGCGAGCCGGTTCCAGGCCAGGACGTCGGTCCGCCGTCCGATGACGAGCGCCGGCACGTCGCGCACCGCGTCCAGCAGCAGCCGCACGCCCGGGCGGACCTTCTCCGGCCGGGCGGTGCGCCGGGCGACGCGCGCCGGGCGGGCCAGGGTGCGCAGGTGGGCGTGCTCGTCGTCGCCGAGCAGCAGCACCCGGGCGAGCGCGTCCAGGACCGCGTCGGACGCGTTGCGACTCTGCCCCTGTTCCAGCCGGGTGTAGTAGGTGACACTCACCCCGGCGAGCTGGGCCAGCTCCTCGCGCCGCAGGCCCGGGACGCGGCGGCGGTCACCCGGGCGGGTCAGGCCGACGTCCGCGGGTGTGATCTGGTTACGCCGCGAACG
This sequence comes from Parafrankia sp. BMG5.11, assembly GCF_004337455.1. Taxonomy (NCBI): domain Bacteria; kingdom Bacillati; phylum Actinomycetota; class Actinomycetes; order Frankiales; family Frankiaceae; genus Parafrankia; species Parafrankia sp. BMG5.11. The sequence goes on along the minus strand of NZ_SJXI01000144.1, from coordinate 24,253 downwards.
GAGAAACTCCCCCAGCTCGGTCATGCTCGGCATTGTCACGCCGCGCGGCGCGCGAGTCGACGGGGCGAGGGTGACCCTGCCAGTGCCAGGAACCACCAGGACCGGGTTCCGCCGCCGGGCTATTCCCGGTGGTCGTCACCCTGACGGTGCCATCCACGCCGTGGGCAGGACCCGTGGGGGTGGCAACGGCGGGGGCGTGGCTAGGGCCGCCGACGTCCAGAATCGTGCGGGGCATGACAGATTCGATGCCCGCGGCGATCTCGGAACGGGCCTCCGTCGGCGCGCCGGACGCGACCGACCCGGCCGGCGTCGCCGTGCCGGCCCCGAGGCACCCCGCGCCGTCCGCGACCGGGCGGCCCGCCACCGCGGATCGACGGCCGGCGGGGCCCGACCGGATGACTCCGCGGCAGCGGCTGGCGCTCGTGCTGCTGCTGGGGACGCAGTTCATGCTCGCGATCGACTTCTCGATCCTCAATGTGGCCCTGCCGTCGATCGGGGCGGGGGTCGGGCTCGGTGAGGGTGACCTGCAGTGGATCGCGACCACGTTCGCGCTGCCCTCCGCGGGATTCACCCTGCTGTTCGCGCGGGTCGCCGACCTGGCCGGGCGGCGCCGGATGTTCCTCACCGGCCTGGTGCTGCTGATCGTGGCGTCCCTGCTCGGCGGGCTCGCCCAGGGGCCGACCCTGCTGCTGCTCGCCCGCGTCGGCCAGGGCCTCGCGGCCGCGATCGCCATCCCGGCCGCGCTGTCCCTGCTGGTCACGACGTTCCCGGAGGGCCCCGTCCGGCAGCGTGCGCTCAGCCTCAACGGTGCGCTGCTGCCGGCCGGCTTCACCGTGGGCGCGCTGGTGGGCGGGCTGCTGACCGGCTATCTCAGCTGGCGCTGGGCCTTCCTCGTCAACGTTCCGGTGGCGCTGGCGATCCTGCTCGCCGCGCCGCGGGTCGTCCCCGGTGGCCGCGCGGACGTCCGCCAGCGGCTCGACGTCCCCGGTGCGCTGACCGTCACCGCCGGGCTGGTCGCCTTCGTCTACGGCATCTCCAGCGGCGGTGAGGACGGCTGGGGCCGGCCGTCGGTGTGGATCGCGGTGGCCGCGGGGCTCGTCCTGCTCGGCGCCTTCTGGCGGATAGAGGCGACCAGCCCGCATCCGCTGGCCTCGCTGGAGGTGCTGCGGCTGCGCCACGTCGGATGGGGCAACCTCGGCGGGTTGGTCGTCTTCGCGATGGGCAGTTCGATCGTGTTCCTGATGACGCTGTACCTGCAGCGGGTCCTCGGCTACTCGGCGGTGACGACCGGGCTGATCTTCGGGCTGCCCGGGGCGGCCGCGTTCGTGGCCGGACTGGTGGCACCGCGCGTCCTGGCCGTCGTGGAACCGCGCCGCACCCTGGTGTTCGGGCTGCTCGTCCAGGGCCTGTCCGCGCTGGCCCTGGCCTTCGTCGGGCTGGACCGCAGCTCGCTGTCGCTCGTGCTGGCGGCCTCCGTCGTCGGATTCTTCGGCCACGCCAGCGGGCTCGTCGCCTACCTGGTGACGGCGACCTCCGGGCTACCCGACACCCAGCAGGGCCTGGCCACCGGCCTGACGACGATGACCCAGCAGGTGGCACTCACACTGGGCATACCGATCATGAGCGCGGTGGCGACCGCCCGGACGTCCGCGCTCACCGCGGGTGGCGACCACTCGGCGCGGGAGGCGACGCTGGGCGGCATCCAGACCGCGCTGGTCGTGAACGGGCTCGTCACGATCGCCCTGGCCGCGCTGATCGCGGCCTTCCTGCTCCGCCGCCGCCCGGCCCTCCGGACAGCCATGGTGTAGCCGCACCCCGTGCCCGAACTGATGACGGCCGTTCCAGCAGAACCGTGGCGGGTGAGTGGGTCCATGGACTCACTCACCCGCCGCGCTTTCCCGGGTACGCCCGGTTTCGGTGAGGTCTGTCGGCGGGCCCGGGGGTCCGCACGCCGGTGATGTGGTGGGCCGATCGGGGGTCCGGGCAAGAGGGGGACGCGGCGGCAAGCACCATGGGGTATGGCCAAACGCGCTCTCCCGCCCCGCGTCCCCGCGTTGATCGGTGACGGCACGGAGTTCGACTCGAAGGAGTTCCTACGGATGTCGGTCGACGTCCTCGCGGACATCGACGTCGACGCGCTCGACGAGGCGGGCAAGGTCGCCTACGCGCAGGCTCTCGCGCTGGTGGCGATCGCGTCCAACGCGAAGCACCTGCAGCACCTGCCCCTGATCGAGGGCAACCTGGAAGTGCCCTGAACCCACGTCCACGTTCCCGACGCTGATGACCGTGCTGGCCCAGGACTACGGGGGAAACGTCCTGTTGGCGTTCCAGCGGGTGGCCGAGCAGCAAGCCACGGGCGTCGCCCCGCTGCCGCTTGCGCTGGTGGCGCTGTGGAGGGGCGACGACCTCCTGCTGGTCCGCGACCGCCGCCGGGAGTGCTGGGAGCTGCCCGGCGGCACGATCGAGCCCGGGGAGACACCCCGGCAGGCAGCCGTCCGCGAGCTGCGCGAGGAGTCCGGGTACGAGGCCGAGGCGCTCGTGTTCGCGGGCCTCGCGCACTTCGGCCTGGCCGCCCCGTCCCGGACGGAGTACGCCGCGGTCTTCACGGGACGGGCCGGTGCCTCCCACCCGTTCACACCCGACGCGGAGATCGCCACGATCACCTGGTGGGACGGCACCCGCCCGCTTCCCGGCCGGGTACAGGTCATGGACGTCGCCCTCGCCCGCCTGAGTCGAACCGCGCCGCCGCCGCGTTGAGAGCCTGCTCCGGCCGGCGGTGCTGGCGTGAGAATCGGCGAGGCGGCGGTCAGTCCTCCAGGTCGACGAGGATCGACTCCTCTCCGACGAGGATCGGCTCGCCCGCCGTCGTCTCGGTCGTGGTGCCGTCGAGATGGCGAACCGTCCGGGTGCGCGGGCCGGCCGTCGTCGCGGCGGTGCCGTCATGGGTCCAGCGGATGAAGGCGCTGTGTGTTCCTTCGGCGTCGCGCACCTCGAACTCGCACTGCCAGACGTTCTCGGGCTGGCCGACGGCCACACCGCGCCCGCAGGACCGGCTGCTGGCGCCGTGGAGCCAGCGCTGAAGCTGCTCGACGGCGAGCGCCGCCCCGGTCGGCGCGCCCCCGACGGCCTGTAGGACCAGCGGGATCTTCGTGCCGCCCCAGTTGTAGAAGTACATGCGTTCGAGGTTCAGATCCCGCGCGTAGATGCCGGCGAGAAAGAAGCGCACGGCGTAGTTGCGGGCGGTGACATCGTCAGAGCGCGGTCTGGGAACGGATCCTGTAGGTGGTCCCGGTGTTCCACAGCGGCGGGTGGTTCCCGGTGTCGTGCAGAATCTTGTCGACGGTCATCGCCATGCCGAGCATCGACTCCGGTGGGTCGGCGGCGCTGCGCTGATGCAGTTTGATCCCCGCCGCGTCGCAGTGGTCGTAGCCATCGAGCTCGGCGAAGCGCCGCAGCGTCTGTTGGCCCTCCGGTGTCTCGAGGTTCCCCATCCCCGGGCACACCAGCCTGGCGGCCGGGTCCACCGCACGGATCACGCGGCTTGCCCGGCGGGTCATCTCGACGAGGGTCTCCACCGGGCCGTCGAAGAAGCGGCGGTCGTTGCCGAGCACCCACAGTTCGTAGGCCTCGATCCGGCCCCGGTACCGCTCGGCCAGGGCTCGGACGAACACGTCCCAGTCAGCGAGGTCATCGGGTGGCGTGGCACGGGTGCCGTCCGGATAGAGCCCGCGCGCCCCGCCCGGGCTCGCCCAGGGGGGTGTGCCGCCGAGGACGAACAGGACGGGTAGCCCCGCGTGCTCCGCGCCGGCCACCTGCCGGTCGACGATCGTCCACTCGAACTCGCCCCGGGCGAACTGGATCTCGGACCAGCGGGTGCCGCTGTCCCAGAGCCGGACGGCGCCGACGCGGAAGGCCGGCATGGAGCCGGTCGCGCTGTTGACCGTCACTCCGAACAGAGTCGGCCGCACAGGCGCGAACGGCCGCGTCCATGCCGGTCCGTCGATCCACTGGGCCACCGGCACGCCCTCCGAAGCGGCTTCCACGGACGGTGAGGACCCCTGGGACACGGCTGACACCGTGGCGAGGACCGCGGTGGCGACCAGTAACGCACCCAACACGAGCATCCGTCGCGGGCGGTTCCGGCGCGGGTCGAGCGCCTCGGTCGGCTCCGAGGAGATCCCGGCGGGCGGAAGGGATGGTTGGCCGCCCGCCACGCCCTCGACCACGACGCCGCGGATCTCCGCGGATCTGATGCCGATGCCAGCCTTGTCGCCGTCGCCGTCGCCGTCGGCATCGGCATCGGCATCGGCATCGGCATCGGCATCGGCCGAGTCAGCGCAGCCAGCGGCGGGCAATGACCCGACGACGCCACCGCCGTCGATGGCCGGACGGGGCGCGCCGCCAGCCGTCGGTTCGTGCTCCGGCGGCGGCGGATCCGCATCCCCAGGTCGTCTCGGATCGACCGCGACCGCAGACATCCAGAGCCGGAAGAGTCGTTCTATTTCCTTATTATCCGCGCCGCACAGGCGCGCGATCTTTTCCAGAATCGCGAACTCGGTCGGGACCGTGCGGCCGACGCAGTATCGCTGCACCGTCGACCGGCCCGCGTTGACGCGAACGCCAATCCATGCATAGCTCCGGCCACTGCGCTGTTTGAGGTGGGAAAGGTACTCACCCAGTTCTCTGGCCCCCGCCTGGGTCAACCCTGCCTCCGTACGTAGGACGCGTCCACCGGGCACCGCGGCCGGAGCCTACCGGCGAGCGACCACCGGGGTCCGTCGCTCGGTCCGATCGGCGGAAACCATGATCCGGCTACTCGCGGGAGCAACCGATCCGCAGACGGACGGATCGGAGACCTCTCCTATCCCGCCGAGCTTCACGGGGTAATAATCGATCTACGTACAGGAAAAATCAACGGCGCTGCGTACGCCGAAGTCAAATCCGGGAGTCAGGTACGGGCCGGAGACATCCTGTCCATCGATCGCGCAGATTTCACCGTGCCGCTGCCGGGCGGGGACGCGGACAGGCATTTCTACTCGACCGACGAGATCAGCGCGGCCGGAACCTGGGACTACTGCGAGGCGACGGCGAGCGTGAACGGGCAGGCGCTGCGAACCGAGGCTATCGCTGCCGCCCATCGGCCGGTCCGGGTCTGCCTCCGGCGCGACGGTGGCCTCCAGTGCGCCAACCTCTGGTATGCCGACACCAACGACAAGAACTGGGTGATCTTCTGAGGTGATCAGCTGAGTGGAGTCGTGACCGGGCCGGTCGGTGGTGGTCACCACCGACCGGCCCGGATTTCCGCATGGGCGTCTTCTCTTCCGCACCCCGCTGCGCGGCACTCCCCTCCCCGGATGCAAAGGGAGATGTCGGCCGGGGCGCGCCGATGGAATTCGCGGTCTACGGCGGTCTGACCTGGGAAGGGACCATCGGGTCGACGCGTGGGAGCCGAGGAGGAACTGTGGGCGTGCGGTTGGCGGACGAGGGCAGGGATCTTCTTCACCGGACGGCGGCGCGCCACGTCGGGGACGACGCCGGGGACGACCTCGTCCCCGGCCTGGTCGCCCTCGTCGCGGCCGGGGACGACGTGCACGTGGAGGCGCTGGGCGCCCTCGCCGTCGGCGGCGCCCCGATGGCGCGGGACACCATGTTCCGGATCTCCTCGACGACCAAGCCGATGACGGCCGCGGTGACGATGACCCTGGTCGACGACGGGCTGGTGGACCTCGACGAGCCGGTCGACCGGCTGCTTCCGGAGCTGGCAGGACGGCGGGTGCTGTGCCATCCGGACGGCCCGCTCGACGACACCGTCCCGGCGCGGCGGCCGATCACGGCGCGGGACCTGCTGACGTTCACCTTCGGGTTCGGCCTCGCCGGGGAGATGTTCACCGCGGCGGCACCGTGGCCCGTCGTCGAGGCGGCCGACCGGCTACGGCTGGCCACGTTCGGACCGCCCGACCCGGCGACGCCGCCGGCCGCGGACGAGTGGATCGCGCGGCTCGGGTCGCTGCCCCTGATCACCCAGCCCGGGGAGCGCTGGCTGTACAACACCGGAGCCTCGGTGCTGGGCGTGCTGGTGCAGCGCGCCGCGCGGGCACCGTTCGCCGAGGTGCTGCGCGCCCGGCTGTTCGACCCGCTGGGCATGCACGACACCGCGTTCTGGGCGCCCGGTCCCGGCCGGCTCCGCCGCCTCGCGACCGCCTACCGGCCCGAACCGGCGGGCCTGGTCGCCTGGGACGAGCCCGCCGGCAGCGCCTGGGGCCGGCCGCCGGAGTTCTGCGACGGCGCCGGGGGTCTGCTGTCAACGGCCGACGACCTGCTCGCGTTCGCCCGGATGTTCCTCGACGGCGGCGCCCCGGTGCTGTCCGCGTCGTCCGTCCGGGCGATGACCACCGGTCAGCTCACTGCCGGGCAGAGGTCGCGCGGCGGGCTGCTCCCGGGCGACTTCGACGACCAGTCGTGGTCGTTCGGCCAGGCGGTGCACGACAGCGGCGCTTTCGGGTGGGACGGCGGCCTCGGCTCGTCGTGGCTGGTCGACCCCGCCAGGGAGCTGACCGTGATCGTGCTGACCCAGCGCATGTTCGGTGACTCGGGCCTCCCCGACGTCCACGCTGAGATCCGCCGGGCCGCCCGCGCCGCGCTCGCCTGAGCCGTCGCGCCCCGCGGACCCCCTCCCCGGAGCCGGACGCGGCCGCCTCGCAGCGCGCCTGTCAGCCATCCGTAGCCTGAGGACGTCCGCCACAGCTCGTGATCGTCGCTTCGCGGCTCCCGCTGGGTAGCCTGGCCGCGGACCGTGTGTGACCGCCCACCACCATGTCCGGTGCCGGTGGGGGCGGACCGACCGCGAAGGCGAGGGACGGCTGTGGCCCCGTTCGACCCCCCGTACAACTCCGCCGCTCTCGAGGGGGCCGCCTTTGACAGGGCCGCTTTCGAGGCGGCAGCCGAGCTGGGGCGTGCGGAGAGCGGGCTGGCCGTGATCTCCACCAGCCGCGCCGACGGGAGCATCCAGGCCTCTGTGGTGAACGCCGCGTTCATGCCCCATCCGCTGCCGCCCGATCCGCGGGAGCCCGCGCCGGTCGTGGCCTTCGTGACCTACGGTCGGACGAAGCTGGCCAACCTGCGCCGCCGGCCGCAGGTCAGCGCGACGTTCCGGTCCGGGTGGCGGTGGGCCACCGTGGAGGGCACGGCGGAGATCGTCGGGCCCGACGACCCCCACGATCAGGTCGACGCGGAGCGTCTCCGGCTGCTGCTGCGGGAGATCTTCACCGCCGCCGGTGGTACCCACGACGACTGGGACACCTACGACCGGGTGATGGCCGAACAGCGCCGCGCCGCCGTCCTCATCCACCCGACCAGGGCCTACGGCCCCTGACACCTCGGCGCCGCGGTCAGGAACCGGCTGGTGGCAGGGCGTTCAGCAGCGGGGCGAGGACGTCCCCGGCCCGGCGGATCGCGGTGTCGTCGACGTCGAGGTGGGTGACGATCCGGATCGTCGTCGGACCGGCCAGGCCGACGAGCACACCGCCGTCCGCCGCCTGCGCGCAGAAGGCGGCCGCGTCCGGGACGTCGACGAGCACCATGTTGGTCTCGGTGCGCTCCGGGTGGACCCGCCGCGGTGCCGCGTCGGCGAGGGTCGCGGCCAGCGCGGCGGCGTGGCGGTGGTCGTCGGCGAGGCGGTCGAGGTGGTGCCGCAGCGCGTACAGGCCGGCGGCGGCGAGCACCCCGGCCTGGCGCATCCCGCCGCCGAGCCGCTTGCGCCACTCGCGGGCCCGCTCGACGTGCTCGGCGCCGCCGACGACGAGGGAGCCGACCGGGGCGCCGAGGCCCTTCGAGAGGCAGACCGACAGCGTCCCGAAGATCTCGCCGAGGCGGCGCGGCGGGACGTCGAGCGCCACCGCCGCGTTCCAGAGGCGGGCGCCGTCGCAGTGCAGGACCACCCCGGCATCCTCGGTGATCAGCCGCAGCCGGTCGAGCCGCTCCAGGGGCCACACCCGACCACCGGCCCGGGCCCGGGTGTTCTCCACCGCGAGCACGCTCGTCCGGACCATGTTGTAGTTGTGCGCGACCGGGAACGCGCGCAGCTGGGCCGCGATGTCGGCCGGGTCGAGCGTGTCTGCGAGGCCGCTGAGGGTCCGGGTCTGCACGCCACCGAGGGCGGCGAGCCCGCCGAGCTCGTAGGTGACGACGTGCGCGTCGGTGTCGGCGACGACCTCGGTGCCCACCGGGGCGCCGGCGCGCAGGGCACAGAAGTTGCCCATGGTGCCGCTCGGCACGAACAGCGCGGCCTCGTGCCCGAGCAGCACGGCGGCCTGCTCCTCGAGCTCGCGGACGGTCGGGTCCTCGCGGTAGACGTCGTCGCCGACCTCCGCCTCCGCCATCGCGCGGCGCATGCCGGGCGTGGGCCGGGTGACGGTGTCGCTGCGCAGGTCGACGGGCAGGCCGGCGGGCCGTGTTCGCGGGGGCTGGACGCTCACCCTCCCGACGTTAGCCCGGCGCCGCCCCGGACGCGGACCACGGCCAGGCGGACCACGACCAGGCGGGGCGAGGTCAGGTCACGGTGATCTCCGTGGACATGCCCCGCGACTCGTGGTTGCCGACGGGGCAGTACAGCTTGTACGTGCCCGGGCTGAGGGCGACGGTGAGTCCCTCGGACTGGCCCGGCCCGAGGTCCGCTGTCTCCGAGCCGCTCACGCCCGGTCCCTCGATCTCCAGGGCGTGGATCGCCTGGCCGTCGTTCGTGGTGACGAACGTGTAGGTGCCCGCGGTGAAGGTGTCCTGGGAGAGCTTGAGCGCGAACTCGGTCGCGGTGACCGTGACGGTCGTGCCGGTCGCCGTCGGCGCCGCCGGGGCGCCTGCTCCCGCGGTCGCGCCCGCGCTCGGCGCACCGGTCCACGGCGCGGCCGTGGCCGCGGCGGGCTGGGAGGCCGCCGGCGCGGCGGCGGTGTCGTCGCCGCCCCCGCAGGCGGCGGTGAGGGCGAGCAGCATGACGCCGGTCGCCAGTGCGGCCGCGGTACGGGTATGCGGACGGTGCATCACATGTTCTCCTGTCTCTCGGAAGGGCCAGCACCTCGGAAGGGCCGGGAGCCGGTGCGGACGTGGGATGTCACGCGGCACGGGCCGTCCCGGTTCACCGTGACCGCTGTCACCCGTCCGACAGCGCGGCCGCTGAACCGAACGGCCGTTCTGCCCGTGAAGGGGGGATGTGGGACTGCGCCGCGGCGGCCGGCCCGGGGTGGACGACCCCGGGGCCGTGTTCGTGCGTGCCGTGCACGCCGAGCACGGGGCGGCACTGCTCGCCTTCACCACCCGGCTGACCGGTGACCGCGGCCGGGCCGAGGACGTCGTGCAGGAGACGATGCTGCGGGCCTGGCGGCAGGCGCCGAAGCTCGGCGCGGACGACCGGCCGCTGCGCCCGTGGCTGTTCACCGTCGCGGCCCGGATCGTCGTGGACGAGCAGCGCGCCCGCCGGGCCCGCCCGGCCGAACTGCCCGGCGACGTCCTGGCGTCGCTGCCCGCCGGCGACGACCTGGAACGGGCGATGGAAAGCTGGCAGGTCGCGGAGGCGTTCCGCACACTCAGCCTGGAACACCGCGCCGCGCTGGTCAAGACGTACTTCCTCGGCCGCTCGGTGGCCGAGGCGGCGGCGGCGCTGGATATTCCGGAGGGCACGGTGAAGTCCCGGGTCTACTACGGCCTGCGCGCGCTGCGGCTGGCGCTGGAGGAGCAGGGGTGGGCGCCGTGACCGACACCTGCTCGGCGCTGCGCGTCACGCTCGGCTGCTACGTGCTCGGCGCGCTCGCCCCCGGAGAACGCGCCGCGGTGGAGACTCATCTGGACGGATGTCCCGACTGCCGCGCCGAGCTGACCCGGCTGGCCGGGCTGCCGGGCCTGCTCTCCCGCCTGCGCCTCGCCGACGTCACCGATCCCCCGCCCGCCGCCGCGGCAGGCGAGCCCGGCGAGCGCGCCGTCGACCGCGCGCTCGCCGGGCTCGCCCGGTCCCGGCGCACGGCACGCCGGCGGCGCGCGCTGGCCGCCGCGGCGCTGTCCGCCGTCGTCGCCGGCGGGTCGATCACGGGCACCGTGGCGCTGACATCCTCGCCGGACGGGCCGGCGGGCCGGCTGGTGTCGGCGGCGGACGCGACCACCCGCGTGTGGGCGGAGGTCTGGGTGACCGACGTCCCCTCCGGCGCGGGCTTCACCATCCGGCTGTGGGGCGTGCGGCCGGGAACGACCTGCGCCCTGGTCGCCGTGTCCGAGGACGGCAGCAGCGACACCGCGGCGACCTGGACCGCCGACTACCGCGGCGCGGTCGACGTACGCGGGACGTCCGCCATCCCGGCAGGACGGCTCGTACGTGTCGTGGTGGTCAGCGGCACCGGCGAGGACCTGCTCACCGTCCCGGTCCGCACCACCTGAACCACCGCGAAGGGCCTCGAGGGCACGATTAGCGCGCGGAATTGCGCGATTGCCGTCCGGAGCCGTGGCTGGGAATTCCCGGAAACAGCCCGACAATGGATGCGAGATACTCCGGGAGATCTCCGAAGGAGTCCACCCATGGCCGTCACCACGGCACCGACCGACATCCACACCGGCAATACCCCGAGCAGCGATTCCCGAACCGACGGATCCGGCGCCGGCGACGCCCTCGCCGGCGAGTCCCACAGCTTCGACGCCTTCCTGCACTACGAGCGCCTCCAGTGGAAGGTCTCCGACGTCGGCCTGGAGAACATCCGGCACGACCTCGTCCGGCCCGAGGACATCGCCACCGCCAAGGGCGTCGTGCTCGGCGAGGCGACGTCCCTGCCCGGCCTGCACGGCTTTCTCAGCGAGTTCGCGGACGACTACGACTGCTCGGCCTTCGTGGCCATCTGGGCCTACCAGGAGCTGCAGCACCACTTCGGTTTCCGGGCGTGGCTGCGCGCCGTCGGCGTGCACATCGAGCAGGCCAAGGTCGAGGCGCTGCGGGAGCCCTACGAGCCGGGGGTCACGCCGAGCGCCACACTGGCCACGAACGTGATCAGCGAGATCACCGTCAACACGGTCTACCGGGCGATGGCGGCCTGGGTGCAGGAACCCGTCCTGGCCGACCTGTACCTGCGCGCCAGCCGGGACGAGGCCGGGCACGCCCGCGAGTTCCTCTACTACCTGAAGCGGCGGCTGGCGACGCATCCCGAGGAGCTGCCGTCCGTCCTGGAACGCATCCACTTCTATGTGACGTCGTCGCGGCTGAGCCACCCGGTCGGCGTCTACAAGCACCAGCGCGTCGAGGAGCTGCGCGGCCACGAGACGGTCGACGACGTGATCGACGTCTACCTGCGGATCTCGCCGCCGGACGCCCAGGAGAAGCTGCTGGCGAAGCTGCGCCGGGCGATCGGCTCGGCGGTCGGCGTGCCGCTGCACAGCACCGGCGACATCCGCCGGGCGCTCGCCGCGTCGCTGGGCTGAGCCCGCCGGGCGGCAGGGCGGATTTCCCGGCGCGGGAGATTATCCTTCGACCTCCGCAGGATTTCCCGTCCCCGAAAAGGTACCGCCCTCGCCGCGGACTATCCTGTTAACCTCGCCGCTACCGCACGACCCGCGCACGAAATCGACGGAACATAGGGTCCTGAGCGATTCCGGTCGCCTGGAACCGTGCGTCTGCCTGTATGAGCCGGCCCGCGAGACCGGGAACACACAGCCAGCGCCGGATTCTCCTCAGCCGTCGAAAGTGCCGGTGACCATCATGAAGAGCGGCACGTCGTCCTGCCCGCCCGCGCCGCGCCCCGTCCCGACGGATCACGCTCGGGAGAACGGGTCCGGGCCGGACCCCGGGCCTGGCCCCGGTCCGGTCCGGTTCTGCGACACCACCCTGCGTGACGGCGAGCAGACCCCGGGGGTCGCCTTCACCGCCAAGGAGAAGATCGCCATCGCGGTCGCGCTCGACGCCGCCGGCGTGCACCAGATCGAGGCCGGGGTGCCGGCGATGGGGCCGGTCGAGGTGGATGTCCTGCGCCGCGTCGTCGCGGCGGTCGAGCGGGCCGGCGTGGTCGCCTGGTGCCGCGCGGACCGCCGCGACGTCGACGCCGCCGTCGCCAGCGGGGTCGACGCCGCGCACCTGACCATCCCCGCCTCCGACCTGCACCTGCGCACCAAGCTCGGCAAGGACCGGGCCTGGGCGCGGGCCCGCATCCGCGACTGCGTCCTCGACGCCACCGACCGTGGCCTGCGGGTGAGCGTCGGCTTCGAGGACGCCTCCCGCGCGGACGACGGCTTCGTCATCGACCTGGCCGGGGAGCTACGGCGCCTCGGCGTCACCCGGTTCCGTTGGGCGGACACGGTCGGGGTGGCCAATCCGATCACCCTGCACACGCGGCTGCGGGCGCTGCTCGACGCCGTCCCCGGGCCGTGGGAGATCCACGCCCACGACGACTTCGGCCTGGCGACCGCGAACACGATCGCCGCGGTGCAGGCCGGGTTCACCTGGGTGAGCACCACGGTGGCCGGCCTGGGCGAGCGGGCCGGCAACGCGCCGACCGAGGAGGTCGCGATGGCGCTGCGGCACCTGCTCGGCCTGCCCGTCGACCTGGACACCGCCGCGTTCCGCCCGCTGGCGCGGCTGGTCGCCGGCGCGTCGCGCCGGCCGGTTCCCGCCGGCAAGGCCGTGGTCGGCGACGCCGTGTTCGACCACGAGTCCGGCATCCACGTGCACGGCGTGCTGCGCGCCCCGGCGACCTACGAGCCGTTCGACCCGGCGGAGGTCGGCGCGCGCCGGCGGCTGGTGCTGGGCAAGCACAGCGGCCGCGCCGCCGTGCGGCACGCGATGGACCGGCACGGCATCGACGCGCCCGACGAGGACCTGGAACCGATCGTCGGCCTGGTCCGCGCGCACGCCACCGTGTACAAGCAGCCGCTGAGTTCCGACCAGCTGCGGGCGATGGCCCGGCGGGTCGCCAGCCGCCGCGGCACACGGCCCCGCCGCGGCTGACCCGCCGCCGCTGGTGGCGCCAGCGGCGGCGGCCCGCGCCGCCGGTCGCGCCTCGGCGGTCGGCCGCGGCGCGGCGGCGGTCAGGGCCCGGGGCGGAAGGTCGCGGTGATGGTGCGGATCAGCTCGAGCTGGTCCTGCCACTGGGCCTCGGGCACCCGCCAGAACAGCGCGTAGCCGTGCCCGTTGCGGACCACACCGAAGTCCAGGACGTGCACCGTCTGCCCGCCTGAGGTGAGGGTGAACTCCCACACCGCGGACGTCGTCCCGTCCGCCCCGTCCGACGGGCGGATCGAGACCAGCTGGTAGCCGGCGGTGGTGCGCCGGGTGCCGGGCTCGAGCTCGTGCCACGCGCCGATCGAGGACGGGCCGGCGACGTCCCGCGTCTCGACGAGCAGATTCGGGTAGCCCCCGGGAGCCGTGAAGGTCTCGCGGTCCCCGTCACGGCGCGATCGGGCCCACTGCGGCGGGACGGCGAGCGACCACCCGGCCGCGCCACGGTACGTCTCGAGCCCGGCCGGCGCCGGCGCGGGCGCGGTGTCGTCCGGGATCACCGTGCCGAGCCTGTCCAGCGACGGCACGCCGCCCGAACCGCCCTGACCCGGCGTCGCCGACGCCGGGCTGGTGCCGCCCGGAGTGGCGGAGGTTCCCGGTGTCACGGCCTGCCCACCGGTCGGGCTGGTCGACGCGCCCGCGGACGGCCCGCCGGTACCCGCGGGTGTGGCCGGGGCGCTGGTACCTGACGCCAGGCCGGCCGACGGGGTGTCCGAACCGCCGGTCAGGGCCAGCCCGAGCCCGACCCCGCCCGCGGCGAGCAGCAGGGCGACGACCATCGCCAGCAGCACCACCCGACGGCGCCGTTCCGGCGCGGCCGCGGCCCCGCCGACGCGCGCACCCGCGGCTGGATCCGGCCCCGGCCCTGGATCGGCACCTGGACTCGGCCGCGGTCCTGGGCCAGCGTCTGAGGATCCGGTCCGGGCGGCGGGGCCGGTACCGAAGGTGAAGCCGGCACGCGGGCCCGTCCGCGGTCCGGTGCCGGCCCCACGGCCCGCTGCTCTGCCGCTGCCGCTGCCGCTGCCGGCGCCGGCGCTGTTGCCGGATCCGAGGTCGTCGCCGAGCCCGAGATCGGCGTCCTCCTCGGCTTCCGCCGGCCCGGGTAGGGGCGCGTCCGGCCGGTCGCCGACGTCGGCGTCGAGCAGCGCGTCGGCCTCCGCGTCGAACACGGCGGTCGGATGCGGCTCGGCGGTGGCCGCGATCCGCCGCAGCTGCGCCCGGGCCTGCGCCAGCGACGGGCGCCGCGCCGGATCGGGATCGAGCAGCTGGTCGATGACGTCCTGCAACGGGCCCGCGTGCCGGTAAGGACGGCGCCGATCCTGGATGATGGCCGCCAGCGTCGCCAGGGCGCCCTCACCCGCGTACGGCGCCTCGCCCTCCACCGCGGTGAACAGCGTGGCGCCCAGGCCCCACACGTCACCGGGCACGCCCACCCGCGCGCCGCGGGCCCGCTCGGGCGGGATGTAGGCAGGCGAGCCGACCACCATCCCCGTGCTGGTCAGGGTCGCGTCGCCCTCGCTGACGGCGATGCCGAAGTCGGTGAGTCGGGCCTGCCCGTCCGCGGTCAGCAGCACGTTGCCCGGTTTGACGTCCCGGTGCACGACCCCGGCGCGGTGCGCCGCCTCCAGCGCGTAGGCCAGGCTCACCCCGATGCGCGCCACCCACGCCGGCGCGAGCCGGCCCGACGCACGGATCTCCTCTGCCAGCGACCGGCCGTCGACCAGCTCCATGACGATCCACGGCGAATCCTCGGCGTCGATGACGTCGTAGACGGCCACCAGACCGGGATGGCGCAGCCGCGCCGCCGCGCGCGCCTCGCGCAGCACCCGCTCGCCGATGATCTCCCGCTCGGTCTCGGAGGCGAGCGGCGGCAGGCGCACCTGCTTGATGGCGACCGGCCGGCGCAGGAGCATGTCCTCGCCCTCGCGGACGATTCCCGCCCCGCCGCTGCCGAGCACGCGGCCCAGCCGGTACCGGCCGGCCAGCCGGCGCTCCCGGCCCGCGGCTCGGTCGCTCTGCATTGGTTGCTCCGCCTTCTCCGGCACGACCGAATTCTCCCCGTACTACCCGCCACACGAGCCCGAAACCGCCGCAACGGACACGCGACAGCCGAGCCCGCCGCAAAAACCCCTGCCAGGCCCGTAGGGAGAACGTCCCGCCGCGCCGATGAGTTCACGCACGCCCGCCGGTCCTACCACCGGCAGGCCAGACTGCCGGACCCGGGCGTCCACGACCAGCGGGCGTCACGACCAGTGGAGGAAACAGCGATGCCGAAGACGATTCCCTGCCTGTGGTTCGACACCGACGCCGAGGAGGCCGCCGCGCTCTACGTCTCCGTCTTCCCGAACTCGGCCATCACCGGCGTCACCCGCTACGGGCCGGGCATGCACCGACCCGAGGGCCTGGCCCTGACCGTCTCCTTCACCCTCGACGGGCAGGAATACGTCGCGCTCAACGGCGGACCGGAGTTCACCTTCTCCGAGGCGATCTCGTTCCAGATCCCCTGCGCTGACCAGGCCGAGGTGGATCACTACTGGAACGCCCTCACCGACGGCGGCGGCAAGGAAAGCCAGTGCGGCTGGCTCACCGACCGTTTCGGCCTGTCCTGGCAGGTCGTCCCCACCCGGCTGACCGAACTGGTCGGTGACCCCGACCCGGAGCGCGCCCAGCGCGCCACCCAGGCGATGCTCACCATGGGGAAGATCGACATCGCCGCGATCGAGCGCGCCGCCGACGGCCGGTAGCCGGGCGGCCCCGTCGCGGAGCACGCCGGCCGGGTCCCCACAAGGGGACCAAGGCCGGCGGGCCCGGCCACCTTCACCCCCGCGAACAGGCCACAGGAGAGCCGCACACACGGCACTATTTCCTTTCAGCCGTCGATCCTACGGAAGATTCCCTACCATCAGATCGTGGATGCGGATCTGCCCCAGCGCGCGGCCCCGGCCGGATGTCCACTCCAGCGACGAGCGCGACACGAAGGCGGCCGGTAACGATGACCACCCTCCCCCAGGCCCACGCCGAGGAGACCGAGCAGTGGCTGACCCGGGTCGAGAAGGTCACCGGCCTGCTCGCCGAGCACCGGTCCCGGGCCGAGGAGGACCGCGCCACCTCCCCGGAGGTCATCGACGCGTTGCGGGAGCAGGGCTTCCACCGGATGTGGGTGTCCCGCGCGTTCGGCGGCGCGGGGGTGAGTCTGCGCACCGGATCGGCGGTGCTGCAGGCGATCGCGCGCACCGACCCGTCCGCCGCCTGGCAGATGGGCGTGCAGGGCGCGATCGGGCGCATCTCCGACTACCTGTCCGACCAGGCCGCCTGCCGCATCTTCTGCAGCAGCCACGGGCTCGTCGTCGGCGGCATCAACCCGACCGGCCAGGCGGTGCCGGTACCCGGCGGGTACCGGCTCCGGGGCCGCTGGTCGTTCGCCAGCGGCGCCACCCACGCCGACTGGCTCGTCGCCAGCGCGGTCGTCACCGGCGGCTGCGCCCAGACGTCCACGAACACCCCGGCGCGCAGGTCGACACCCGCGCACGCCCCGACCCAGGTTCCGGCCCAGGCCCAGGTTCCGGGTAGCGCCCCGACGGGGAGCGCACCGATCCGGATGCTGTGCGTCCCGCGCGGCGCCGCCACCTTCACCGACGACTGGCACGCGCTGGGCCTGCGCGGCACCGGCAGCGGGACCTTCACCGTGGACAACATCGTCGTCCCCGAAAGCCAGACCGTCGACGGCTCGCTGCTGCGGCGGCCACCCACCGCACGAAAGTCCCGGGGTTACGCCGTCGCCTACTACGACTTCGCGCCGTTCACCACCGCCTCCACCGCGCTCGGCATCGCCCAGGACGCACTGCGCGCCTTCCGCCAGCTCGCCCTCCAGACCGTTCCCGCCCGCGCGACCGAGACCCTCGCCGGCGGCCACACCGTGCAGGCCACGTTCGCCCGTGCCACCGCGCTCGTCCGCGCCAGCCGGCTGATGCTCGAGGACGCCGCCGACCAGGCGACGGAGCGCGGCGAGAACGGCGGCGACGATCTGAGCGGGGTGATCCGGCTCGCCGCGGCCGCCGTCGGCGAGAACTGCGTCCAGGCCGTCACCATGCTGCACACCGCGGCCGGCGCGAGCGCGCTGCGCTCCGGCGGGGACCTCGACCGCTGCTTCCGCGACGTCCACACCGCGGCCCGCCACATCACCCTCGCCGCGACGAACTTCGAGATGGTCGGCGCGCACCTGTTCGGGGACACACTGCTCATGCGCCGCTGACGTCCCCATCCGCCGCTGGCGCCGCTGCCTGCCGCCACCGTCACCCGGCCGGGGTCAGCCTCAGCTCGCGGCCGGGCCACCGGGAGCGCAGCCAGCGGTCGTGGCTGGCGACCACGATGGCGCCCGGGCCGCCGCCCAGCGCCTCCTCCAGCTCGTCGGCGAGTGCCGGCGAGAGATGGTTGGTGGGCTCGTCGAGCAGCAGCAGCTCGGGTGGGTCCGCCACCAGCAGCGCCAGCGCGAGCCTGCGCCGCTGCCCGACCGACAGCTCCCCCACCCGCGTGCCGAGGTCACGCGGGGCCAGCAGGCCGAGCGAGGCCAGCGGCACCGCCGCGGCCCGCTCGGGTCCCAGCGCGAGCGTGTAGACGTCCCGCGCGGTGCGGTCCGGCCGGGCGAAGACCGTGTCCTGCGCCAGCAGGCCGACCCGCAGCCCACGCCGCCGCAGCACCTCCCCCGTCACGCCGGTCGTACCGGGAACACCGGGAACACCACCGGGTGTCGGGTCGGACGGGTCGAGCGCGGGGCCGGCCTGCTCGAAGCGGCCTGCCAGGACCGCCAGCAGCGTCGACTTGCCCGCGCCGTTGGGACCGGCGAGCAGCAGGCGGTCCGTCACCGTCACGTCGAGACGGTCGAGGACGAGGCGGCCGGGAACACGCACCTCCCGCAACGACACGATGGTCCCCTGCCCCGGACCCGCCTGGACCGGGACGCCCGCCGACGGCAGGGCAGCGGACGGAGAGGCGGACGGCTCGGCGACGAGCGCGCCGACCCTGAACCGCAGCGGCCGCGGTGGCCGCCGGACCTGCTCCCGCTCCAGGTCACCGAGCCGGCGGGCGGCGTTGCGCACGCGCCGCGACACCTGGTCCTGCACCCGGCCGGCGGTGCGGCCGTAGTTCATCTTCTCGTTGTCGCGACGCGGGCGGTTGTGCGCGACCTGGCGGGCGGTCACCGCGACCGCGTGCCGCAGCGCCGCCAGCTCCCCCTGCTCCTCGGCGAACCGGCGCTCCCAGCGCTCCCGCTCCAGGCGCCGCGCCTGCTGGTACTCGGTGTAGGCACCCCCGTAGCGGGTCGGGCCGCCCAGCGCGGGATCGAGGTCGATCAGGTCGGTGCACACCGCGTCCAGGAAAGTCCGGTCATGGCTCGCCGCGATCACGACCCCGGGCAGAGCCCGCAGCTGCTCCTCCAGGAACGCCGCGGCGTCATCGTCAAGATGGTTTGTGGGCTCGTCCAGCAGCACCGCGGCGGGCCGGCGAACCAGCAGCGCACCGAGCGCGAGCCGGCCGCGCTGCCCGCCCGAGAGTGAGCCGAGCGCGCGGTCGGCCGGAACCCGCGCGAGACCGAGGCCGGCAAGGACGATCTCGGCATGCCGGTCCGCGTCCCAGGCCGCATGCTCCTCGACCCGGTCGAGACACGCGGAGTACGCGGCGAGCAGGTCGGCCGGGGCCGTGCCGCTGTCGGTCGACTCGCCGTCGGCCGGGCCACCAGGGGCGGAGTCGCCGGCGGCGAGCGCGCTGGTCAGCCGGTCGAGCTCGGCGAGATCCGCGCGGGCTTCGCGCAGGGCGTCGTCGAGCACGTGACGGATGGTCGCGGCGGGGTCGAAGGGCATCTCCTGGTGGAGGAACCCCAGCTCCACGGGCCGGACGACGGAGCCGCCGTCCGGCTCGTCCACCCCGGCCAACAGGCGCAGCAGCGTGGACTTGCCGGCGCCGTTCTCCCCGATCAGTCCGATCCGCTGACCGGGAACGGCCGTGAGGGAGACGCCGTCGAGAACCCTGCGCCCACCGAGCACGCGGACGAGGTCATGGGCGGACAGAGCTGTTGCGGGCATGCGACACCACCAGAGCGGCTGGTCTCCTCCGCCCGCCGGGCAGTGCCTCAGATGCGGGGGCCTCAGGCGCGGGCGCGGGTGGGGTCAGTGCCTCATGACGAAACGACCGTACCCCACGCCGGCCGGGTCGCCCAGAGGTTTTGTGGCGGCCCCGTGCTCTCCCCAGGCCGTGGCTTCTCAAGATCGGAAAGGCGAAGCCGAGACGTCAACGCCGTTGACTATCTTGACTCGGAACCGCACCGGTAGGGTCGTGCGTCGGGCCGGCCGCCTGACCGTGACCGCCGCCGGTTCCCCGATTCCGAGGAGTGTGGTGTCGTGCGGAAGCTGGTCTATCTCGTCGCCTCCACCGTCGACGGATTCGTCGCGGGCCCGGACGGTGCCGACCCGACCGGACCCGGCGGATTCTGGCCGGTGCCGCAGGACTACCTCGAGCACCTCGTCGCCGAATACCCGGAGACCCTGCCCGGCCCGGCGCGCGCGGCCCTCGGGGTAACCGCCCCGGGAACCCACTTCGACACTGTTCTGGAAGGCCGGCGCAGCTACGAGACCGGCCTGCGGGCCGGCGTGACGAACGCCTTCCCGCACCTTCGCCACCTGGTCTTCTCCCGAACCCTGACCACCAGCCCGGACCCGGGTGTCGAGCTGGTCGCCACCGACCCGGTCACGACAGCGCAGGAGCTGAAGAGGCAGGACGGCAAGGACGTCTGGCTCGTCGGTGGAGGAACACTCGCCGGCGTCCTCTACCCGGAGATCGACGAGCTGGTCGTAAAGCTGGGCCCGTTGACCCTCGGCACCGGAATTCCACTGTTCTCCGGCGCCGCCCCGTTCGATCCCAAGCGCTGGGAGCTGGCCGACCACACCGCCCTGAAAAGCGGCGCGCTTTTCCTCACCTACCGTCGGCCGTCCACATAATCGGGACGCGAACCTTTCGACATCACAGACGGCTCATGCCCCCCGACGCATCGCTGCCCACCATGCTGCGGAGCCCGGTCGACGTGCTCTGGAACTACCACGACATGCACCACGACCCCCACCCCACCGACGTCGGCGTGGGCCTGGGCAGCCACGACCTCAGCGTCGCGACCTGCACCGCCACCCTCTACCACCAGGGCCTGTTCCCCCAGATCGTGTTCACCGGCGCGAACGCCCCCACCACCATCGGCACATTCCCCCGCGGTGAAGCGGTCCACTACCGCGAACACGCACTGTCCCTCAACGTCCCCGACTCCGCCATCCTCACCGAAACCACCGCCCGCAACACCGGCGAGAACATCACCCGAACCCGCGACCTCCTCACCACCCACGGCATGACACCCAGCTCCGTCACGCTCATCTCGCGGCCCTACCAGCAGCGCCGCGCCTACGCCACCTGCCGCAGACTCTGGCCCGACGTCACCGTCCGCTGCGCATCCCAACCAGCCACCCTCGACGACTACGTCGCCAGCATCGGCAACACCGACCGCGTCATCTCCATGCTCGTCGGAGACACCCAACGCATCTGGCTCTACGCCGAACGCGGACACGCCATCCCCCAACCCGTCCCCGACGACGTCCACAACGCATACCGCGAACTCGTCGCAGCCGGCTACACCAGCCGCCTCATCGCCTGACCTTCGAGCCAGAGCGGCAGCATCAACGATTCTCCCCGAGGAGGCCATGACAGTGGAACCACGCCGGTACGAGGATCCGCACGAGGCCTGGGCGGCCCTCGATACACCGTGGCACAAAGCACTGGAGATGGCGTGGGAGTCGTATCGCGCCGGTGGGGTCGGAGTCGGCGCGATACTGACCGACAGCGGGGGGCGCATCATCGGCCAGGGCCGAAACCAACGCTTCGCCTCCGCGTCTCCTCGCCTGCTTGCCCACGCAGAGATGGAGGCCCTTGCCGCGCTCCCCCCGGGCAAGGATCGTGCACACGACGCTGTTCTCTACACGACGTTGCACCCGTGCCCGATGTGTCTCGGCGCCGTGGTGGTGGCGCGCATAGGCCAGGTCCGCTTCGGAGCCTTTGATCCGACCTGGCTCGGCATTGAGCAGCTGCCGGATCTCAACGAGGAGGTCCGACGTCGCTGGCCGGCGGTCACCGGCCCTCTTGCCGGCCCGCTGGGCGAGTGGGCCGCGGTCCTCCCCGCCCTGAACACGAACGGGTCTCTCCTACAGGCGATGGAAACGGTCGCGCCACAACGCGCCCACCGAGCTCGGACCATCTCGCATCGCCTCGAAGCCAATCACCCTGATACGACCAGCCAGGCGCTTGAGCAGGTCTGGGATCTTCTGACCAACTGCGACCAGTAGATAGGTCAGTGGCGGGTGGGTGCGTCCATAGGCCCACTCACCCGCCACACATCACCTCGCCCGGCCGAGAGGGGGCTGGCGAGGCGGATGGGGTGGGCTAGTTGATCAGAAGGTGCGCGGCGGTGACTGCGTGTTCGACTGGGGCGGAGGTGTCGATGTCGTGTGCGTCGGGCCACGGATCGGTGCGGGTGGCCATGTCCAGGTAGATCCACTCGTCGGGGGCCAGGGCGTTGGCCGGGTCGGCGCGGTGCCCGGTGGTGGCACCACCCGCGACGGCGCCGATCGGTGCCCTTCCGATCGGCACGACGCCCGCCGGAGCGGAACGGGTCGCGGTCGAGTGGACCGGACCGGACCGGTCCGCGGTGGAGCCGAGTGCGATGGGGACGGTCGCGCGGTCGGCGATGCGGGCGACCGCGACCCGGGGCGGGACCACGCACCGCAGCTGCATCAGGTCGGCGTCGCACTCCGCCGCCAGCTCGGCGGCCCGTGCGCGCACCCGCCGCGAGGACCAGGAGGCATCGATCACGACGCTCCTCCCTCTTTCGAGCGCGTGGCGGGCCCGCGTGAGCACCTCCACGTAGCTGTGCTCGGTCGCGTCCGCGCCGTAGCACCCCGCCGCGGGCTCCGTCCCGGCCGAATCGGAGGCGGAGGCGGAGGTGGAGTCGGACTCGGGGGCGGTCGCGCCCGCTCCGACCGGCTCGCCGCGGACGGCGGCCGAGCTCAGCAGCACCCAGTCATCCTCGCCGGAGACGAGATGGCTGGCCAGTGTCGACTTGCCGGTGCCGGGCAGGCCGCCGACCAGGACGAGCCGGGGACGGCCGCGCCGCAGGTGGCGTAGCGCGATGTCGGTGAGCCGGCGGGCCTCGTCGGCGGCGGCCGGGTCACCCTGGTGGTCGCGGACGCAGGCGGTCTTGGCGCGGACGACCGCCCGGTAGGCGATGTAGAGGTCCTCCAGCGACGTTGGATGGGTCTCGCCCGAGAACTCACGGTAGGCGTCGAGGAACGTCCGGGCCGCGGTGGCGTTGCCGAGCCGTTCGAGGTCCATCGCGAGGGAGGCTGCGTCGCCGAGGACGTCACCGGCCCGCAGCGCGGGGTCGACGTCGACGCAGTTGAGGACCCGCGGGCCGTCGTTCAGGCAGTAGATGTCGTCGGCGAGCAGGTCGCCGTGGCCGTCGCGGATCCGGCCGGCGGCCTGGCGCTCCGCGAGCAGTGGGCCCCGGCCGGTCAGGTAGCGCAGCGCGAGCCGGCCGATCTCGTCGACGGTGGCGGCGTCGAGGATCCGGCCGCGGAACGGCGCGAGGCCGTCCATCGCCTCCAGCCAGAGTGCCTCCAACGCGCACAGACCACCGGTGCGGGTGCTCTCGGGCGTGGTCTCGCACCCTTCGTGGAACGCCACGAGCCGCTGGGCGAGCCCACGCAGCTCGCCGGAGACGTCGGCTGTCATCAGCGCGGAGAGCCGGCGGTCGGCCGGCAGCCGTCGCATGACGACCATGTGGTCGCGCAGTGCCCCGGTCTCGTCCCGGATGTCGGCCACGCCGAGGTACACGTCCGGGGCGAGGCGCCGGTTGAGCCGTACCTCGTCCTCGCAGGCGATCAGCCGGGCCCGGCGGGAGCGGTGGTCCACGAAACCGTGGTTGACCGCCCGGCGCAGCTTGTACGCGCGGTCCTCGGTGAGAAAGACCACGGCGGTGGGAGTCTGCACGGTCTCGCGGCTGTCGAGACGGATTTCCCGGGCCGCCTGCTCCCGGACGGGCGCAGGGCCCGGGATTTCCGACGGCGCGGGGCGGACCTCGGTGTCCTGCCCTGGAAAGGCGTCCTTCTGCACGAACATCTACGTCTCCAGACCGTGTTCTGGACGATTCCTGTTCGGTTTCACCCGCCGCCGCGCGACCGAATCGCCGGCACCGCTGATCGACGCCGCGGATCAAGCCGAGGATCGAGGATCGTGGACGACGGATCGCCATCCGCGGGGCGCCCCACGCACAGAGCCCGGCCACACCGTTGAACGGAAAGCCGGGCAGCGAACGAAGGAAGAGGCCGCGGCGGAGAATCACCCGGAATTCAATCCGGGCGAATAAAATGGCGCGACCGGGCCAAACAGCGGTGTTCAAACACCGGCCGATCCGGCTCCGGTTCGAGCGGCCCGCGGAAATCCGCGGGCCGCGATCCCACCGCCTCGTCCTACGAGCCGAAGAGCTCGCGCGCCGGCGCTGTCGGGAAAAGACCGGGGGGCCGGCGGGCCGTACGATGCCGGTGTCGATCGACGAGTCCAGACATGGAGATCATCCTCCTTGGTCCGTTTCCCTGTTCCCGTTACGATCCTCCATTCGTCCCGCGTCGTCAGGTGACTTCAGGGTCCCGTTCTCACCCGACCTGCTGCCCTGTTCTCAGGGGCCGTTCGGATCGGTCCAGCGCGCTCCGGGCCGTCCGGGCCGGGGGGTGGACCTACCGGTGGTATCGCCGTCCATGCAGGTCCGAGGCCTCGAACCGGGGTGCGCACCGGGCCGGGGCGGACCTGCCGACCGGCACCGGCGGACGATCGCCCGCGCGGCAACCAGGCAGCCGAGGAACGCGCAGACGGCGACGTACTCCCACAGTCGCCTACTCCCCACTCTGCTTCATCAGGTAGACGGCGGCCTGCGTACGGCTCGCCAGGCCGAGCTTCTCCAGAATGCTCGACACGTAGTTCTTCACCGTCTTCTCCGACAACCCCAGCCGTGTGCCGATCTGCCGGTTCGTCAACCCGTCCGCGATCAGCTGCAGGATCTCGCGCTCCCGCTGGTTCAGCGTCGCCATCGCCGGGTCCTCGCTCGGCCCGTCCCGCAACCGCTCCAGCACCCGCCTGGTCACCGACGGAGCCAGCAGC
>NZ_SJXI01000143.1:0-34824 GCF_004337455.1 Parafrankia sp. BMG5.11 | reverse complement strand
GCGGCCTCGCGCAGTACGGCCTGGGTTCCCTGCTGCCCGAGAAACTGTGGGTCCAGCCGTAGTCGTCACCCCGCGGCTCCAGCAGTAGTCGGTCGCTACCCGGATGAAAGGTAGCCGTGACCCATGAATGCTGAGCCTGCCCCGGAGGTGCGCAACCTTCGCGCCTACATCGGCACACCGCGTGGCGTCGTGCGCGCGGTCGACGACGTGTCCCTGGACCCCCACCACACCCAGGCCCTGGGTGTGGTGGGGAGTCCGGGTCCGGCAAGTCAGTGATGGCACGTGCGATCATGGGTCTGATCATCGCTCGGTCCGGATGCTCGGGCCAGGTGGTGTTCCAGGGCCGGGATCTCCTCAAGGAGCGGGCGGAGAGCCGGGGCAAGCAGATCGCCATGGTGTTCCAGAACCCCGGTCGGTCGCTGAACCCCGTGGTGCGGGTGTAACGGCAGTTGACCGAGGGGACGCGCCGGCGCCTCGGCCTCATCTGCCCCGAAACCCGGGCGCGGGCCCTCGACCTCCGCAAGGAGGTCGGGGTGCCCGATCCGGAACGGCGGCTTTCTGCTGATCACGAGGCACGGTGTCAGCAGCGAGCTGTGCGCTCAGCGCGGACAGCGACCCGGGCTGAACCGCGTACGTGATCGACAGCCCGGTGATGCTGTCGGAGGGCAGCTGATCGAGAAAGCGCACGTCGATCGGAGATCAGCTGACCGAGGCCGATTCGACGGTTCTGCCGCCGTGGCCATCCAGCTCCGCGGCGGGGTGGATCTCCAGGGTCGCCTCCCCGCCGTCCGGTACTTCCACGTCACCGCGTGCCGGCAGCGGCCCCAGGTGGTCGTAGGAGGAGCCAATCCAGTCGATCGTGCCCACAGTGCGGTTCTCGGGGAACGGGAGGACGACCACGAGCACAGACTGCCCGGTCTGATCGCAGTCGGCCAACGATTTCCGTCGGCCGCGACCGGAGGTTCCACCATCGCGATCGTCCAGCGATTTGCGCGTCGGCCCTGGCCGCTGCTCTGGTCCTTGCTGTTTCTCCGATGGCTTGGTCTCAACGTCCGGCCGCTGCATGGGCGGGCTCGGGAGCGGGGGCATGCGAGCCCACCAGCCATAGTTGCAGCTTTCCGTGCGTGATCGGTCACGTTGTGGAGGTTCGCATTAGTGTCGACGTCCAAGATGCCCGACGGGCTAAATGCCCAGGTCGCACCGATGGTCGCGGTGACCAGTGCCCCCGGGGAGGCTCGTACAGCATCCACGCAAATTTCAGCCGAGCCTGGTCGTTTCCGCCCGTCTACCTGCGCTTATCACCCCCAACGTCCGTCCGGCGGGCACGCCGCTCCTGACCGGGGGTGACGCATGATGGCCGCCGAGAGCGCTGCTTTGGCCGACCAGCCCGGGCGGAGCGGCCGGCGGACGGGCGGGACGTGGCGGCTGCCCTCAGCTTCACCGGACGGCTGCGACCATCCGGTGGTGGAGTCCTTTCACCCCCACTCGATTCCGTGGCGCCGCGTGGCGCACTTGAGGTTGTCCCAGCACAGGATGATCGGGGCGTGGAGCTGGTGGTGCGCGGCGACGATCAGCGTTGCGTAGTCGTCCTCGGAGAAGCTGCGGCGCTCGCCTTCGCGGCCGTGGTGGAGAACATCCGGGGTCGCTGGCCGGGCCGGTACAGTAGCCGACCTGCTCGAATGTCCAGCCGCGGTCCAGGCCGAAGATGGGTGAGAGCGCGACCATCGGCGGCTAGATGAGCGCCGGGTGCAGGCCGAGGGTCAGCTCGTCGTTCACCAAGCCGATGATGATTGTTCCCGGGTTCGGGCCCTGCTCGATCCTCCACTCGCGTGGCTCGGGGAACGGACGCACCGGCTCGAACCTGTCAGGATCGCCGTCGTAGCCCCTGCCTGGCACCGTGCTTGCGCGGTGGTAGCGACGCACCCGGGGACTACGGCTGCCGGCGGAGGGGCTACCGAAAGAGCACCGTCCTCACGTCACGCCAGGAACGCGCACAAACGGCTGGCATTCGCTGGTCGGGCAACGCGATTTCACGGCCGGGTCGATGCTCGGCCTTCTGGTCGGAAAATCGATAAACGGGGACGCGTCAGACGGGGACGCGCGTCGAGGACGGGGGTGCCGGCCAGGCAGGGCGAGAGACGCTCATCCTTCGGCGTCGGGAACGAGGTGCGCGGACCCGTTGCGGCGGCCATGGCGACAACGCCGGCGCCGCGCCCTCCCAGCAGGCGCCGCCGGGCGTGGTTCACGGACGAGGCCCGCGCGCCCGCGGCATGACGGGCACCGCTCAGAGCCCGGTTGAAACCCTCGGTGCGGAGCCTTCCCGTCCCAGCGTCGTGGATCTTACGGTGCCGTCTCGCGCGCCGTCCTCGGTGGGTGCCTTCCCGGTCGCCCGCCGGAAGCGCTGACGGTATTCCCCGGGCGTGATTCCGAAACGCTTGCGGAAAGCGATGTGGAAGCCGACCGCACTTTTGTACCCGACCTTCTGGGGTATCGCGCCGAGCGGGATGTCGCTTTCCGCGAGAAGACGCGCGGACTCACGCATCCGGCGGAGGATGAGATGGCTGGACGGGCTCTCGCCGACGATCTCGCGGAAACTGGCCGCGAAGGCCGATCGAGACATGCCGACCTCCCGGGCCAGGGACTCGATCGTCCAGGGCTCGACGAATCGCGTGTACATGATCAGCAGAGCTTTGCTGATGGCCGGGTCCTTCAGCGCGGTGAGCACCTCCGGGCGATCCATCATGCCGCGCAGCAGTGGGTGGAGACTGAGAATGAAGAAGACCTCGAAGATCCGCAGGGTGATCAGGCGCGCCCCGGGCCCGCCGTCCCGGTCCGTGACGAGCTGGTGGATGATGTCCCGCAGCAGTGGTTCCGCCTCCACGGCCTCCCGCTCGAGCGTGAGGATCCACGGCAACGCGTGGTACAGGGAGGACACGGTGTTGGCGTCGTAGTAGAGGCCCGCGCAGAGTATCCGTGTCTGCTCGCCCTCTCCACCGAGAGCCAGCTGGCTCGAGGTCCCCGGCGAGCGGTCGGCGAGCAGGGTCCGCAGCGGCACGCCTCGCCGATCAGGGCGGTCTGAGACCCGGTGCGACCGCCCGGTGGGGAATACCGCCAGGTCCCCCTCTCGCAGTAGGACCGGCCGGGCCCCCTCGGTGCCGATCCAGCACGAGCCCTCGATGACGTAGTGGAGTACGACGCAGTCCGATTCAGAATCACCCTCGATCGACCAGGGAGAATTCAGTAGCCAATGGCTCTGGAACACTCCGGTCAGACGAATCGGATGTAGAAGCTCACCCAGCAGATCGTTTTCCTGGTCCGCTACCTGCACGGGCATGTCCCCGCTCCCTCGGTACTGGCGGCTCGCTCCATTGGACGGTGCCTGCGGAACACCGGGCGTTCGACCGGGTCATCCGCGGTACATCAGTATCCGAGCCTAACCTGTACACAACCGCCAGATTCAGGTCTGCACCTGGTCGCGAAGACGACAATATCATCTTGATCGGGAATCGCGTGGTCTTCGGGGCCGGGGCCCAGGTCAAGCCATGTGACCCCGGGCCCTCGACCGGGTAGGGCGGTGCCGCCGAGGTGACGAGTCTCACGGGCAATGGGGGATTTCCGCTCGGTTCGATCGACATAGCGCCAATGCCACCCGCGCCTGCCCGCGGCCAGTTCGGTGGTGTCCAGGACTGCCGGGTCATCCAGGAAACTCCACTTTTCGTTCGGCGGCCCCCGGGTGGCGCAGGCCCGTTCCGGGGCCCGGACGGGTCCCGGTGGAACTCCCGTTCCCGCAGGCGATGCGGCCACATCGAGCCGACCTCCGACTACGCGCCCGCCCAACCAGCTGCGATTGTCCGCCGCCGCAGGACGGGCCATATTTGGTGACAGTAGAGGCCGGATGTGGTATCAGGGTGCGCAGAGTATCGGACACCCGGGGACGCGCGGGCATCGAGCCGTCCCGGACGCATGGACGTTTGTTAAGTAGCCCTGGTCGATACTTTATTGCCTCCCCGGTTCGGGTGGAGAACCGTTGTCGTGGGCCGGTTCTCGACGGGTACGGGGGGAGGAGCCAGGTCGTGGTTGCAGCCGGGCGCACTTCGGGCAGCGCGTCGGTTCGCGCCGCGAAAGTTCTCGTCGCGGGCGCGGGGATAGGTGGGCTCGCGGCAGCACTGAGCCTGCAGGACGCCGGTTTCGACCGTGTCGTCGTGTTGGAAGCCGCACCTGAACTACGCCCGCTGGGCGCCGGGGTGAACCTGCTGCCCAACGCGGTACGTGAATTGGCCGCGCTCGGCCTTTATCACGATGTCGCGAGGCGGGCGGTGCGGACTGCGGAGATTCGATACCACAACCAGCACGGTGACCTGATCATGGCGGAGCCGCGTGGTCGGGCCGACGGCTACGACTGGCCGCAACTGTCGATCCGACGAGGTGAGCTCCAGCAGGTGCTTCTCGACGCGGTCCGCACCCGGCTCGGTGAATGCGCACTCGTCAGTGACTGCCGCGTGACCGGGGTGTCCAGCCGGTCCGGGGTGCACGTCGACGTCCTGCGCGGCGGTCAGCCCACCAGGCTTACCGCCGATCTGCTGGTCGGCGCGGACGGAATCCACTCCGCCGTTCGGCGGTCGCTCCTCGGCAACGACGGCGAACCGGTCTGGAACGGACAGGTCGTCTGGCGCGGCATGGCCTGGGCTCCGCCGGTGAGCCCGGCGAACAGCATGGTCATCATGGGTGACGGAGTCCGCAAGGCGGTGGTGTACGCGGTGACCCCGCCCCGCGGTGACGGGCATGTGCTGCTCAACTGGGCGGTCTCCCGTCGCTTCGACACCGCTGAGGTCGACCGCTCGGACTGGAACCGGCCGGTGCCGGCCGGGAAGTTCGCCCACGAGTTCGTGGGATGGCGTACCGGCGGGCACCTTCTGACCGACCTGTTCCAGGCCGCGAGCGGATGTTTCGAGTACCCGATGATCGATCGCGACCCGCTGCCCACCTGGAGCCGCGGGCAGGCCACACTGCTCGGCGACGCCGCGCACGCGATGCATCCCATGGGCTCCAACGCGACGACCCAGGCTGTGATCGACGCACGTGCCCTCGCCTACTTCATGGCACTGGAGCCGGATGTCGAACGTGCCCTGACAGCCTACGAACGACATCGGCGCCCGGTGGCCACGCAGGTCCAGATCGCCAATCGGGCGATGGGTCCGGAGGCGGTTATCGACCTGGTCGCCCGCCGCGCACCAGAGGGATTCGCCACCGTCGACGACGTGCTGCCCACCGCCGAACTGCGCGCGATATGCGATCGATACGCCGAACTGGCCGCCTTCGACCGCGGCAGCGTCAACACCAGGTCTCCCTACGACACCCGACGGGCCCGTCTCGTGGGCGCAACCGGGTGATCTCCAGGCGGCGGGACAGCCTCCCGGGCCCCGCCGCGCCCCGACGATTCCCTGTCTGCCACGCGGATCACCGCAGAACTGGTCATCGCAGCGAGAGAGGCAACATGACCCGTACCGGAAGCCAGTATCTTGATTCCCTGCGCGACGGCCGTCAGGTGTGGCTTGACGGCGAACTCGTCAGGGACGTCACGAACCACCCGGCCTTCCAGAACACGGCGCGCTCGATCGCCGAACTCTACGATCTGACCCACGATCCGGGACTCGTCGACGTCCTGACCGTGCGCGGCGACGACGGAAGCACCAGAGAACACCGGGCGTACCGGATTCCGGAGAACTACGAGGACCTGGTCGCCCGGCGCAAGGCGTACAAGGTCTGGGCCGAAGCGAGCTTCGGATACCTCGGGCGCTCGCCCGACTACATGGCCGGCGGCATCGCCGGGTTCCTGGCTGTCCCCGAGGTGTTCGCGGGCGAGTCCTTCGACGGCCGGCAGAACCTCGGTGCCTACCACCGCCGGATGGCCGGCGGCGACCTGTACCAGGCGTTCACCATCACGAACCCGCAGATCGACCGGACGAGGTCCGCCTCCGAGCAGGAGGAGGACGACCTCTACGTCCGGGCGGTGAAGGAGCTCGACGGCGGGATCGTGGTCCGTGGCGCCAAGATGATAGGCACCGCGGCGGTCTTCGGAAACGAGATCATCGTCGGCACCATCGAGCCGTTGCCCCCGCAGGACGTGGACTACGCGCTGTCGTTCTCCGTGCCGATCGACACGCCGGGGCTGAAGCTCGTCTCTCGTGCCTCGTACGAGGCTTCGGCGCGAAGCGTGTTCGACAATCCGCTGTCCTCCCGGTTCGACGAGAACGACGCGTTACTGGTGTGCGACGACGTCTTCGTCCCCTGGGACCGCGTGCTGGTGTACCGGGACACCCGTGCCGCGCTGCTGCAGTGGTGGGGCACGGCGGCCTACGCGAACTTCGTGCATCAGGCGGCGACACGGTTCTGGACGAAGCTCGAGTTCCTGTCCGGGCTCGCCATCCTCATCGCGAAGGCGAACAACACCTATGAGCTGCCGCCGGTGCAGAACCAGATCGGGAAGATCCTCGGCTGGCTGACCGTCGCGAGGTCGATGGTCCTCGCCGCCGAGGCGGCCTGGGAACCCGTACCGGGGGGCAGCGGGGTACGGATCAACAACGAGATCGCATCCGCACACCGGGCCATGGCCGGCGAGATCTACCCGAAGATCGTCCAGGAGGTCAAGCTCCTTGCCGGTGGCGGGCTCATCCAGCTCCCCGCGTCCGGCCTCGACCTGCGTCACCCCGAGATGGGCGGCCTGATCGCGAAGTACGTGCGTTCGCCGGGGCATCCTGCCGAACGGCGGATCAAGCTCCTGAAGCTCGCGTGGGATGCGCTCGGCTCGGAGTTCGCCGGCCGGCACGAGCAGTACGAACGCTTTTACCACGGCGCGCCGCACGTCTATTTTCCGATGATTCTGCGCGACAGCCGGCCGGAACTTCTGGAGCAGCTCGTCGAGAGGTGCATGCAGGGCTATGACCTTCCCGCCGGGCCAGCGCTGACGAGCTAGCCGAAACAGGTGATACCTTTTGGAAAAATCTGCCCGTAGCGCCCTGACGCTGCTCGCCGGCACCCAGTTCCTCCTGATTCTGGACACGGCGATCATAAATGTCGCGGCGCCGTCGATCGGGGACGAGTTCGACGTCTCGGCGGCGACTCTGTCCTGGGTGGCCAACGCCTATCTGGTGACGTTCGGCGGGCTGTTGCTGCTCAGTGGTCGTCTGGCGGACCTGTTCGGGCGCAGGCGGCTGTTCCTCACGGGTCTGGCCGTCCTGGTCGCCGCGTCGCTGACCGGCGCGGTGGCGCAGACGGCCTCGTGGCTGATCGCCGCCCGTGCGGTGCAGGGTGCCGGTGCGGCTCTGGCGGCGGCCGCGGCGTTCGCCCTGCTGCTCAGCCTGTTCCCGGACGGCCCCGACCGTCATCGGGCGCTGGGCGTGTTCGCGGCGATGGCCGGCGCGGGCGGCGCCGCGGGAACCGTGCTCGGCGGCGTGCTCACGAGCTGGTTGACCTGGCGGTCCACGTTCGGGTTGAACGTGGTCGCTGGCCTCGTGCTCGTCGGGTCGGCTCTTCGGTCGCTGGCGCCGGACACGCGTCCGTCGGCACGCCTCGGCTTCGACCTCGGTGGCGCACTGTCCGTCACCTCGGGGCTCGCGCTGCTCGCCTACAGCCTGGTGAACACGGGGGTGGCCGGCTGGACCTCGCCGCGGACCCTCGTACCCGGCGTGACGGCGGTGGTTCTCCTGGCGGTCTTCGTCTGGCTGGAGGGCAGGGTGCGTGTTCCCCTGGTTCCGGCCGCGGTCGTGCGGAGGCCGGTCCTACGCCGGGCGAACCTCCTCTCTGCGCTCGGGCAGGTCGTGCTCTTTCCGATGTTCTTCCTCGTCAGTGTGTATCTGCAGGATGTTCTCGGTTACTCACCGGTCGCGGGCGGCAGCGCGCTGCTCCCGTTGTGCGTCGTGGTCATTCTGGTGGCTTCCAACGCGGACCGGCTGATCGGCGGCCTCGGGCTCCGGCCGGCGATGACCGCGGGCTATGTGCTCGTGGCCGTCGGCATGGCGTGGCTGTCGCTGCTGTCTCCCGATGGCTCGTTCACCGGGGACATCCTCCTGCCCAGCCTGATCCTCGGGGTCGGCCTTCCGCTGGTTGCCATCACCACGAACGTCGCGGCGACCGCGGACGCCGGGCCGGAGGAGATCGGCCTCGCCTCCGGGCTGATCAACACCAGTCAGCAGTTCGGCTCGGTCATCGGTCTGGCCGTGCTGAGCGGTATCGCCAGCGCGCGCGTCTCCGCCGAGGGCGGTCCGGACGATCCCGCGGCGCTCACCAGTGGATTCGCCGTCGCGTTCATCGTCGCCTCCGCCATCGCGCTGCTGTCCGCCCTCTACGCGGCGGTGCCACGGACGGCGAGACCACAGCAGGAGCCGACCCGGGAAAGGCCACCGGTGTCGATGGCCGCACCAGGCGACAGGGAGAGCTGAGCCCCCTGGGGGCTGCATCACGACACAGCGACCGGTGCGTCCGCGGCCGCCGCCGGCCCACGACAGCACAGCGACGAAAGGGCGAGAAACCATGTCAGAGGACCGCACATATCTGGTGATCGGAGCGCGTGGCTTCCAGGGAGACGCCGTGGCCCGAGCCCTGCTCGCCGAGGGCCTCGATGTCCGCGGGTTCGCCCGGGGCTCTGGTGCACCGGCCCCCGGCGCACCAGAGCTTCCGACCGTTCTGGGCGACCTCGCCGAGCTCGACGACGTCCGCAAGGCCTTTGTCGGCGTCACGCACGCATCCGTGGTGCTGCCGCTGGTCTACGACGTGGACCTGGTCCAGACCTATGCGCGCAATGTGGCCGCCGCCGCGCGTGAGGCGGGCGTGACCCGACTGGTCTACAACACCAACACCCCGTTGCCGGGGCAGGTCACCCCGTACGCGGCCTATGAGACCCGCCGCGCCGCCGAGGCCGTGCTGGCGGACGGTGATCTGCCGACGGTCGTGCTGCGCCCGCCGGTGTACCTGGACAACCTGTTCAGCCCGTGGAACGGGCCCGCGCTGATCAACGACGGGGTGCTGGCCTATCCGCTGCCCGAGGGGCGCAGGGTCTCCTGGCTCTCGCACGCGGACCTGGCCACGGCCACCCTCGCGGCCCTGCGCGGTGAGGGGCTCGAGGGAACGGTGCTGTCGTTGGGCGGCCCCGACACGGTGACGGGAGGAGAGCTGGCACAGGTGTTCGCCGCCGTGCTCGGCAGGGACGTCGCCTACGTTCCGCTGGAGGTGAACGACTTCGAGACGGGGCTGCGGACGGTGCTCGCCACGCCTGCCGCGGCAGGCGTGGCGGGAATCTACCGGTGGGCCTGCACCGGCGGTGACGCCGAGCTCTTCGTCGCCGACCACGACGAGGTCGAGCGTGTCCTGGGCATCCGCCTCACCCCGATCAACGAGTGGGTCGCCGCCCAGCCCTGGAAAATATGGGCGGCCGCCAGCTCGAACGGCGCCGGGACGCCGGATCCGGTCAGAGCCGACCATGGCAGTTGAGTGTCCCGGGGAGAGGCGGGAGGGCTCGGTCACCGTCGAAGGACGGGAGAGCGCGGTTGCCGTCATCGGCATGGGCTGTGAGCTGCCGTCCGCCCGTGGTCCGCGGGAGCTGTGGCGTCTGCTGGCCGAGGCGCGCGATGCGGTCGGGCCGGCCCGGTCCGGGACCGGTCTGCGGCGGGCCGGGCACATCGACGGCGCCGGCTGTTCCGACCTGACCCGCTTCGGTATCGATCCCGACGAGGCGGCCCGGATGGATCCCCAGCAGCACGTGCTGCTGCGGGTCGTGCACGACGCCATCGCGGACGCCGGCCTCGACCCGGCCGGCATCGCCGGGAGCCCCACAGCCGTCTGTGTCGGGCAGTCCGCCTCGGACTTCTGGGATCTCCGGTC
Source organism: Parafrankia sp. BMG5.11 (assembly GCF_004337455.1). Taxonomy (NCBI): domain Bacteria; kingdom Bacillati; phylum Actinomycetota; class Actinomycetes; order Frankiales; family Frankiaceae; genus Parafrankia; species Parafrankia sp. BMG5.11. The sequence continues at coordinate 24,948 of NZ_SJXI01000143.1, read as the reverse complement.
CCGGTCCGCCGGGCTCGACCTGGGTGACTTCGTGGGCTCCCACCAGCGCGGCCTTCTCTCCGGGCGGGTGAGTCACACGTTCGATCTCCGAGGGCCCTCCGTCACTGTGGACGCGGCGCAGGCGTCCTCCCTGGTGGCGGTCCACCTGGCCTGCCGCAGCCTGCGCGCGGGGGACGCGGAGCTGGCCCTTGCCGGCGGCGTCAGCCTGCTGTCGGGCCGGCAGGCCGGTGTCATGCTCGGTCGCGGCGGGGTGCTCTCCCCCGACGGGCGGTGCAAGTTCGGCGACGCGTCCGCCGACGGCTTCGTGCGGGCCGAGGGGGCCGGCGTGGTGCTGCTCAAGCCGCTGGCCCGCGCGCTGTTGGACGGCGACCGTGTGCGCGCCGTCATCGCCGGCAGCGCAGTCACCAATGACGGCCGGGACAAGGAGACGCTGCTGCACCCCTCGGAGAAGGGCCAGGCCGAAGCGATGCGTCGTGCCTACCTGGACGCCGGGATCGCGCCCGCCGAGGTCGACTATGTCGAGGCGCACGGCACCGGCACCCGGATCGACGTGGCGGAGCTGCGCGCGCTCACCGCCGTGCTGGGGCAGGGGCGCCCGGCCGGCCGACCCTGCCTGGTCGGCTCGCTCAAGTCCAACATTGGCCACGCCGAGGCCGCGGGCGGCGTCGCCGGGCTCATCAAGACCGTGCTGTGCCTGGAGCACGGAGCCGTTCCCGCCAGCCTCCACTTCACCACTCCCCACCCGGCGGTCGACTGGGACCGTGTTCCCCTCGCCGTGCCGACCATCCTGACCAGGCTGCCGGACCGGGGAACGCCCGTCGTCGCGGCGGTCAACGGCCAGGGTGTTTCCTCGACCAACGTTCACGTGGTACTCACGACGACCCCGGAAAAAAGGGCGCCCGGCGGGCGACCGTAATCCGGGCGTCGGCAGGTGCGGGCCTTTCCATGCCACTTTTCTGGCTCGCCTCGCTGCTGTTCCCCAGAACATCCTGGAGGCAACGATGTTTTTCCGTGGCTCCTTACTTCACGGAAACGACATACAGATCGAGCATGTACGCGCCATTGATCCGCTCGGTGCCGACGAGGTGTGCGGCCGGCTTCCTGAGATGAACCGGCGTGCCGACGTCACGAGCCTGGTCGGATCGCTGCGCGACCTCCTGCCGGACGCACGCGGACTGGCGGACCTCGACATGGACGACTGCCTGGCGGCCATGCGGGACGTCGGCCTCTTCCTCGGATCGATCAAGCGGCACGGCCACGAACCGGTCGGGCTGGTCCCCGAGGTGGGCCCGCTCCTGGTCGAACTCGGAAACAGGACCGATCTCGTCCCCAGGGACATCGTGCATCACTACTGCACCTGGAACCCGCTCTGCGAGCGGCAGCGCATGTACACGGGAGACGCCCAGGAGAACCATCTGCAGAACGCCGTGCGCATCGTTTTTCCCCACCTGCGTGCGGCGCTGGAGATGTGCCACATTCTCCGTGACGTGGAGCCCGCCGATCCGAAGTTCGCGGTGCTGGCGGACGCGCTTGACCGGGAGTTGCAGCCGATGGTTGAGGCGATCAAACTGGTCGGCGAACACGTGAGCCCACAGTTCTTCGCCCGCACACTGCGCCCCTATTTCGAGGACGTGGAAGTGGACGGGCGGAAGTACCTGGGGCCCGCCGCGGCGCAGGTTCCGTTGTGGCTGGTCGACGAGGCGGTGTGGGCCTCCGACCGCGGGGAGCGGAACTATCTGGACTTCCTCGACCATTCGGTGCCCTACAGCCTGCCGCGATGGCGGGAACTACACACGGCCTGGGTCGGCACCTCATCGCTGGTCACAGCTGTGATCGACGCCTACGGCGACGATCGCAGCACCGCGGACCGCGCAGCGCCCACTCTGGTCTCCAGCGCCCGTGCGCTCGCCCGGGTGCTGCGCACCATGCTCGTCTTCCGGGGACGCCACCTCACCATCGCGCGGCAGGCCTATCAGGAGGATCTGCGGCTCTACCCGGTCGGCAGCGGTGGCGCCAGCGTCGACCTGCTACGCGAGATCATCGTCCTGACCAGGCAGAACTCCCAGGTCACCAAGGAGATGAGCGGGCCGGACACCCGTGCTCGGGCAGCCGGGGCCGCCACGTGAGAATCGTCATCGCCGGGGCGGGGATAGGCGGGCTATCGGCGGCTCTGAGCCTGCGGGCAGCCGGATTCTCCGATGTCACCCTGCTGGAGTCGGTGCCCCGGATCCGACCGCTCGGGGTCGGCCTGAACATCCTTCCCAACGCCGTGCGCGAGCTCGACGAGCTCGGCCTGCTGGAACGGCTCGCCGAGGTCGCGGTGATGACCGGGAGCCTTTCCTACTACAACCGTTTCGGCTCGCTGATCTGGAACGAGCCCAGAGGACTCGCGGCCGGTTACCGCTGGCCCCAGCTGTCGGTTCCCAGAGGGCGGCTGCACAGTGTGCTGCTCGAAGCCGTCCGGGAACGCCTCGGGCACGATGCGGTCGTCCTGGACGCGAGGGTGACCGACTTCGAGAACACGCCGATCGGCGAGGTGGCGATCGGTGTGGAACACCGTGGCGCCACCGCATCCCGCCGGTACGCGGACCTGCTGATCGGCGCCGACGGCATCCACTCCGCGGTCCGGGCCGCCATGCACCCACGCGACGGCGGGCCGCGGTGGAACGGTTTCGTCGTCTGGCGGGGCACCGCGTGGGCGCGTCCCTTCCTCGACGGCCGCACGATGATCATCGCCGGTGACCGTGGCCGCCGTGCCGTGGTCTATCCCATGTCCAGACCGCTGCAGCCCGCGGATCCGGTGCTGATGAACTGGGCCGTGGCCCGGCAGGCACGGGAGGGTGAAGTGGTCGACCGGGCCGACTGGAACCGCCCGGTCGAGCCCGGGCGGTTCATCGAGGACTTCGCCGACCTGGCGTACGACTGGCTCGACATCCCCCGGCTGGTCCTGTCGGCAGAACAGGCGCTGGAGTATCCCATGGTGGACCTCGACCCGCTACCGGGCTGGACCAGCGGCCGGGTCGTCCTGCTCGGCGATGCCGCGCACGCCATGCACCCGATGGGATCCAACGGCGCCACCCAGTCCATCGTGGACGGCCGGGCGCTCGCCGGCGCGCTGGCGGGACATCCGGACCTGGACGAGGCACTTGCGGCCTATGACCGCCGGCGTCGGCCCACCATGGCGGAACTGCAGGGGGCGGGCCGCAGAAGAGGACCGGAAATGGTGATCGACATGGCCGACGAGCGCGCCCCGAACGGGTTCGAGTCCGTCGAGGACGTGATCCCGGCCGAAGAGCTCGACGCGCTGTCGCGCTCCTATGCCCGTCAGGGTGGCTTCGACCCGCACACCGTGAACACCCGTGCGTCCTATCTGGCCGGCCCGGTCGCCGGGCAGCGAGGCGGTGGCGGGTGAGGATCGACGTGTACTCCGACATCTCGTGCCCATGGTGCTACCTCGCCGTGCGCAACCTCCGTGCCGCGACCGCCCAGTACGGCGAGGAGCGCATCGAGGTTCTTGCTCACCCCTATCAGATCGACGGGGAGAATCCGGAACGACCCGTCCCGGTCCTGGACTTCCTCGGCCGCAAGTACGGGCCTGACCGGGCCCGCCGCATGAGCGAGAAGGTCACCGCCGCCGGCGCGGGGCTCGGCGTGCGGTTCAACAACGAGAAGGCACTCGCGGTGAACACCGTCCACGCGCACCGCCTGCTCTGGATGGCCGGGCGCGAGTACGGATGGCGGGTACGCGCCGATGTCGAGGAGAACCTCTTCGCGGAGTGGTTCGTCCACGGCGGGAACGTCGCAGACGCCGAGGTGCTCGTGCGGTGCGCCGTCGCGGCGGGCGTGGCGCCCGCGCGCGCCGAGCGGCTCGTCGCCTCGGACGAGTACCTGGCCGCGGTGCGGGCCAGGATCACCGAGACCCGCGTCGAGTGCGCCGCGGTCCCCGTAGTCGTGTTCGACCGGAGCACCCGGATCGAGCACTACCAGTCGTCCTCCCGTTACCTCGCCGCCCTGCTGGCTGCTGCTCGTACCGACGCGTCCGGGAGTGAGAGATCGTGACAACACCCGTTGGTCACCGTGGCCGGCCGGACGCCGGGCCGCGACCGCCGCGTGCCGGGTCGATCCGCAGACTCCGCCAGGCACACCGCACCCCCACGCCAGTCTTCCCACCGCCGGGGCGGCACCGATGAGCGTCCTGGCGGAGATCCTGGCGTCTCAGCGCGCCGAGCTGCCCCGGCGGATGGCGCAGGTCGGCATCGCCGGCCTGCGGCGCCGGGCGGAGGACCGACCGACGCGGCTGTCGGGCGCTCAGATCATCACGTCGCTGCGCGCGCCCGAGGGTGTGCGGGTGATCGCCGAGGTGAAGCGCAACAGCCCCGCACGGGGCGTACTGGCCCCGATCGCGGATCCGGCCGCGCTGGCGGCGGCCTATGCCACGGGCGGAGCCGCCGCGATCAGCGTTCTCACCGAGCCGCGGTTCTTCGGCGGGACGCTCGACGATCTCGCGGCTGTCCGGGAAGGGGTCGGTGTCCCGGTGCTGCGCAAGGACTTCGTCGTGCATCCGTACCAGGTCGTGGAGGCCGCCGCGTATGGCGCGGATCTGGTGCTGCTCATCGTCGCCGCGCTCGAGCCGCGCGAGCTGGCGAGCCTGCTGAACGAGGCGGCCGACTGCGGCCTGGCGGCGCTGGTCGAGGTGCACTCGGAGGCGGAGCTGGCCGTGGCGGTCGACGCCGGGGCGCAGATCGTCGGCGTCAACGCCCGTGACCTGACCACGCTCGCCGTCGACCGCGGCATCCTCACGAGGCTGGCACACGCGATCCCGGGCGATGTGGTCCGCGTCGCGGAGTCCGGGGTACGGGGGCCCGACGACGTCCGGGCCTATGCGGCGGCGGGCGCGGACGCGGTCCTGGTCGGCTCGTCGCTCGTCGTCAGTGGGCAGCCGGCCGACGCGGTGGCCGCGCTGGTCGAGGCCGGACGGCGGGCGGTCCCGTGCTGACCGGGAACCCGCTGCGCGGCGACGTCGACTACCTCGATGTGGTCGTCGAGGCGCTGGCCGCCCCCGCGGGCGTCCTGCCGGACCGGGCGGGGCACTTCGGCCGGTTCGGCGGCCAGTTCATGCCGGAGGCGCTGATGGCGACCCTCACCGAACTGACCCGGGCCTACCACGGCGCGCGCACGGATCCCGCGTTCCTCGCCGACTTCGCCCGCCTCCTGACGGGGTACGCGGGCCGGCCGAGCCTGCTCACCGAGGCCACCCGCCTCGCGGCCGGCACCCGGGCGCGCATCCTGCTCAAGCGCGAGGATCTCAACCACACCGGATCACACAAGATCAACAATGTGCTCGGCCAGGCTCTGCTGGCCCGTTCCATGGGCAAGAGCCGTCTGATCGCCGAGACGGGGGCAGGTCAGCACGGCGTGGCCACCGCCACCGCGGCGGCGCTGCTCGGGCTGGAGTGCGTCGTCTACATGGGCGCCGAGGACACCCGCCGCCAAGCGCTCAACGTGGCCAGGATGGCCGTCCTCGGAGCGACCGTGGTACCGGTCGACACCGGCAGCCGCACGCTCAAGGACGCGATCAACGAGGCGCTGCGCGACTGGGTGACGAACGCCGGCACCACCCACTACCTGCTCGGCACGGCGGCGGGCGCACATCCGTTCCCAGCGATGGTCCGGGACTTCCACCGCGTCATCGGAGTGGAGACCCGGCGGCAGATGCGCGTCGCGCACGGCGCGCTTCCGGACGCGGTCGTGGCCTGCGTCGGCGGGGGGTCCAACGCAATCGGCGCGTTCCATCCCTTTCTGCAGGACGAGTCGGTGCGGCTGTACGGCATGGAGGCCGGCGGCGCGGGCGACGGCTCCCCCCGCCATGCCGCGTCCATCACCGGAGGCTCGGTGGGGGTGCTCCACGGCGCGCGCACCTACCTGCTCCAGGACGAGTTCGGGCAGACGCGGGAGAGCCACTCCATCTCCGCGGGGCTGGACTACCCGGGTGTCGGGCCCGAACACGCGATGCTGCGCGACCAGGGGCGGGTGAACTACGAACGGGTGACCGACGACGAGGCCATGGCAGCCTTCCGGCTGCTGAGCCGAACCGAGGGCATCATCCCGGCGATCGAGTCCGCGCACGCGGTGGCCGGCGCGTTGCGGCTGGCGCCCCGGCTCGCCGCCGAGCTGGGCCGGGAACCACTGGTGGTCGTCTGCCTGTCCGGCCGGGGAGACAAGGACATGGGCACCGCGGCCGGCTACTTCGGACTTCAGGGGAGCGACGGGTGACCGGGCACGACGGCGGCACGGATCAGCACACCGGTGCCACGGACCGGCTCACCGCTGCGCTGCGCGACGCCGGAGCCCAGGGGCGCGCGGCACTGGTCGGATACCTGCCCGCGGGGTTCCCGTCCGCCCGCGCGACGGTGGCGGCGGCGCAGGCCATGGCCGAGTCCGGTGTCGACATCATCGAGCTGGGCCTGCCCTACAGCGACCCGGTGATGGACGGCCCGGTGATCCAGCGGGCCACCGCGGCGGCCCTGGCCGCCGGCTTCACCACCGACGACCTGTTCGACATCGTCGCGGCGGTCACCGGCCGGAACGTTCCGGTCCTGTGCATGACCTACTGGAACCTGGTGGAACGCTATGGCGTCGCGAGGTTCGCGAGCCGGCTCGCGCAGGCGGGCGGGCACGGGCTGGTGACCCCGGACCTCATCCCGGAGGAGGCCGGCACCAGCGGTTGGAGCGCTGCCTCGGCCGAGTCCGGGCTGCACCGCGTGTACCTGGTCGCCCCGTCCTCCACCCGGGAACGGATCAGTCTGACCGCGCAGGCCTCGACGGGTTTCGTGTATGCGGCATCCCTCATGGGGGTGACCGGGACGGGCGGGGCGCAGGCCGCCGTCGCCGCCGGGCTGGTGCGCAGGGTCCGCGCGGCGCGGGACATCCCGGTGTGCGTGGGGCTCGGCGTGTCCACCCCGCAGCAGGCCGCCGCCATCGCGCCCGAGTGCGACGGGGTGATCGTCGGAGCGGCCTTCGTGCGACGGCTGCTGGACGCGGACTCGGAGGCCGCGGGCATCCGGGCGGTGGGCCGCCTCGCCGCCGACCTGGCGCGAGGGGTTCGCGGGGCCTAGCCGGCGAGGCGCGGGTGTGGCGCGGTGGCGGCGGACGCTGTCGGCACATCGCCAGCCGGTCGCGTGCCGGCCAGCCTGGCGCTGACCGCGGCCCAGCGTTCCAGCAACGCCTGGGCGTGGCCCTCGTCGATCGCCCGCTCGGCCCTGGCGAGCTGCGCCCCGATGCGTGCCGCCACCGGCTCGGCGCTGGGCACGGCAGCAGCCAGTCCGGCCGCGGCGGACAGCAGCACGGCGTCGCGGACGGGTCCGCGCGAGCCGGCGAACACCTCGCGGGCCACAGTCGCGTTGTGTTCCGGGTCCCCGCCACGCAGCGCATCAGGTCCCGCTCGGTGGATGCCGACCGCCCGGGGGTCGAACGCCTCCGCGCGAACCGTTCCGTCCTGCACCGCCCACACCTGCGAGGTGGTAGTCACGGTCAGCTCATCGAGACCATCGTCGCCGCGGAACACCAGGGCGCGGGCGCCACGCTCGGCCAGCACGCCGGCGACCACGGGGATTATCCGCCGGTCGGCGACACCGACCGCGCAGGCGGCGGGTACGGCCGGGTTGCTCAACGGGCCCAGCACGTTGAAGGCGGTCGGGAGGCCCAGTGCGCGGCGGACGGGCGACGCGTGGCGCATCGCGGGATGGAACACCGGAGCGAAACAGAACGCTATTCCGACCTCGTCGAGCGATGCCGGCACGGCCGAGGCCGGCAGGTCGATCGCCACGCCGAGCTGTTCGAGCAGATCGGCGGAACCGCATCGTGAGGACGAGGAGCGGTTTCCGTGCTTGACAATACGGGCCCCGGCGGCCGCGGCGACGACCGCCGACATGGTGGAGATGTTCACCGTGCCGCCGTGGTCTCCACCCGTGCCGACGATGTCCAGGACCGGGCCGTCGACCTGGACGGGCACGGCGTGGCGGAGCATCGCGCGCAGCAGCGCGTCCAGTTCGGCGACCGTCTCGCCCTTGGCGCGCAGAGCGACCAGGAACCCGGCGAGCCGGGCGTCGTCCGCCGCGCCCCGCATGACCTCGTTCATGACCCACTCGACGTCCGGCCCGGCGAGATCCCGGCCTTTCGTGAGCGCGGACAGGATCGAGGTCCAGCGGGCCGCGTCGGTAACAGGACGTCTCTCCTGCTCGGCCATGGCTGTCTCCCTCCGTCTGGTGGAAGTCAGGCTGTCAGCGCCTGCGCCGGGTCACAAGACCGCCACGGGCCGGTGCGGCCGGTCCATTTCGACAGCGCCGCCGGTGCGGCGATCAGCGAGCGAATCTTCTGGAACCTGGAAGAGAAGAAATGTCGAGAATGCTTTCGATGGACGTCGACCGCGGTTCCGCGGTATCGATGTCCACGCAGATCAAGACGGTTGTCCGGAGCCGTGTTCTCGACGGCACCCTCCCCCCGGGGACCAGGCTGCCGTCGAGCAGGAGCCTGGCGAGCGACCTCGGGGTGTCCCGCAGCGTCGTGGTCCAGGCGTACGAACAGCTGGTCGGGGAGGGCTACCTGCGCGCCGCCCAGGGCTCGGGTACCCGGGTCTCGTCCCACCTGCCGGTCGGCGCGTTCCCTGACACCACCGCCGTCACGCCGTACCCGGTCCGGTTCGATCTGAGGGCGGGCGCGACGGGCGCGGCGCTGTTCCCCGGCCGGGAATGGCTGATCGCCTACGAGGGCGTGGTCCGGTCGATGGACCGGGGCCAGCGGCCGGCGCACAACGCGCTGGGCGCGCCCGAGCTGCGCGCCGAGCTGGCCGGCTATCTCGGCCGGGTTCGCGGCGTGACCGCGGCGCCGTCGGAGATCGCTGTCACCTCGGGGTTCACCCATGCCCTGACCGCGGTGTGCGCTGTTCTGCGTGAGTTCGGCATCGACCGTCTGGCCGTGGAGGACCCGGGCGACCCGCGGCACCGGAGAGTGGTCTCCAGGGCGGGCACCGAGGTGATCGGCGTCCCGGTCGACGACGCCGGCCTGGACGTGGCCGCCCTGGCCCGGTCCGGTGCCCGCGCGGTGCTCGTCAACCCGGTCAAGCAACTGCCGACCGGCGTCGCGCTCTCCGCGCCGCGGCGGGACGCGCTCGTGGGCTGGGCCGAACAGGCGCGGGGTTGGGTGATCGAGTTCGATCCGGAAGGCCACCTCTGGTTCGGGGGCGGCAGCGCTCCGCTGGTTCTCCAGCGCCGCCTGCCCGACCGGGTCGTGTATGCCGGCTCGACCCGCAGCCTGCTCGGGCCCGGCCCCCTGCTCGGCTGGCTGGTCGGGCCGCCCCAGGTGCTCGACGCGCTGCGCCGCGGCCAGGCCAGATGGTTGGGCGCGCCGGACAGGCTCACCCAGCTGGCCCTGGCCGACCTCGTCTCCAGGGGCTTGTTCGACCAGCACATCCGCAGGGTTCGGGAGATGTACCGGGCGCGGCATGACGCCCTCAGGAGCGCGGTCGCCTCCTACCTGCCGGGCGCGAGGACCCTTGGTGTCGAGGCTGGCTCGCACAGTTATGTGGCACTGCCGGCCGGTGTCGACGACGCCCGCCTGGCCCTGGTCGCCGGCCGACGCTTCGTCCTCGCGCAGACGGGACGGGACTTCCGCACCGACCGGCAGGCGGCGGAACCCGCGCTGGTGGTCGGGTACGGAGCCGTCGAGCGGGACCACATCGCCGAGGCGATCGCGCTGATCGGCCACCTGGACGAGCGCGGCGCCGGGCGCCGGTAGGTGCGCGCAGCGGTCAGGAGACCGCGGCGGCGAGGAAGTTCGCCAGCATGGCCGAGCCGTCCGGCGTGGCGATGCTCTCCGGGTGGAACTGCAGGCCTTCGACCAGCAGGTCGCGATGACGCAGCCCCATGAGGTGACCGTCGTCGGTCGACCGCGCGGTGGCCACCAGCCCCGCGGGCAGCGGCTCGGCGACCACGATCGAGTGGTAACGGGTGACCGTGAGCCGGTCGGACAGACCGGCGAACACCCCGGCGCCGTCGTTGGCGATCGTGCTGGTCCGGCCGTGCATCAGATTGTCCGCCAGGCGTACCGTGCCGCCGAAGGCGAGTGCGATCGCCTGGTGGCCCAGGCATACCCCGAGCAGCGGGATCTCGCCGGCGAAGCGGTTGACGAGCTCCACGTGCCCGGAGTCGGCGGGGTGCCCGGGCCCGGGACCGAGCACGAGAGCGCTGGGCTGCCGGGAGGCAAGCCCGTCCGGAGTGTGGATCCCGGACCGGACCACCGCCGTGTCCGCGCCCAGCGCCCCCAGGTACTCGACGATGATGTGGACGAAGCTGTCGTAGGCATCCACCACGAATACGGTCATGCCAGCTCGTTTCCGGTGACCGCCCAGTAGGTGGCGCTCATCTTCGCCAATGTCTCGTCCCATTCGCGTTTCGGCTCGGACAGGGCCACCACGCCCGCGCAGCTCTGCGTGGAGTAGTGGTGAACATCGCCGTCGGGCTCGGGAGAGCGCCGGTGGACGATCGTGCGGATGCACAGCGCCAGTTCACTCCAGCCACGGACGTCGAGCAGGCCGACGGCGCCGGCGTACATGCCGCGGCGCTCGCGCTCGGTCTCGTCGATGATCTGCATTGCGCGGATCTTCGGCGCGCCGGTCACCGTGCCCGCCGGGAAGGTGGCCTGCAGGGTGTCCCACACGTCGGCCTGGGCCGTGAGCTGCCCGGACACCGTGGAGACCAGGTGAAAGACGTGGGAGAACTCCTCGACCGCCATCAGCGCGTCCACCGCCAGCGACCCTGGCCGGCAGACTCTGCTGACGTCGTTGCGGGACAGGTCGACCAGCATGATGTGCTCGGCCTGCTCCTTCACGCTGCTCACCAGCTCCTCGACCCGGCGCTCGTTGTCGGCTCCGGTGGGATCCCGACGGGTGGTGCCCGCGATGGGCCGCATGACGACGCGGCCGTCCTGGATGCGGAACAGCACCTCGGGGCTGGCGCCGATCAGCGTTACGCCGGCCTGGGTGACGAAGTACATGTAGGGCGACGGGTTGCGAGCCCGCAGTCGCTGGTAGACCCCGGTGGGGCCCAGCCGGGACCGGATGTCGATCCGGTGGCCGACCTGGATCTGGTAGACGTCACCGACGCGGATGTGGTCGAGGCAGCGCTGCACCCAGCCGAGGAACTCGGCGCGGTCCACGGTGTCGTGCACCGACAGCGCGGCGGGCGCGTCGGGCACCGCGGCCGGGGCGAACGGGACGTCCGTGCTCAGCTCGAGGGGGGACGGGACGGGCAGGTCGGGCCCGGTGGCCGTGAGTACGACCGGGCTGCGCTGCTGCCGGTCGAACCAGATCGTCCGCTGGAACAGGGTGACCGTCAGGTCCGGGACATCGGGCTCGGCCTCCCGCGGGCGGAGGTCCTCCATCAGAGCGGCGGCGTCATAGGCGACCGAGGTGAGGAAACCGAACGCGAACCGGGACGTGGGGACCGCGGTGTGGACCCGGAACAGGTTCAGCGCGCCGCGCAGGAGATCCCAGACGGCCGAGGGGCCGGCTAGCCGCGATCCGTCGCGGGTGTGCCGGGCGCAGTGGGCACGCAGTGCGTTCGCCACGGGCCCTGTTCCCGTGGCCCGCACCTGCAGACCGGTGACCGTTATCTCGGCGAGTCGCCCGATGCCGACGACGCTCCCCTGCCACTGGCCGGCCTGGTCGCGGTGCAGGTCCTCGAGCAGGAACACCTCCTCGTCGCCGAGCCGGTCGCGCAGCGCGAGAAACACCTCCAGCGCGTCCGCGTCGTCAGTCGGCAGCGGCGTGGCCTCGACCGACACGTCCAGCGGCGTGTCGGCCCTTTCTGCGGTGGCAGACATTCTTCTCCTCCGACGGTCACGACCGGGCGGAGGTCAGTGGAACATTTCCGCAGTGAGCGGGCCAGACCATCGGATGCGCCGTCGACCGGACCACTCGCCAATGCCGCGACGAATCCGGCCAGAGCCCGGCCAGAGCGCGATGTGGGTCAACCGATCCGGGTCATTGTGGCGCGACACCATGCGGCCGGGTGAGCCATAGTCGCATCACGGCGGTGACCGCCTGCGGCTGCTCGATCGGGGTGCGGGCGGTTCAGGCTCTTGAGGCCCTCGCGGTGGAGGTCGGCGCAAGCGACATCCTGCATGTCGCCGAGGCGCCCTACACGCTGGAAGCGGACTTGCTGGGGGCCGCCGACGCCAACGAGCGGGTGCTGCGTGCTGCCTATCTGAAGCAACACCCCCGTTCCGAGGAGAAGCGGCAGAAGAGCGTCGAGGGGGGCGATCAGGCCAAGGCCCTCTACCTTGCGCCGTACGCCGACAAGGAACTGATCAGTAAGGGTGAGTTCGCCCATGACCTGGCCACCCTCATCGGCCCAGACTTCGCCTGCCCGGAGTACCTCGCCCAGGCGATCACCGAAGTGATCAAGGTCTCCTGATGTCGGACGCCTCCACCGGGCTGCGCTTCAACCCGAGCCCGGCCCAGCGCTTGCTGATCGAGACACCGGGCAGCCAGGTCGTGAGGGTCTGCCCAGGAGCAGGCAAGACCCAGAGCATCGTGGAGCGGTTCATTCTGCGGCCTGGCCTCGACCCCCGACGTGGCGTCGCGCTCATCTCGTTCACCAACGCCGCGATCACGGCGGCCCAGGAGCGCTGCCGCGACCACCCGGAACGGCTCAAGGCCCCGAACTTCGTCTTCGGCCGCGAGGACGACCTCGACCAGCAGGCCGTCCGCCGCCTCGTCGCGTCCGGCCGGGGCCGGCCCCGCGACGCGGCCGCGACGGAGCGGGTGCTGTTCGCCCTGGTGGCCAACCGGGCACTCGCCCCGGCCTCGAAGCTGGCCGCCGCGGAGTGGATGAGCCACGACGTGCACAACGACGGGTTCGGCGAGGTGTCCGACGATGCCTGCTACCGGGCGATGGACTGGCTGCACCAGGTCCGCGGCGAGCTGGAGAAGCAGGTCTACTTCCAGGTCGCGGACCTGCTCAACCTCCAGGTCGACCTGCTGTTCTTCGACACGACCTCCACCTACTTCGAGACCGAGGACCCCGACGGCGACGTGCCGCGCGACTGGCGCGGCGAGCCCGCCACCGACGAGCACGGTCCGGCTCCGCTGAGGCGACCGCCGACCGGTTCGTCGTCTGCTTCAATCCCGACGCCGCGGCGCGCGACGCGGCGACCCGCGCCGAGCTGATCCACCAGCTCGAAGATCTCATCGCCGGCAGCGACACGCTCACCCCGGTGAAACGAGCCGAGCTGCGCGGGAAGATCTCGACGATGCCGGGCCTGAACCGGTTCCTGCGCATCACCCCCGGCGGGCTGCTGCGCACCGACAAGACCAGAACGAAGGCCGAGGAGAACCTCGACGGCAAGTACCTGCTGCGCTGCGCCGACCCCACGATGAGCGCGCAGGACATCGCCCTGGGCTACAAGCAGCTGCTCGAGGTCGAGCGCAGCTGGCGCGACATGAAGACCGTCCTTCAACTGCGACCCGTCTACCACCGGCTCGAAGAACGGATCCGCGCCCACGTCCTGCTCTGCTGGCCCGCTCTCCTGCTCGTCCGCGTCGCCGAGAACGCCACCGGCATGACCTGGACCCGGATGCGCCGCGAACTCGACCGCATCCACATCGGCACCTTCACCGGCCCCGCCGGCACCTTCCAGCAGGTCACCGAACTGACCAAGCCCGCCCGCGACCTGTTCGCGGCCCTGCACATCACCCCACCGCACACGATCCACCGGGCTCAGCGCGCCGGAACCCCGACCGGACCCGCCCCGAAACCCGCTGGAGCCTAGAGAAACGGCCCGCAGCGGCACATCGGCATGTCCACCCAGGTCACAGCCATGATCGCCACTCTAGGCAGACCGAGTTACGCGGAACGCAGGTGAAGGAGTCGGCTGGGGGTTTGTAGGCGGCACACTACGCACGACCGACAGTGAAAGACCCGGCACCGATCGTCAACTGTACGGCCGGTACGCCGTCAGCCCTGCCGCCGACCGGCCGCACTCGACCCGTAAAGACCGCTCAGCGGCCGGTGACGAGGGCAGTGGTCTCGGCCGCGAGCCGGCGAGCATCGTCGGTATCGTGCGGGCCTTGGACAAGGGCGACCTGTGTGGCGCCGCGGTAGGCGGCGCGGCCAGCGGGCGGGTCGGCGACGAATGTGATGATCGGCGCTATGGCGTCGTCTGGCCGTTGCCCGGCGACGGCCCCCAGAAGGACGGAGGCGATTTTCATTGCTCGTCCGACGTCGCCGGCGAGGCTGGTCCTGACCAGCCGCCTGGGTCCCCACGTGATATAGGCGAGCGCCGGGTTGTCACTGGTCACGAGAATGCCGAGCAGCTCGTTGGCCCGCCGCTGCTGGGCATTGGATCGGACGAAGCTGAAGCGCTGCGCGGATTCGAGATCATCGAAATCGATCGCCCCGGCTTTCGCGCCCGGCACCGACGTGTTCACGACCGTCGGACGATCACTGTCCGCGAGCAGTGACGCCAGCCCGGTGAGCAGGATGTACTTGGAGACGAAGAAGAGCACCCACGATGCTTCGTGCCCCTCCGCGGTTTCGTGGCGCTTCTGGCGGATGAACGACGCGGCCAGCACGAGTACGTCGATGCGCTCGTGGGACGCCCGTATCTGCTCGACCACCCGTTCACTCTCGGCGACGAGGGAAAGATCGGCCGCGAGGAACGACGCGCGACCGGTCGCGGCCACGCCGTCAGCAGCCAACGAGGCGAGCAGCGCCTCGAACTTGGCTCGGCTGCGGCCCACCACGACGACCTGGTTGCCCTCCCGCAGGTAGTGACGCGCGAGTGCAGCCCCCATCCCGTCGGTTCCTCCAGTGATCACGACCGTTTTCATCGCCACTCCCACCACTTCGGAACATGCGTTCCGTTTTTGGGAAGATAGCACATCGGAACATGCGTTCCGATCGGCGGGGCGGGCCGCTAGGCTTGTCGTCGTGGAGCGCACGCAGGGCCCGCGGCGCGACGTGGTCGCCAACCGGGCCCGTATCGTCGAGGCGGCCACGACGATGTTGGGGGAGTGCGGCCTGAACGTCGACATGCGCGCCATCGCCAAGGAAGCGGGAGTGGGTGTCGGCACGCTCTACCGGCACTTCCCGACACGCCAGGACCTGGTGCACGAGGTCACCGGTACCGATCTGGCCGGCCTCGCGACGTCCGGCCTCCCGCCGGATCAGCCCGCGATCGACGCCCTCCGGGCGTTCTTCACCACGGCGCTGATGCCTCTGGTCCGCAACCGGGCGGCGGTCGACCTGCTCGCGAACGCCGAACCCTCAGGCGCCGACCTGCAGCGGTGCCTCGCCCACCTGACCGGCGTCGGACACGACGCCGTCGAACGCTCCCGAACCGACCACACCCTCGCCGACGACATCACGGCCACCGACATCGCCTATCAGTTCCTCGGCCTCGTGCGGATACTCCAACTCCTCCCACATCCGGACACCGCGGACATCGAGCACTATGTCGAACTCGCCCTCCGAGCGCTGCGGCGATGTTCTTAAGCCCCTCCACCCACCAGCTACCCGCTCGCTGGCGCCGGCATACCGCTGCCCACCACCGCGGACGCGCTCACCGGACGACCCCTCAACCCGGGTCGCCTACGCCCGCGACAGCCGCCGCTTGCTCGTCCTCGCGTCGGCTCGTTCTTGCCGCCGGTTGAGGTGTGGGCTGGGCCGGGGTCGGGTGATCGGTGTGTGCTGGCCGGGCAGGGCGAGGAGGGTGAGGATCAGCGTGGCGGTGCCGAGGGTGGCGCAGATCCAGAGAGTTGTGTCCATGCCGTGGACGAAGGCAGCGCGGGCGGACCGCAGCAAATCCTCCGAGCCACGCTGGTGGGCCCACGGTGAGGCCGGCCGAGATACCCCGTCGCGCCGCATGGGCCGACGCGGGTGGCACAGGCCATCTATGTCGAGGTGGGCGCGGTACACCGCGCCGAGAACAGCGACACCGACCGCGCTGCCGAGCTGGCGCAGCGCCATGATGAGCGCCGAGCCGGCGCCGCCGCGCTGATCCTCAGCGACTACGACTACCTGGCCAGCTGGGCGACCAGCCTCGCGTTCGAGGTCCGCACCGCCGCCCAGGCCCAGACCATCCACGTCCACCGGTGGGTCTTCGCCGTCCCGCACGTCTGCTACCACGACGGCGACACCATCCAGGCCCGGGCCCCTGTTCACGGCACCCTTCCAGCCCAGCGCGACCGAGACGATCAGCTGGATGGGCTACGACGCCGACGTCGAGGTGTGGGCCGTCTCGACCGAAGCGATCAGCCGCGGTGACTTCCGGCTACGGGTCACTGCGGCTCCGCGGACCTGCACCAGCATGGCCGGACGGTTCGCCCACCTGCTCGATCAGGCCGACCGTGACCGGCTGGCCGCGACCTACAACAGTGCGAACGTTGCGACCGGGGCGCCCGGCCAGCCGCTGGCGGCCCAGAGCGGCCGGGCTCGACGCGTTCGCCCACGCTGCCCCCTGGCTCGCAGCCTTCCAGACCGCCGGCCGCCAACTCGGCGACGCCGCCGCACAGACACACCTCGGCCGGGGGCTCCGGGCGATCCTCACACACGTATTGATCTTCCACTGGAACCGGCTCGGCCCGTCCGCCACCAGCCAGGCCGTCCTCGCCCACGCGGCTGCCACAGCCCTCCTGCCACGGGACTGACGGACCATGAATGCGTGGAAGCAGTACATGCGCCCGGCAGTGCACCCAACCAGCATTAATGCGAACCTGAACCTGCAGGTCAACGGCCTGATCGTGTCCATCGAACCTGTCCACGCGAAGATTCGTCGGACCGGCTACGTTGGGAACCGGAACGCTGGGCGTTCCTGAGTCTCAGCCGGCAGGAGTTACGTTGGGTGGCCAGATCTCCTATTGGTTCGCGTGGTCATCGGCTCCGCCGCTCAGCCGCTCAGTTGGTGGGCGACTGATGGTGGCAGAATCGCTGCCAGCGAGACCCGCCAGGTGGTCGGATCTCGCGGCACTGGTCGGCTTCGGGCTGGCGGGGGGATGACTGCGCTGTGCCTGCTGATGATGGCGTCGATTTCTTCGTGTCGTACGCGGAAGCGGATCGTGCTTGGGCCGAATGGGTGGCCTGGCAGCTCGAGGAAGCTGGACATCCTGTTGTGCTCCAGTCATGGGACTTCCGGCCGGGATCGCATTTCGTCCACGAGATGCACCAGGCGGCAATGAACGCGACGCGGACGCTGGCTGTGTTGTCAGAGGCATATCTGACCTCGGCGTACCGCGAGGCGGAGTGGCAGGCCGCATGGGCGAGGGACCCGTCCGGGGCCGACCGCGGGTTGCTGGTGGTGCGGGTGGAGGACTGCCCCCAGCCCGGCCTGTTGGGGCAGGTGGTCGGGATCGACCTGTTCGGTCTGGAACGGCAGGAGGCCAGCCGTCGGCTTCAGGCGGCGGCGGCCGGTCTGCGGGCGAAACCTGAGAACTCCCCGACCTTTCCCGGCAGCCGCATGCCGTCCGCGGCGCCGCATTTCCCGGGGGGCCCGGTGGCCCGAGATGCGGTGTGGCGGCCCGGCCGGTCACCGTTTCCCGGGCTGGCGGCATTCGATGCGAGCAGGGCAGAGGTCTTCAAGGGCCGGGACGAGGAAATCCGGTTGCTGGCAGACAAGCTGAGGTCCCCCGCCGGGGACATGGCGGGATTACTGGTGGTGATCGGACCCTCGGGGTGCGGAAAGTCGTCGTTGGTCGCGGCCGGTCTCGCACCCACCTTGGACAGGGACGAGGACTGGTTGGTGTTACGTCCGCTGGTACCGGCCGGTAGGCCGGTGGTCGCCCTGGCCGCGGTGCTCGCGGCGGCCGGTGCGGAGCACGGAATGGACTGGCAGGCCGGCTCGCTGGCCGACCGCCTCGCCGCCGGCGACATGCGGGAGATCGCCGAGGAGCTGCTGGCGGCGTCCTCGCCGGCGCGGCGGATACTTCTCGTCATCGACCAGGCAGAGGAGCTTCTGCTACGCACCGGCCCGGACGAACAGCGCGCGTTTCTGGGCCTGCTGGCCGAGGCGACAGGCGGGCCCGTACGGGCGGTGGCGACGCTTCGCTCCGAGTTCGTCGACCGCCTCATCGAAGCGGCCGCTCCCGCCGAGCTGCACCTACGCGTCGATGCGCTCAGCCCGCTCAGCCGCGAGCTTCTTCCGCTGGTGATCACGATGCCGGCGCGGCTGGCTGGGCTGACGGTCGACGAGGAACTGGTCGCCCGGATGGTCACCGACACCGGGGACGGACAAGCCCTGCCGCTGCTGGCCTACACACTGCAACGGCTGTACGCGAGGGCCAGGGAGACCGGCACGACCGTGCTGACCGCAGCCCTGTATGCCGCCACCGGCGGAGTCCGCGGCGCCCTTGTCGAACACGCCGACGCCGCCCTCACCGAAGCCACAGCCAGCGGCAGAGCCAGCGCCGGTGCCTCCGCCAGCGGCACCGTCGTCGGGACCGGCGCGGAACAAGTGCTGGCCGCTCTGCTGCAACTGGTGGAGGTCGACGCGGATGGCAGGCCCAGTCGCCGGCGGGTCGGACTCGACCAGCTGTCCGACACCGTGCGTGCCATGCTGACGCCCTTTGTCGCGCGCCGGCTCCTCACGGTCGACGCTTCCGGTGGGGGAGCTGTGACGGTCGAGGTCTCCCACGAGCGGCTACTCAACGCCTGGCCTCCGTTAGCCGAGGCGGTTGCCAGCGCCTCCGACCGGCTTCGGCAACGCACGCAGGCAGAAGGCGCCGCCGCCGACTGGCAGCGCGCCGGTCAGCCAAGCAGCCGGCTGTGGAGCCTTGCCCTCGCCGTCGCGGTCCTCACCGCCCTGCACCGCGACGAGCTCACTCCCGCCAGCCGGGCCTTCCTCACCGCCAGCCGCCGCCATGGCCAGCGACGTCGACGACGAATCGTGGCCGTCCTGACAGTTCTTCTGCTCCTCGTCACAGCTGGCGGGATCACCACCACGATCCAGTGGATCAGCACCGGCCGGCAGCGGCAGGAGGCACTCAGACAACGCGATCTGGCCGCCGCCCGCGCCCTGCTCGCTCGGGCGGATCAGATCCGCGCCCGCGATCCCATAACGGCTCTCCGGCTGAATATCGCCGCCGAGTGGATGGTGTCCACGTTTGACACCCGCAGCGATCTCGCGAGCGCGCTCAACCGTGCCCCCTGGGTCAGCGCGGTCGACTCCGACGAGTCTCTCGTAGGAGTCGCGCTGAGCCCGGTCGGCCATCTACTCGCCACCGCCGGCTATCTTCTTGAGACCGAGGAGTACCGGCTGCGGTTGTACGACATCGGAAACATCCACAAACCGGTCCTCATCACGAACATCGACGGTGGCCCGGATCTCGGTGCGGTCGAGTTCAGCCCGGACGGCCGCACCCTCGTGGCCGGCGGCTCCGCCGACGGCGGAGCGCAGGTACGGCTGTACGACATCCACGATTCCACCGCCACTCTCACCGCCACTTTCATGGCCGCTTTTGGTGGCCCCCCACGATTGGCTGGCGCGGGATTCAGCGGGATCGCGATCAGTCCGGACGGTCACACTCTCGCGGTGTCCGGTAATGGTGCCGTCGGGGGGCTCCTGCGCCTGTACGACATCCATGATCCTCAGCTGCCGCTGATCGCGACCATCGAGGAGCCGAACATCCTCGCTCCCAACGGGATCACGTTCGGTCCCGACGGCCGCACGCTCGCCAGCCTCAGCGACATCGGCGGTGACATCAGCGGAAGCCAGGTCCGTCTCTACGACGTCCGCGATCCCCGTGCTCCGGCCGTCATCGTCACCGTCGACGACGGCCACGTCTACAGCCGGGTGGCGTTCAGCCCGGAGGGTGGAACACTTGCCGCGGCCGGCGGTGGCGGTGGCGGTGTGACTCTTTACGATGTCCGTGACCCCCGCGCCCCGACCCTCACCGCCGGTATCACCAACGAAAAGAACTTCGACGGCGTGGCGTTCAGCCCGGACGGCCGTACTCTCGTGACCACCAGCGATATCCCCGGCAATGCGAACGGAGGATGGCTGCGGCTGTACGACCTCGGCGATCCCCGCACTCCGACTCTTATGGCCAGCATGAACGACCCCATCCTCAACGGGGTGAAAGTCGGTCCCGATGGCCGTACCCTCGCCACTCACGGCGGGCGGATCTACGACCTAGATGATCCTCATACGCCGGTTCTCGACGCCACAGTGAGCGACCCGGCCCTCGACGGAGTCGCATTCGGCCCTGACGGCGACGTCCTCGCCACCGTTAGTTACACCGGTTCCGATGGCAAAGGAAAGCTCCGAATCTTCGACATCCAGAACCCTCGTGCTCCGACCCCCACTGTCGTCATGAACGACGGACTGAATCCCGACGGGGTGGCCTTCCGCCCCGACGGTCATGTCATCGCGACCATCAGCTACATCAACAGCGGCACCGGGAACGGTGGGCTGGTGCGGCTGTACACGTTCGCCGGCCCGCACCGGTTGGACCCCGTCGCCAGCATGGACGATGACCGCCAGCCGGTCGGGATCGAGTTCAGCCCGGACGGCAGGATCCTCGCGACGATCAGCAACACCACGGGAGTTGGCGGGCACGGCCTGCTGAGACTCTACGACGTTCGCGACCCGCGCAAGCCAGTACTCGCCGCCAGCGTCGACAGCGATCAGAGCTTCGCAGGGGTTGCCTTCAGCCCAGACGGCAGCACACTTGCCGCTGTCAGCAGCGTCTTCGCCGGCAGCGGCGGGCGGCTGCTGCTGTACGACATCCGCCGTCCCGAGTCCCCGGCCCGCGTCGTGAGCATCGACGATGACCAACATCCCGGCGATGTCAAGTTCAGTCCTGACGGCGACCTGCTCGCCACCACCAGCTTCGTTGGCGAAGGCGGAGGCGGTGGACGGCTACGGCTCTACGCCCTTCACGGTCTCGGTTCTCCCGCTCTCGTCACCAGCATCGATGACGATCAGGACCTCGGCGCGGTGGCGTTCAGCCCCGACAGCCGCCGGCTGGTCGCTACCAGCCACATCCCTGACTCGATCGGTGCCACCGCGGATGTGGGTCGGCTGCGGATCTACGACGTGCACGACCCGAAGAATCCGACTCGAACGGCAGATCTTGAGGGCAGGAGTCTCGGAGCGGTCGTGTTCCATCCACGCGGCGGGAGTCTCGCGACCATCAGCAGCAACCATTCCGCCATCAGCGATGAGCGTGCACTCTGGCTTTACGACATCCAGCGCATTTCCGACCTTGACAACGGTGTTTTGCGAACCTGGGCCTGTAGCGTCGCCGGTCGAGGGCTGTCGGCTACCGAGTGGCTGAACGAGGTGCCCGGGATCCCCTATCAAACGACATGCTGACACGAGAGTAGACGCCGTGGCCCCGCAGGTGCGACTGCCGAGCAGCGGGGTCTGAAGGTCTGACGGCGGAATCATGAACGCGCCGCCTTTCGTGTCCGGCTTCCTCCCGCCGCCAGGTGACAGTCCGCGCCCGTTTGGCGAGGATCCCGCCGGCGCCGGTCCGCCGAGGTCGGAGTGCCGGAGTTGCGCAGGTCCCAGCGCCGTGAGCCGGATCCGGTCACCCTCGTTTGCCACGTCCTCCACGACCAGCGAGCGTAGCCGCCAGAGTACCGAGCCGGCCGATCGGCGCTTTGTGGCCTGTCCTGGGGGCCGAGGTAGGCCGGTGCCGGCCGCCGCCGTGGGAAGCGGCGGCCGGCACCGGCATGTCAGGCTGGCCCGAGCACCACCTGATCGTTCACCGTCGCTGGACGGACAAGCGTGGCATCTCTGGACTGGCACGGGCACCACAGCTGCGCTACGCATGTGGACAGCCACACTATGGAGGTTCGCATTAGTGCTGGTCGCCAAGATCCTGATCTGGCCAAATGCCCAGGTCGCACCGTTGGTCGCGGTGACCAGTGCACCCAGCCAGCATTAATGCGAACCTGAACCTGCAGGTCAACGGCCCGACCGTATCGGTGGAACCGGTCCATGCGAAGATCCGCCGCGACGGCTATGCCGGTAATGGGAACGCCGCCAAGATCAGGTAGTTCAGCGGCCTTCTGGCTGGTGCGTATGGGTCGATGTCGGAGCTTGCCCCCGTGGTCGTGGTTCTCTCGTTGAGATGCGAAAGCGCTTGTTGATGAGGGTCGACCGGGGTCAGTGCGCGGCGCGCCAGGCGTCCCAGACGTCGGGTCGTAGCCGTCCTCGGTCGGGGACGGTGATGCCGTGGGCGCGGGCCCAGGTGCGTACCTCGGCGGTGGTGGGTTCGGGGGCCGCGGGTGCGTGGTCGAGGTCGCCTCCGAGCGGGCCGATGCGGGTTAGCGCCGCCTGTTCGGCGGCGGCCCAGATGTGGGCGGCGGCGAGGTAACGGTAGGTCCACTCCTCCGCCAGGGGGCGGGTCTCGCAGAACACGATCGGCACGCCTGGCCAGCGGATCTGCAGTTCGGCGAGACCGTCGGCGACCAGGGCGGGGCGCACCTTGTCGAGTGCGAACAGTTGGGAGTAGCGGTCCTCGACGACGACGGCGGCCCTCGGCAGGGCGGCGAGGTCTGCCAGGGCGTAGCGCAGCTTGCCGGTGGTGAGGCTGGTGACGAGGTCCGGCAGGGACTTGCGTTCCACCGCGGCGGCCAGCCGCCCGTCGATGAGCAGGCCGTAGTCGCCCGCGGGCAGGGCGCGGCGCACGGTGCGGACCTGCTGGGTGGCGAACCGGTAGGGGTACTTCTCGTGGGAGTCGACCACGATCTCCAGCTCGGTGACACCGCCGGCGCGGGCGGTGGGGGTGCGGACATTCGGCCGGGCCTGCTTACGGGTCCGCGGGGACTGCCAGAACACCGCGTCGCGCCCCCGCGCGGTGGTGAACACCAGTTGGGAGCGGTTCTCCCGGGCCCGGTCGGCGACCAGATCGATGGCCGCGCCACGACGGACACAGGACCGCAACGGCACCCGCTCGACGATCTCCGCGGCTTCCGGCCAGTCGACGCTCGACAGCGGGTAGCAGTACAGCGCTGTGGTCCGAGGCCACGTCCCGGCAGTGCGGAACA
The DNA here is from genome assembly GCF_004337455.1 of Parafrankia sp. BMG5.11. Classification (NCBI taxonomy): domain Bacteria; kingdom Bacillati; phylum Actinomycetota; class Actinomycetes; order Frankiales; family Frankiaceae; genus Parafrankia; species Parafrankia sp. BMG5.11. Next base: position 1,900 of record NZ_SJXI01000143.1, on the reverse strand, counting down.
CCAACCCACCGGCCAGAGGAAGACGCAGCAGGTACGGCAGCCGGGAATCCGGATCCGGGTTGCGGGCGATCAGCAACTCCATGCGGCCAGTCTTCCCCCGTACGCCGAGGCACGGGCGGACCGTCCTGTCGGCCCGACCGTGCCCTTACTGCCGGGCTGAGTCAGCCTCAACCGAGCACGGCCAGTGAACTGCGACAAGGAGTCCTGATCGGCTCGAAACGCTCGTTCCGGTCGCGCCGTGGTCGTTCGCCCGCCGGCCGCGGTAGTCGTGATGGCAGGTAGACGGCCTGGGGTACGAGCTGCGCCGCTATGATTCCTTGATCGTGGACGATGCAGAGCTACGCGATCAGGTGTCCCGGCTACGCGGCGAGGGGAAGTCGCCGAAGCAGATAGCTCGTGCCTTGGGCGTTGCGCCCTCGCGGGTCGCCCCCCTCGTGCGGGCCGCGGCAGCGCAGGCCCGGGCGACAGCCGGGCTACCGCCGGTCGTCGGCTGTTGGGTCAACGTTGGCTGGAGTCGGGGGCTGGCGGTCAACCCGTCCCGTGGCTGGGCCGCGGAGGCGCTCTCCCCCGAGGACGATGAGGAGAGCACCGGCGGCCTGGTGAGCGTGCTGGTAGCCCGCAAGCATCGCTGGGACAGGGCGTCGGTGTGCGGGTACCTGGTGGACGTCTATTGCCTGGGCGTGAAAAACGCCTTCGGCCCTGACATCAAGACCGACGTCGAGCTGTCCCAGTTCCTGCCCGAGTACTACGCCGCCTACCCCGCTGGATGGCAGGACGCGCCGATCGACCTCGCCGCGGACATTGTCCTCGGCGCCGTGGGATACGCCCGAAGCCTCGGTTTCGAACCCCACGCCGACTTCGCCCAGGCCGCCGGCCAGCTCGGCGCATGGGAAGGGCCCCCAGCCATCACCTTCGGCAGAGGCGGCAAGCCGTTCTACCAGTCAGGCCCATATGACAACCCTCGCAAGGTCATCGAAACCCTGGAACGCACGGTCGGCCCGCCACCCGCCTTCGACTACCTCGTCGCCGGCAGAGCGTGACAACCACCTCGCCCGTCCGTACGCCGACACGCGCTCGTCTGCCGCATGCCGGTCGTTCACCGTCGCCGGAAACCTATGGGTCATAGGCGGGGAGTGGGGGGGGCGAACGTCTCGACCCGGCCGCATGAGATCCACCGATCCGGCCGGCTCGCCGGGATGCCCTGAAGAAGATGGAGGAGGTGTGGTCCGCCAGTGGCGGATCCACCTGCGCACCACCGATGACATTGAGGCGCTCGCCGAGTGGATAAATCCGGTCGTTCGCGGCTGGACGAACTGCTATGGGAGGTTCAGTCGATCCGCGCTGTGCGGTCTGCTGCAACGTGTCAACACCTACCTGGTGCGGTGGGCCAGGCGGAAGTTCAGACGGCTGCGGTTGTTCAAGGAGGTCAAACGTTGGTGGAAGGGTCTGCTGTGTAGGCAGCCCCACCTGTTCGCCCGTTGGGCGTGGGTCACCAGTTTCTGACGGATTGGGTGAGAAGAACGAAGTGATGGGAGACCGTCGCGCTTCGTTCTGTGGGGGCCCGGGGGTGCAATTCCCCCGGGCTAACCGATCGACAGTCGGACACTCCCGGGACCGGCGCGGGGAATCGTCGGAGGCCCTGGGGGATAGAGGATCAGAGTTCACTGTCGATGAACTTGAAGAGCTCCTCGGTAGAGGCCGACTCAAGATGATCGACAACGTCGGCTCCCCCGGTGACTGTCTCCGATCCGTCCAGCCCGACGAGCAGAGTGTGCAACTGCATTGGGATCCGGGCGGCCGTGAGGTCGGCGACCGGGACAGAAGCGATCATGTTCTTGATTCCGTCGAGCGCCGAGAGGATCCGCTCGACCGCCTGGGCCTGTGTCTTCTGTGTGGTGTT